>CANGJI010000037.1 GCA_947454135.1 Sphingomonadaceae bacterium
ACCGCGTGCTGGAGCGCCGCGACGTTCTCCGCCGTCCACGCGTGTTCCTCGCCGCGCAGGCGCAGCTGGTACATGCCGCCGACGTCGAGCATCTTGCGGTAGACCGGGCTGTCACCATAGGCGACCGCGTGACGGCGGACGGTTTCTTCCGCGATTTCCGTCAGGCCGACGCCTTCGATGGTGGTGGCAGTGCCAGTGAAATACTTCTCGATGAAGGCCGACGACAGGCCGACCGCATCGAAGATCTGCGCACCGCAATAGGACTGGTAGGTCGAGATGCCCATCTTGGACATGACCTTGAGCACGCCCTTGCCCACCGCTTTGATGTAGTTCTTCTCGACGTCGTAGGCCGAGAGCGGCAGATCGCGGCTGACGCGGATCGATTCCAGCGTCTCGAACGCGAGATAGGGGTTGATTGCTTCCGCGCCGTAGCCCGCGAGCGCGCAGAAGTGGTGCACTTCGCGCGCTTCGCCGGTTTCCACGACGAGGCCGGTCTGCATGCGCAGGCCCTGGCGGACGAGGTGGTGGTGGACGGCGGCGGTGGCGAGCAGCGCCGGCATGGCGATGCGGTTTTCGTTCTGCGCGCGGTCGGACAGGATCAGGATGTTCTTGTCCGCGAGCACGGCCTCGGTGGCGGCCCAGCACATTTCCTTGATCGCCATTTCGAGGCCCGCAGCGCCGGTCGAGGCGTCCCAGGTCGTGTCGATCGTCTCGGTGCGGAAGGCGCCGTCGAGCGCGGCTTCGACCGAGCGGATCTTGGCGATATCGGCGTTGGTCAGGATCGGCTGATCGACTTCGAGGCGCTTGTGCGTGCCGGCATCGTGGCCGAGCAGGTTCGGGCGCGGACCGATCATCGAGACGAGGCTCATCACGAGTTCCTCGCGGATCGGGTCGATCGGCGGGTTCGTCACCTGCGCGAAGTTCTGCTTGAAGTAATCGTAGAGCAGGCGCGAGCGGTCCGAGAGGACAGCGATGGGCGTATCGGTGCCCATCGACCCCAGCGGATCATCGCCATTGATCGCCATCGGTTCGAGGAACCGGGAAATGTCTTCCTGCGTGTAGCCGAAGGCCTGCTGACGGTCCAACAGCGACGAGGTCGGCTCGGGCAGCGCCGCTTCCTCGGGCTCGACTTCGGCGAGTTCCTTGAGCTTGTACTGCGCAGAGGCGAGCCACTCCTCGTAGGGCTCTTCGCCCGCGAGCTGCGCCTTGATTTCCTCATCCTCGATGATGCGGCCCTGCTCGAGGTCGATCAGCAGCATGCGGCCCGGCTGAAGGCGCCACTTGCGGACGATGTCTTCCTCGCGGAAGGGCAGCACGCCGCTTTCCGAAGCCATGCAGACGAGATCGTCGCGCGTGATCGAGAAGCGCGCCGGGCGCAGGCCGTTGCGATCGAGCGTTGCGCCGATCTGGCGGCCATCGGTGAAGGCGACGGCGGCGGGGCCGTCCCACGGCTCCATCAGGGCGGCGTGATATTCATAGAAGGCGCGGCGCTTGGCATCCATCAGCGGGTTGCCGGCCCATGCTTCCGGAATGAGCATCATCACCGCGTGGGCAAGGCTGTAGCCGCCCGCAAGCAGCAGCTCGAGCGCGTTGTCGAGGCTGGCGGTGTCCGACTGGCCGTGCGGGATCAGCGGCCACATCTTGTCGAGATCGGGGCCGAGCAGCTCCGATTCCATGGTGCGGCGGCGCGCGTTCATCCAGTTGACGTTGCCGCGCACGGTGTTGATTTCACCGTTGTGGGCGATGAACCGGTAGGGGTGCGCGAGCTTCCAGCTGGGGAAAGTGTTCGTCGAGAAGCGCTGGTGAACGAGGCCGAGCGCCGAGACGCAGAGCGGATCGCGCAGATCGTCGTAGAACGAGCCGACCTGATCGGCGAGCAGCAGGCCCTTGTAGACCACCGTGCGCGACGAGAAGCTGGGCATGTAGAGCTGGGTCACACCCGGCAGGCCGTGCTTTTCGGCCATGGCGGCGAGCGGGTTCTGCGTCTGCTTGCGGATTGCCAGCAGCTTGCGCTCGAACGCGTCCTGATCGGGGCAGTTGTCGCCGCGGCGAATGATGCACTGGCGGATGACCGGCATCTGCTCGATCACCGTCTTGCCGAGCCCTTCGAGCGTGGTCGGCACATCGCGCCAGCCCACGAGGTGCTGGCCTTCCTTGGCGATGAAGCGTTCGAACACCTCGATCACGAAGTTCCGCGCCGGTTCGTCCTGCGGCAGGAAGCACATGGCCACCGCATAATCGCCGGGCGCGGGCAGTTCCTTGCCCTCACCCTCAGCCCAGCGGCGCAGCAGCGCATCGGGGATCTGGATCAGGATGCCGGCGCCGTCGCCCAGCAGCGGATCGGCACCGACCGCGCCGCGATGATCGAGATTGCGCAGGATCTCGAGCGCCTGCTCGATAATTCCGTGGCTTTTGATGCCTTTGATATGCGCGACGAAGCCGACGCCACATGCGTCGTGTTCGTTACGCGGATCGTAAAGACCCTGAACCTGCGGAAAACCCATCACAATTTTTCGCCCTGCACTCGGTCTGATGACGTCGGTTGATACGCCCAGCGCGAATCACGCTGCCCAGAGGACAACGAAAGTTGCGCGGAATCCCCCCATGACTGCAGGAATGTTATTTTGCAATGGCGCTGCGCGAATTGCCCGAAGGGTCCGGCGGTGATCCGGTCGGAAATACGGATGCACGGGCGAAGCGCACCCGAATGGCAGGGCGATACCAGCCTTGCCGTAGCGTCAGGTGCGCAGCGTCAGGCGCGCGCCGTCATGCGCTGGAGCGTCGCCAGAGCCGTGCGCAAGGCTTCGTTCGCCTCGACCGGAGCCATCGGCGCGGTTGCAGCGAGCGAAAGGGCAGGTGCGCCCTGCTCGACCGGACGGATCGGGACGACCGCTTCGTTCGGTGCGGCCGCAGGGCTCTCCTCTGCAATCGCGCCCAGACGGCGCAGGATCGCATTGCGAGTGGATCCGGCAGAGTGCTCGTCCGAAGCCGGCTCAGCAGGGCTGACGATCTGCGGCCGCGAAAAGGGGCCGGGTTCGAGTGGGCGCTCTTCCGCCACGTTCCCGGCAGCAGCGTCTGCGGCAATCACCGCTTCGTTGGCGGCCTTCTGCTCGGCAATGGCCAGCGCGAGGCGTTCGACAAGCTGGACGAGACCGAGGTTCTCAAGCGGCGCCCCGGCGACAGGCGACCACTTGCCATCGGCCGCATCGGACAGCGCGGCGGTGAAACCGGCCGGAAGCTGCGGCGTGGCGGCAATCAGCACCGGCGCAGCAGGGGCGGCGGCAGGTTCGGCCACCGGCTCGGGCTCGGGCTCGGGCTGCTGCTGGGCCACGGGTTCAACCGCTTCGGTGATCACGGGTTCCGGCTGAACGAAGAAGGGCGGCTCCACCGCATCGTCCAGATCGAGCGCGGACAGATCGAGCGGGCGGACCACGCCATTGCCGCCGGGGACGAACTGCTGGATCCACGGGGCAACCGGTTCGCTGCCTTCAACGCTGCGCTTGCGGCGCAGCAGGGGGGCTTCGGGTTCGACGGGCTCTTCTGTCAGCGGTTCGGCGACAGGTTCGAAGATGGGATCGGCCAGCGCTTCGGTCAGCACCAGCGGACGGCGCGGCGGCGCATCGGGATGGGCATCGCGGGCGCGCACCTTGTAAACTTCTTCAGCAGCGGGGGCAGGCGCGGTAACAATCGGAGCGACCGGACGCGCTTCGGCAAGGCCTTGCGGACGCAAGCGCAGCGAAATCGCGAGGCCGATCGCTGCGCCAAGCATGGCGAGAGCGACGGCGACGAGCAGATGCGCGGTAAAGCCGAGCGGCGGGGCGGCAGCGGGCACCAGCGCCGGGAGCCCGGTCTTGAGCACGAGCGCACCGAGAAGAGGGCCGGGGATGGCGAGGCTGCCAAGGCCGAGCAGCGCGGCAAACCACGCAGCGGCGAAAGCGGGGAACAGGCGATGCGCGGTAACTGGTGCGCTCCGCCGCCGGGCGGGACGGCGCGGCTTGCGAGGTGCTTCGGCCAGACCTTCGGCATCCGGCTTCACCCGGTTCGTCGTGGCCTGAAACTTCTGGCGAAACCTACTCATGGCGCGTGTCTGACCCCGGATGGGTGGGATGATGGCTCCCCCGGTGCCGGTGCCTGAATCAGGCCGCAGCGCCGGAGATTACTTGCTTTCGGGTTAACAGGGTTTGGTAAACGGAATCATAACGAACAGCATTGCGTGACCAATCGTGCGCGCGTTCGACAAAGGCGCGTGCGACGGTGCGGCGGGCGTCCCACAGGCCGCGATCCTGCAGCAAATCCGCCATTGCTGTGGCGAGTCCGGCCGGATGGTCGGGCGGGAACAGGGTGCCGGTCATCCCGTCCTCGATCAGTTCGCGGTGCCCCCCAACCGAACTGGCCGCGACCAGCTTGCCTTGCGCCATCGCTTCCAGCGGCTTGAGCGGCGTGACGAGATCGGTGAGTCGCATACCCTTGCGCGGATAGCAGACAACATCGACGAGTGCGTAGTAGCGATCGACTTCGTGGTGCGGCACGCGGCCGATGAAGTGGATCGCCGCCGCTGCGGGGGAGGCCGCCGCCTGCGCGCGGAGCTGCGCTTCCGCCGGGCCGCCGCCGACAAGCAGCAAGCGCGCGTCAGGCTGGCGCGTCAGGATCATCGGCATGGCGGCAATCAGGTCGTCGAGCCCTTCATAGGGGTAGAAACTGCCGAGGAAGCCGATCACCGGGCCATCGCCGAGGCCGAGGCTGCGCGCGAACTCCGCATCGCGTTCCAGCGGCTGACCGAACAGCGCGAGATCGACCCCGTTGGGCATGATGGTGATTCTGGACGCCGCATGCCCGCGCGAGACGAGATCGCTGCGCAGGCCTTCGCAGATGGTGACGACGGCATCGGCGCCGCGCACGACCCGGTCTTCGAGCGCGCGGGTCAAGCGGTAGCGCAGCGAGCCTTCGCTGCCGGTGCCGTTGCCGACCGCGGCGTCCTCCCAGAAGGCGCGGATCTCGTAAACGACGGGGATGCCGAGCCTGCGGCCAGCGCGCACCGCAGCGAGGCCGCCCAGCGCGGGCGAGTGGGCATGGAGCACATCGGGCCGCCATTCGCGGGCCACGGCCTCGATCCGGCGGGCGAGCGCGCCGATTTCCTGCCATTCCGCAAGGCCCGGCGGTCCGGAAGGCTTGCCGGGTGTACGGTGAAAGAGGAGGCCGTCATGGTCCTCGGGCTCCGCGCCGGTCGGCGGGGCGGCATGGCGCTGGCCGGTGAGGCCGCGGACTTCGTGCCCCAGCCCCTCCTGCGCCTTGAGGATGGCGCGCGTGCGAAACGTGTAGCCGCTTTGCAACGGCAGCGAATGATCGAGGATATGGAGGATCCGGGCCATGCGAACTGCCATGACACGGCAGGACTTAACGCCGCGTCAACCGAGTTGGCCTAAAAGGCTGCGAAGACGGTTCGATCGGGGCCGCAATGGTGAACCTGGGCATGCCCGCATGATCGACATCTTTACCGTGGTGGTGCCGCATCTGCTGATGGCGATTGCCGTCTGGCGCCTGCTGCACCGCGACGATCTCGACCAGGATCCGGTGCCCACGGATCCGGCTCTCACGGGCAGCGCCGTGCCCCTGCCAAAGGCGTCGGCGCCAGGCGGCTTTGCGAGAAAGCCGCGTGCTTAACCTCTTCCTCACCGCCTTTGTCGCCGCGTTCATGGTCGCCGGGCTGCGCCGGCCGTTCCTGTTCGTGCTGGCCTATGCCTATATCGACATCGTCGCGCCGCAGAAGGTGAGCTGGGGCTTTCTCCAGTCGATCCCCATCAGCCTCATCGCATTTCTGGGCGCGGTGACCGCCTGGGTCATCGCCGAGGACAAGCGCGGCATTCGCTTTTCGCCGCGCCAATTCGTGCTGCTGCTGCTGCTGATCTATTGCGGGCTGACCACGCGCACCGCCGATTTCCCCGATGAGGCGCTCGAAAAGTGGAGCTGGGTGTGGAAGGCGCTGATCTTCGCGCTGTTCCTGCCGCTGACGGTGCGCACCCGCCTGCGAATCGAAGCCCTCGCATTGGTCATGGTGCTTTCGCTGGGTACGATCGTGATCGGCGGCGGGATCAAGACACTGGCTGGCGGCGGCGGTTATGGCCAGCTCAAGCTGCTGGTGAACGACAATACCGGCATATACGAGGGCAGCACGCTCTCCACCGTTGCGGTCGCCTCGATTCCTCTCATTCTCTGGCTGGCGCGCTACGGCACCATCTTCAAGCCCGGCAAGCTGGTCACGCTCTTCGCCATCGCGCTGGCATTTTCCTGCAGCCTGATCCCGGTCGGCACCCAGACCCGCACCGGGCTGATCTGCCTCGTCATCCTGATCGCGCTATCGCTGCGCACGGTGAAGCGGCCGCTGCTCTACATCGGGATCATCGGCGCGCTCGCCACCGTAGCCGTGCCGTTCCTGCCGCAAAGCTACATCGAGCGCATGAACACGATCGAGAACCACAAGTCCGATCAGTCCGCATCGACGCGCATGGCGGTGTGGAAGTGGACCATCGACTTCGCCAAGCTGCATCCGTTCGGCGGCGGCTTCGAAGCCTACCGCCAGAACAGCTTCAGCTATGACACGGTCAAGGCCGAGAATGCGGGCGACAACAACACCGCGATCGAGACCGAGCGGATCGAAGAAAAGGCGCGCGCCTATCACTCGGGCTATTTCGAGATGCTTGGCGAACAGGGCTACCCCGGCCTCGCCCTGTGGCTGATCCTCCATTTTTCGGGCCTGCTGCAGCTGGAACTGATCCAGCGCCGCCTGCGCCGCAGGGATGATGCCGAAAGCCGGTCGGACCGTTCGCTCGCGCTGGCGCTGCAATCGGGGCATTGCGTCTACCTGTTCGGCGCGCTGTTCGTCGGCATCGCCTTCCAGCCTTTCATCTTCATGCTGATCGGGCTCCAGATCGCGCTGGCCATGCAGGTCGCCCGCCGCCTCGCCCCTCCTCTGGAATGGCAGCGCCGCAAGCCGAAGGCGGCCGTGGCGAGCCCTGAACCGGGCGATGCGCCACGCCAGCCCGGAAACCTTGCGCGATGACGGCCCGGCCCCTGCGCCTCGAAGCCCTGACCGGACTGCGCGGGCTCGCCGCGTGGCTGGTGGTGTTCTACCACATCCGCCTGTCGCTCACCGCGCTCCTGCCGGGGCCGGTGATCGCGGTCCTCGCCAAGGGGTACCTCGCGGTCGACCTGTTCTTCATGCTGTCGGGCTTCGTGCTCTGGCTTACGTACGGCGAGCGGCTTGCCCGCTGCGATGCAGCCGCCATCGGGAACTTCTGGTGGCGCCGCATTGCGCGCATCTGGCCGCTGCATGCGGCGGTGCTGACGGGGTTCATCGCCCTGTCGGTATTGCTCGCGCTCACCGGCAGAGACCGGTCCGGCTACCCCTTTGCCGAGCTCCCGCTCCACATCGTGCTGATCCAGAACTGGGGCTTCACCAGCGCGCTGGCATGGAACCATCCGGCCTGGTCGATCAGCACGGAGATGGCAGCCTACCTGCTGTTCCCGTTGATCGCGCTGCTGGGGCGGCGCACGTTGGGCCCTGCCGCGTTGACGGCCAGCCTCGGGCTGCTGCTGACCGCGCTCTTTGTGCTCTATGCGGCGCTGGGCCATGTCAGCCTCGGCGATGCGATCACGACGCTCGGGCTACCGCGCTGCCTGATCGAGTTCACCGCCGGGACACTGGCCGCCCGGCTCTGGCTCCACTGGCGCGCGCTGCCATCCGCACAGCGCATCGGACATGTCTGCGGCATCGCTGCTGGCGTGACCTGCGCAGCCGGACTGTGGTTCGCACTGCCCGAGACGGGCTGGGTGCCGCTCACGCTGCTGCTGGTCCTGCTCGCGATGGCGCTGGCTGAGGGCCGCATCGCCGGATGGCTGGCGAGCGGGCCGATCCACTGGCTGGGGGAAGTCAGCTACTCGACGTACTTGTGCCACTTCGGCCTGTTCATCGTGTTCAAGCTGGTTCTGGTCGGCGCGGACCTGCAACTGGGCATCTGGCAGCTGGCACTCTTCACGGCCACGCTGGTTGTCGTATCGGGCACAGCCCATGCGCTGATCGAACTGCCGGCACAGCGCGCGCTCAATGCGCTGCAACCCCGCCTTGGCCGCGGCGCCGCGCTATCGCGCTGAAACGAGACCGTTGAACGCTGCGCCACTTGCCGCCATGAAACGGCGACAAGCAAATCAAAGCGGGAGACGATGTGATGAAGACGATGGCACCGGGCGCAATCAAGGAACTGGTCGGTCAGGTGGTGGGCACCTCGGCATGGGTCGAGGTGACGCAGGAGCGGATCAACCAGTTCGCCGAGGCGACTGGCGACTTCCAGTTCATCCACATCGACGCGGAAAAGGCCAAGCTGACCCCCTTCGGCGGGACGATCGCGCACGGCTTCCTGACGCTCTCGCTGATCCCGCTGCTGACCCAGGAAAGCGATTGCCCGCGCCCCGAAGGCGTGAAGATGGGCGTCAACTACGGCGGCAACAAGACGCGCTTTCTTGCGCCCGTCCGCTCGGGCAAGCGCGTGCGCGGCGTGTTCAAACTGCTCGAGCTGGACGAGAAGCGCCCCGGTCAGTGGCAGCAGACGATGGAAATCACCGTCGAGATCGAAGGCGAGCCCAAGCCCGCGCTGATGTGCGAGTGGATCACGCAGTTCTTTGTTTGAGAGGCTGAGGGGCTAGCCGACGGGCGCGCATTTGTACCGTCCGCTGATGCCCCAAGCCCGTCACCCCGTGCTTGCAGAAATGTCTGCTCTCCACCAATTCCGGCCATCCCCGGCCGGAATTGGCAAGCGCGCCCCTACGCTACCACGCTGAGCCGGCGCGCGGCCGTGTTGCTCTTGATCCAGCCTTCGACGACCGGCGCGATGCTGGTGCGCCAGCGTGAGCCGTTGAAGATGCCGTAGTGGCCGACTTCGGGCGCAAGGTGGTACTTCTTGAGCTTCTCCGGCAGGTTCGGCGTCACCTTGAGCGCGGCCTTGGTCTGGCCGATGCCCGAGATGTCGTCGCGCTCGCCCTCGATGCACAGGATCGCGGTGTCCTTGATCGCGGCGAGATCGACGAGGATGCCGCGATGGACCAGTTCGCCCTTGGGCAGCAGGTGCTGCTGGAACACGACGTCGACGGTCTGGAGATAGAACTCGGCGGTCATGTCGCAGACGGCGCGGTATTCATCGTAGAACGTCTTGGTTGCGTCCGCGCTCTCGCCGTCGCCCTGAACGAGGTGCTTGAACAGGCCGTAGTGGGCGTTCATGTGGCTGCCGAGGTTCATCGACATGAAGCTCGCGAGCTGGACGAAGCCGGGATAGACCTGCCGCCCCGCGCCGGGATAGTTGGCGGGCACGGTGGTGATCACGTTGTGCTTGAACCACACGAACGGCTTGGTGATCGCGTGATCGTTGACCGCCGTTGGGCTTTCGCGCGTGTCGATCGGGCCGCCCATCATGGTGAGCGTGACCGGTCGGCACGGGTTTTCGCGCACCGCCATCACCGCCGTTGCAGCAAGTGCGGGGACTGAAGGCTGGCACACCGCCATCATGTGCGCGCCGGGCCCGATGTGTTCGAGATAGCCGATCAGGTAGTCGATATATTCGTCGAGGTCGAAGCGCCCTTCCGCCAGCGGCACGTACTTAGCGTCGGCCCAATCGGTGATGTAGACGACGCAGCGTTCGAGCATCCGTTCCACCGTGCCGCGCAGCAGCGTAGCGTAATGGCCGCTCATCGGTGCGACGATCAGCAGGCGCGGCGCATCGGCGGGCAGGCCTTCATGCGTGAACTTGCGCAAGTTGCCGAAGGGCTGCTGGATCTCCACCGTCTCGTTCACCGCATGCGGATGGCCATCGACGGTGACGACCTTGATGCCGAACGCAGGCTTGCCGCGCGGTGCGGCGGCGTGGGCGAACACCTCAAGCGCGGACGCCATCATCTGGGTGCCGCCGAACGACGCCCACGGGTTGCGCGGATCGGCGAGCATGTCGGCAGTCATCGATGCCATGGCGCTGCCAGCGTTGAGCATCGAGCGCTGAATCTCGTAAGCCTTGTAGAGCACTGCGAACACCTTTGTATTGTTGCGGAGCCGTACGCTGCTCCGATTGTGCCCAGTGTGCCGTGATTTTGCACCTTGTGCAACGCACCATTGTGGCGCTGCGGGCGCGATTGCCCTGCTGCCCCCTTTCGGCCCCTGCCCGCATGGGCTAGGGCGGGCGCGATGGACGCCAATACCCAGAACTCCGCCCCCGAAACCCCGGCTGTCGACACCGCCCCGGAAGCGCTGGGCGCCCCCCGGCACGCGCGCACGCTCAGCCCGCTGCGCATGCTCCTGCGCGAGGCGGCGTCCTACCCCGGCGAAGTGGCGATCGCGCTCACCGCGCTGCTCATCACCTCGGGCGCGACCATCGCCGTTCCGGCCAGCTTCAAGTCGATCATCGACAAGGCGTTCGGCAAGGGCGCCAATGCCGATACGATCAACAGCTCGTTCCGCTGGCTGCTCGTGGTCGTGGTGATCCTCGGCTTGGGAACCGCGGTGCGGTTCTACTTCGTGTCGTGGCTGGGCGAGCGCGTCGTCGCCGATATCCGCCTCAAGGTGCAGGCCAACCTGCTGCGCATGCCGCCGAGCTTCTTCGAGACGAACAGCCCGAAGGAAATCTCCTCGCGCATGACGTCCGACACCGCGATCATCGAACAGGTGGTCGGCACCACCTGTTCGATCGCGCTGCGCAACTCGATCACGGCGCTGGGCGGGCTCATCTATCTCTTCACGCTGGCCCCGGCGCTGACCGCAGGGCTGCTCGTGGGCATTCCGGTCGTCGTCGGGCCAATCGTCTATTTCGGATCGCGGCTGCGCACGGCCTCGCGCTCGAGCCAGGACCGCGTGGCCGACATCGGCGTGCAGATCAGCGAAGTGCTGGGCGCGATGAAGGTCGTGCAGGCATTCGGGCAGGAAATGCGCGAAGCGGCCCGTTTCGGGGAGGCGGTGGAGCGCACCTTCGGCGCGGCCAAGCGGCGCATCATGATTCGCTCGATCATGACCGCGATCGTCATCATGCTGGTGTTCGGCGGGATCGCCGTGCTGATGTGGCAAGGCGCGACGGCTGTCGCCAACGGCTCGATCAGCGGCGGCACCATCGCGGCCTTCGTGCTGACGGGCGGCATCGTGGCCGGCGCAGTGGGCGCGCTGACGGAAGTCTACGGCGACCTGCTGCGCGGTGCTGGCGCCGCCGGCCGGCTCAACGAACTGCTGCTCGAGCAGCCCGAGATCACCGCTCCGGCGCGCCCGCTGCGCCTGCCGCATCCGCCGCGCGGCCAGATCGCGTTCCAGAACGTCTCGTTCCGCTATCCCAGCCGCCCGGAAGTGGCCGCGCTGGAGGACTTCTCGCTCAGCGTAGAGCCGGGCGGAACGGTCGCCATCGTTGGCCCCTCGGGCGCGGGCAAGTCGACGCTCTTCCTGCTCGCCGAACGGTTCTATGATCCGCATGCCGGCACCGTGCGCATCGACGGCGTGCCGCTGCCGCAGGCGGACCCCGCCGAAGTGCGCGCCCGCATGGCGCTGGTGCCGCAGGAAGGCGTACTGTTTGCCGCCTCGGCGCGCGACAACCTGCGCTATGGCAACTGGGGCGCCAGCGACGCGCAGATCTGGGAAGCGGCCGAAGCGGCCAATGCGGCCACGTTCCTCAAGGAACTGCCGCAGGGCCTCGACACCTTTCTCGGCGAGGACGGCGCGCGGCTTTCGGGCGGGCAGCGCCAGCGCATCGCCATCGCCCGCGCGCTGCTGCGCGATGCACCGATCCTGCTCCTCGACGAAGCAACCAGCGCGCTTGACGCCGAGAGCGAGCGGCTCGTGCAGGATGCGCTCGACCGGCTGATGAAGGCGCGCACCACGCTCGTCATCGCGCACCGTCTTGCCACCGTGCGCGCGGCGGACCGCATCGTGGTGATGGACAAGGGCCGCATCGTCGAACAGGGCACGCATACCGCGCTTTCGGCGCAGGACGGGCTCTATGCCCGCCTCGCGCGCCTGCAGTTCGACAGCGCCGAAGCCTAACCGACCGTACTGAGACAGACTGCACCAAGGTCGTACTGCCGGGCGCTGGACAAGCGCAGGGCGATGGTTAGTGTCCCGGTTAGATACATTTGCAACCGATTGGATATTCCTGAGCCATGCTGAAGCACGTCAAGGGCGCGATCACCGCTGCCTCGCTGTTTGCGCTCGCTATTGCCCCGGCAGCCCAAGCCGATACTGCCCCAACCGGTACCGCCCAAACCGGCACTGCAAAGCCTGCCGAAATCGACGGCTACCGCATCCCGACGTTCGGCGGCTGGGGCATGAACCCCGCCGACATCGACCGGACCGTGAAGCCCGGTGACGACTTCTTTGCCTACGTGAACGGCAAGTGGAGCCGCAGCGAAGCGATCCCGCCGCAATATCCCTATAGCGGCGTGGCGCTGGCGCTCGTGCTGGGGGCAGAACAGGCGGTCAAGGACATCGTTCAGAGCCTCGCCGCGACGCCGCAGGCGGCAGGCACCGACGGCCAGCGCATCGCCGACAGCTACCGCGCGTTCCTCGACCGGTCGGCGATCGATGCTGCCGGCATGGCCCCGGCGCAGCCCTGGCTCGACCGGATCAAGGCCGCACAGACGCGCACCGATCTGGCAGCGCTGTTCGCCGCGCCCGGCTTCCCCTCGCCGCTGGATTTCTCGGTGCAGATCGACGCCGAAAAGCCCGACATGAACGCGGCCTACTCCGATATCGGCGGGCTCGGCCTGCCCGACCGCGATTACTACCTTGTCGACAACGAGCGTAACCGCGAGTTGCAGGGCAAGTACCGCGACCTGCTGACTTTCATGCTGGGCAAGGCCGGATATGCCGACGCCGCCGGCACGGCCGCCAAGGTCTATGATTTCGAGCGCAAGATCGCCGTGCTCGATTGGGACAAGGCCCTGCAGCGCAACCCGCTGCTGACGACCAACCGCATCTCGCGCGCAGACCTCATTGCGATGGGCAGCGCCTTCCCGGTGGCGACGCTGCTGGACACCTCGGGTCTCGGCAAGGTCGATTCGGTATTCGTCGGCGAGATCCCGCCAGGCGCAGACAAGGTCGCCAAGCTGGGGCTCAGCAAGGACGACCTTGCCAAGCTGGGCGGCGGTGTTCCGGCGCTGATCAAGCTGCTGGGCGAGGAAGACATTGCCACGCTGCAGGCCTGGACCGCCGCGCATTTCCTGATGGACAATGCCGCAGTGCTGCCGAGCGACGTCGATAACGCCCGCTTTGCCTTCTACGGCAAGACCCTGCAGGGCCGCGAGCGCGACCGCCAGCGCTGGCAGCGCGCGCTGACCTCGGTGCAGGGCCAGATGGGCGAGGCTATCGGCAAGGCCTATGTCGAGCAGCACTTCCCGCCCTCGAGCAAGGCCGCGATGGTTACGCTCGTCGGCAACCTGCGCAGCGCGCTGGCGGGCAAGCTCAGGACGCTGGCGTGGATGAGCCCGGCGACGCGCAAGGCCGCGCTCGCCAAGCTCGACGCCTTCACGGTGAAGATCGGCTATCCGGACAAGTTCAAGACTTATGCCGGGATGGACATCAAGCCGGGCCAGCCGCTCGCCAACGCGATCGAATCGGCGCGCTGGCACTGGCAGGACATGCTGGATGAGCTGGCCAAGCCGGTCGACAAGACCAAGTGGCTGATGACGCCGCAGACGGTGAACGCCTATTACCAGCCGACCGCGAACGAGATCGTGTTCCCGGCCGCCTATCTTCAGCCGCCTTACTTCAACCCCACTGCCGATCCGGCCGTGAACTACGGCGCGGTGGGAGCAACGATCGGCCACGAAATCGGCCACGGCTTCGATGACGAAGGCTCCCGCTACGACGGGACCGGCGCGCTCAAGGACTGGTGGACCGAGGCGGACCGCAAGACCTTCGATGCGCTGGGCGCGAAGCTCGCCGCGCAGTACGACAAGGTCTGCCCCTTCGATGACGGCAAGACCTGCCACAACGGCAAGCTGACCCTGGGCGAGAACATCGGCGACCTTGCCGGCCTCTCGATGGCCTATGCCGCCTACAAGCTTTCGCTGAAGGGCAAGCCCGCGCCGGTGATCGACGGGCTGACCGGCGACCAGCGCTTCTTCCTCTCCTACGCGCAATCGTGGCGGGAAAAGATGCGCGAGCAGCTGGCGCGCCAGCTGCTCAAGACCGATCCGCACTCGCTGGCCGAGGCGCGGGTCAACGCGGTCGTGCGCAATTTCGATCCCTGGTACGCGGCGTTCAAGGTGAAACCGGGCGACAAGCTCTACCTTGCGCCAAAGGACCGCGTGCGGATCTGGTGAGATGACAAAAGTTTAAGCCGTGTCCGCGCTTGACAGGGCGCGGCCAGACGGCGACCCCTGCGCGCCATGGACACGACCATCACCGCCATCCTGCTCGGCATTGTCGAGGGGCTTACCGAGTTCATCCCGGTCTCCTCGACCGGCCACCTGATCCTTGCGTCCGAGCTGTTCGGCTATGACGCGAAAAGCTGGGACGTCTTCAACGTCGTGATCCAGCTGCCGGCGGTCATGGCGGTGGTCGTGCTCTACTGGCGCACCTTCATGGATGTCGCCGTGGGCGCGCTGCGCGGATCGCGCGAATCGATCGCGTTCGTACGCAATGTGCTGGCTGCGTTCATTCCGGCGGCCATCGTGGGCGTCTTGTTCAAATCGCGCATCGACCTGCTGCTGGAAAACCCTGTCGTCGTGTGCGTCGCGCTGATTCTGGGCGGGTTTGCCATCATCGCGGTCGAACGGCTGGTTTCGCATCAGCCCTACCGCCCCGTGGGCCAGATGCCACTGGGACAGGCCATCAAGATCGGCATGATGCAGTGCATCGCGGTGATCCCGGGCGTCTCGCGTTCGGGCGCCACGATCATGGGCGCGCTGGTGATGGGCGAGAACCGCAAGACGGCGGCGGAATTCAGCTTCTTCCTCGCCGTGCCGACCATGCTGGGGGCGACGGTCAAGCAGCTGTGGGATCACCGGCATGAGCTGACGGCGGGCGCTGGCCCCGTCGGCATGAAGGAAATCGCGATCGGCTCGGTCGTCTCGTTCCTCGTCTCGCTGATCGTGGTGAAGTTCTTCATCGGCTACGTCAGCCGTCGGGGCTTCACGCCGTTTGCCGCCTACCGCATCGTGCTCGGTGCAGTGGGCCTCGTCTGGCTACTCTGGGCCTAGACCGGAGCAGCACCGGATCGCCTGCCGCCGCGCAAGTGGTACTCCAGCGTGCCCCGGTGGAGGACATCGTCGACATCGATCACCGCGCTGCCGGCATAAGTGAAGCTGGCGCCCAGCCCCCGGTAGAGCCGGTCGAAATCGCGCTCCACGGTCTGGCGATAGAGATCGGCGAAGCTCTCGATCACAAAGTATGTCGGCTGGAGATCGTCGATCGCGTAGTCGGTGCGCATCACCCGATCGACGTGCAGGAAGATCCGGTTGGGTGACTGCGCTTCGAGTGCGAACACAGCCTCGGTCGGACCGGAGAGAATGCCCGCGCCATAAGCCTTGAGGCCGTCGGGCTCCATGATGAGGCCGAACTCGACGGTGTACCAGTAGAGCGCGCCGAGGGCCTTGAGGCGGTTGTGGCGCATCGCCTTCCACCCGGCGCGGCCATATTCCTGCATGTAATCGGCGAAGACCGGATCGGTGAGCATCGGTACGTGGCCGAACACATCGTGGAAGACGTCCGGCTCCTCGATATAGTCGAACCGTTCGCGCGGGCGGATGAAGTTGCCCGCCGGGAAGCGCCGGTTTGCCAGGTGCCAGAAGAACACGTGATCGGGGATCAGCATCGGCACAGGCACGACGCTCCAGCCGGTGAGCGCGCCCAGCTCGGCCGAGAGCCGCGCGAATTCCGGCACGCCGCCGCGCCCGAGATCGAGCCGGTCGAGTCCCTTGAGAAATGCCGTGGCTGCGCGGCCGGGAAGGATCTGCACCTGACGGGCAAAGAGATCGTCCCACACGCAGTGATCCTCGGCGCCGTAATCGGTCTGGTGCGGCTCCAGCCAGTCCTCGCCGACATGCGCAGGGCGCTGCAACGGCGCGGTGAAGACGCCGGCCGGCAGATCGGGGAGCCGCGTGAAATCGGCAGCAAGATCGATGAGTTCCGGCATGGTTTCAATTGCAACTTGTAACGCCGGAGGTGATCCCTTGCAACGGCTGGCAATTGCCAAAGTGGCGGGGGTACGACAGTCTGCCCGTTGCGAGCGGGAGGAGAGCGCGTGAGCAAGGACGAGCTGAGCAAGAAGGACTACGAAGACGCGCTCGAGGCAATGCAGGGCGAGCTGACGGCCATGGCGGGCTGGGCCAGCCAGAGCGGCGCGCGGGTGCTCGTCATCCTTGAAGGGCGGGATACCGCGGGCAAGACCGGCGCAATCCACGCGATCTCGCAGAAGCTCAATCCCCGGCAGGTCCGCACCGTGGCGCTGCCCGCACCGACCGACCGGGAAAAGACGCAGTGGTACTTCCAGCGCTATGTCTCCCACCTTCCCGCCGCCGGGGAGATCGTGCTGTTCGACCGCAGCTGGTACAACCGGGCCGGGGTCGAGAAGGTCATGGGCTTTGCCACTGACAAGCAGGTCGAGGCGTTTCTCGAGGCTACGCCAAAGTTCGAACGGATGCTCGTCGAGGACGGGCTGCTGCTGCTCAAGTACTGGCTCACCTGCGATCAGGAAGAGCAGGAGCAGCGCTTTGCCGAGCGGCACGACGATCCCACCAAGCAGTGGAAGATTTCCCCCATCGACGTTGCCGCGCGGGGCAAGTACCGCGACTACACCAAGGCCCGGGAGGCCATGCTCGAAGCCACGCACACCAGACATGCGCCGTGGACACTGGTGGATTTCAACGACCAGCGCCGAGGACGATTGACGCTGGTGCGCGATTTGCTGGACAGACTGCCGATCAAGCCGGTGGAGCAGAAGGTGCCCGCATTGCCGCCGCTCGGTGAATCGCCGGCAAAGGAACACTTCGGGGTCATCAAACCGCTGCCTTCGTTTCCCGACACTTGACTTTTGTGCGATTCGCTCACAACGACCGGCGCCTGTCTGGCGGCGTGGCAACGCGCCGCCGCATTCGTTTTTAGCGCGCACAAGATTTCAGGACAAAGCCATGGCCAAGCCCACTACCGTCAAGATCCGCCTGGTCTCGACCGCCGACACCGGCTTCTTCTATGTGACGAAGAAGAACCCGCGCAACACCACCGAGAAGATGGTGTTCCGCAAGTATGACCCGGTGGCTCGCAAGCATGTCGAGTTCAAGGAAGCGAAGATCAAGTAAGCGGCGATGTGCCCGGCCCGTGAACCAGTTTCGGGTTCACGCCGGGTTCAATGCCGTCCGGGCAGTGGTATGGGGATGACCATGAAGCTCTCCCCGACCCGCCGGCCTTCCGCCATCCGCACTCTTGTCGCCGCCACGCTTTGCGCGCTGGCGGCTCCTGTCGTTTATGCGGCAGCGCCGCCGGCAGCCCCTGCCCCTGCGATCAATCCGCAAGTAGAGCAAGCCGTCGGCGCCCTGCGCGCGATCACCACGCTGCAGGCCGATTTCATCCAGACCGACCGCAACGGCCAGCGCCTGACCGGCGTGCTTTCCATGCAGCGCCCCGGCAAGATCCGCTTCCAGTACCAGCCCGGCATCCCGCTGCTGATCGTATCGGACGGCGCGGCGCTGACGCTGATCGACTATGAAGTGCGGCAGGTGCAGCGCTGGCCGATCCGCAACAGCCCGCTCGGCGCGCTGCTCGATCCGAACAAGGACGTGGCGCGCTTCGCCACGATCAACCCCACCGGCCACGCCGACGTGATCAGCATCGACGTGCGCGATCCGCGCCATCCCGAATACGGCTCGATCACGATGATCATGCTGCGGAAACCGAGCGCACCGGGCGGCTGGGAGCTCAACAGCTGGGTCGCGCTCGATTCGCAGAATCGCCGGACCACCGTGCGCCTGACGAATCAGCGCTACGGGGTTGCGCTGCCTTCGAACATCTTCCGCTGGAACGACCCGCGCGGCGCTGGCCGCAAGTAATCGTCGGCCTGTCGCAGCCCGGCCAGGCTTCACCTCGATCCTGCGACAATTTGCGACGACTTGAGGCCTACCCTGACAGGACCGTTCATCCTCCAGCAAGCGGCGGGGTCCTAACAAGAGGGGGTCAAGACGGAACCGACCGGGTTCGCCCCCCCCTGTTACCCGGTCCACAATCCCTTCCGTCAGACAAGCGTGACGAACGCACAAGGAACCCTCGGACCATGCCCCCGGTCCGAGGGTTTTTTCGTTCGCAGCCATGTCAGGTGGAACCTGGCAGCACGAACGCGGCGTCCTGCGCTGAAGGCACTTGCCCGCGCGCGCGGCTTGCCGCCTTGGCCCTAGGCTCCTAAAGCGCGCGGATGGCTTCACCCACGCTCTCTGTCGCCACCTGGAACATCAATTCGGTGCGGCTGCGCATCGATCAGGTGGCGCGGTTCCTGACCGAACAGGCACCCGACGTTCTCTGCCTGCAGGAGATCAAGACGGCCGAAGCGCTGTTCCCGCACGATGTGTTCGAGCAGCTCGGCTACACCCACCGCGCGGTGCATGGGCAGAAGGGCTACCACGGCGTCGCCACCGTCAGCCGTGTGCCGATTCGCGAGCTTGCCCGCCACGACTGGCAGGCCAACGGCGAGGCGCGGCATGTCGGCGTCGAGGTGATGACGCCGGACGGCGGCGTGATCATCGAGAACGTCTATATTCCTGCTGGCGGCGACATTCCCGATCCGCAAGCGAACCCCAAGTTCGGCCAGAAGCTCGCGTTTCTGGAGCGGATGACGCAGTGGGCCGGCGCGATCGAGCGGCCGACCCTGATCGTGGGGGACTTCAACATCGCGCCGCTCGATTGCGACGTCTATGATCACAAGGCGCTGCTCAAGGTCGTCAGCCACACCCCGCAGGAAGTGGCGGCGCTGGGCGCGTTCGGCGCGGCGCATGGCTGGGTGGATCTGGGCCGCAAGCACATCCCCGCGCCGCAGCGCAACTATTCGTGGTGGTCCTACCGCTCCTATTGGCGCGACAAGGATCAGGGGCGGCGGCTCGATCACATGTGGGCCTCGCCCGCGCTGGCCGACAAGTCGGTCGCGCACCGCATCGTCGAGGAAACCCGCAAATGGGACCAGCCCTCGGACCACGTGCCGCTGGTGACGGAGTTCGCGCTTTGAGCGGAAACCCGCGCGCGGTGGCGCTGGCGCTCGATGCGCTGCGTCATGGCTGGGCGATCCGGGTGGAGGCTGAAGACGGCGCGCTGGACCTGCTTCCGGCGGAGACCGCGTTCGTGCAGCCGGGGCTGTACGCCGCGCGGCTGCTGATCAGCCACGCGCGCGCCGCCACGCTCAAGCTTGCCAACCAGCGCGATGCCGCCGAGCCGCACATGCCGGTGATGATCCACGGTGCGGAGCCGTTCTCGCTCCATGCCGCGCGCACGCTCGCCGATCCGGCGCTCGATCTGGCCGAGCCGATGCGCGGGCCGTTCCGCGCCGATCCCTGCCCGGCGCAGGCGGCGGCGGTGGCGGCGATGGAGCTGGCGCGGCTGGCGGGCATTCTCCCGGCGTTCATGGTTGCGACGGGTGTCGAGCCTGCGGTGGTGGTAACGCCCACCGATCTCGCCGCGTTCAAGGACCCGCTCGAGCTGACCGTTCAGGCGCGGGCCCGGCTGCCGGTCGATGCCTGCGAACACGCCGAGATCATCGCCTTCCGCGCGCGGGATGACCTGCGCGAACATGTCGCGCTGGTGATCGGCACGCAGAGCGGGGATCATGTGCCGCTGGTGCGGCTCCACAGCGAATGCCTGACGGGCGACGTGCTCGGCAGCCTCAAATGCGATTGCGGGCCGCAACTGGATGCGGCGCTGGCGCGCATGGCCGGGGAGGCGAACGCGGGAGGGTGGGGCCTGCTGCTCTATCTGCGGCAGGAAGGCCGCGGGATCGGCCTGATCAACAAGCTGCGCGCCTACGAATTGCAGGATCAGGGCTACGATACAGTCGATGCCAACGAGCGGCTCGGCCTGCCGAGCGAAGCCCGCGATTTTCCGGTGGCGGCGCGGATGCTCGATCTGCTGGGCGTGGCGGCGGTGCGCCTCCTCACCAACAACCCGGCGAAGGTCGCAGCGCTGGAGGCCGTGGGTGTGACCGTGACCGAGCGGGTGGCGCACCAGCTGCCAGCCAATCCGCACAATGCGCGCTACCTCGATACCAAGCGCGACCGGACCGGCCATCTGCTGCGGTAAACAGGGGTAGTCCCTGTTTCTAAATCACTGTTTTTAAAGATCGCCGCGTTCGAGCTCGAGGAGTTCGGGCGGGAGGCGCAGCGCGCGGGCGGCGAGGCGGGTTTCGAGGAGCAGGAGCACCAGCGCACACATCAGCAGCGTGATGGCGGCGACGAAAGTGAGCGCCGTCACCACGCGCAGGTCCGTGCCGACGAGTTCGCTGAGGAACAGGGCGGCGACCGTGGTGCCGATGGCGAGGCCGCTGATCACGAGGCAGAGCAGCGCGCGGCCGATATGGGCGATGCGCTGATCGATGATCCGCATTTCAACCACGACCACATCATGCTCGCTACCCTTGGTGCCGGGGTGGAGCATCTGCAGATGACGCGAACGATCGACCATCCGCGCGAGGCGGGTGGTGAGGATGTTCATGATGTTGCCGATCGCCACGAGCACGAAGACGGGAGCCAGCGCCAACTGAATGGTCTGGGCGATCATGGCGGGATGTTCAGGCAGCACGGACGATGATGCTCTGGCTTTCGGGCGTGAAGGTGATGGCCGAAGCCGAAGGCGCAAAGGCGCAATCGCCGGGACGCAGGACGTGCTCGGCAAGTTCCAGTTCGCCGCGGCGGGGTAGCACCAGCATCGGACCATCGTATTCGGCCAGCAGCGCGGCATCTGGCTCACCCTCGACCCGGTGCGCGGTGAAGTACCGACCGCGCGCCAGCTCCGTCGTGCCGACCGGCGGGAGGTGGCGGTGGAGCGATGCGGCATAGGGCTCCCCCCTGGCCACGGCGATGCCCTTCTCGAGGTGCAGCGTGCGCGGGCGGCCGTAATCGTAGAGGCGGTAGGTGATATCGGAGTTCTGCTGGATCTCGATCAGGCTGACCCCGGCGCCGATGGCGTGGACGGTGCCTGCCGGAATGTAGAAGAAATCGCCCGCCTGCACCGGATGCCAGGCCAGCATGTCCTCGATGCTGCCATCGAGCGCGGCGGCGCGCATGGCTTCGGCGCTGACCGCCTCGTTGAACCCGATGCCGAGCGTGGCGCCCGGCTCCGCATCGATCACCAGCCAGCATTCCTCCTTGCCGGTGTCGTATTCGCCGAGGGCCTTGGCCTGCTCATCATCAGGGTGGACCTGAACCGAAAGCTTCTCGCTGGTGAAGATGTACTTCACGAGCAGCGAGTAGACCTCCTCGACCGGCTCGAACCAGATTTCGCCGACACGCTTGCCGAAGGGGACCATGAACGGAGCGGGCAGCTGGCTGCGCCCCCACGGCTTCTCCACGGTGCGGACGGCGAGCATGCTCATTGGTTGACCGCACCCGCAAGCTTGCCCACCTTCTGCGCTCCGGCGGCGGTGCAGACGAGCACTTCGTCTCCATCCACCACGACGATCAGATCGCTGGCACCGATCACCGAAACGCGCGGACCGTCGCTATCGACAAGCACGTTCGTGCAATCGACCAGTTCCGTTCGGCCGCGCGAGGCATTGCCGTGATCATCCTGGTCGAGCGCTTCGTGAAGCGCCTGCCAGTTGCCGATATCGGACCACGCCATCGCGGCGGGAACCATCGCGGCGTGGGCGGTGTTTTCCATCACCGCATAATCCACCGATTCCCCTTCGATGCGGGCGAAGGCCGCCGGGTCCGGGTGGAACCGCGCGCCGTCCTGATGGCCTCCGGCCACCGCGGCGCTTACGGCCTCGCACAAGGCAGGGCGGTGGGCAGCGAGTTCGGCGAGGAACGTGCCGGCGCGGAAGGCGAAGATCCCGCCGTTCCACGCATAGCCGCCATCGGCAAGGAAACCGATCGCGCGCTGGAGATCGGGCTTTTCCACGAACTGCGCCACCGCGAAACCTCCCGAGCCGGGAATGGCATCGCCGCGCTTCAGATAGCCGAAGCCGGTTTCCGGCGCAGTCGCCGCAATGCCAAACGAGACGAGCCAGCCGCTGCGGGCAAGCGCAGCGGCTTCGCGAGCAGCAGCCTGGAAAGCTGCCACATCGCCGATGTGGTGGTCGCTCGGGCAGACGAGCATCACCGCGTCTTCCGGCAGGCGCAGCGCGGCGAGCGCAATGGCGGCGGCGGTGTTCTTGCCTTCCGGCTCGACGATGATCGTGCTGTTCGCGGGATCGGGAAGCTGCGCCTCGACATGGCCCAGATGCGCCGCCCCGGTCACCACAATCGGTGCGCCGAACCCGGCTTCTGCCGGGCAGCGCAGCACAGTGGCCTCGAACAAGGTGGTATCGCCCACCAGCGGCAGGAACGGCTTCGGGCAAGTCTTGCGCGAACGCGGCCACAGACGGGTGCCGCTGCCACCGCACAGAACAACGGGAATGATCGAGTCCATCGGGTTCCTGGGTCGTAGGTTCGGAAACAAGCCACCTTCGGTGGCCGTTCGAACTATCGCAATAGCCTGAGTATATGTCACTGCAATGTTGTTGTTCCTCGATTACGGTGCGAACCAGCGCTGTTGCCAAACGAATTCGGATACGATCGGATTGCCGGTGCGATCCGCTGAGGATCAATGCGACTTGCGGTTGTCGGTAACGAAAAAGCTCTGCCGCCAGCCGTACTGGGATTCGACAGGATTTCCAGCCCGGTCCGTGGCCGGACGGAAACGGAAGCGCTCGGTCGCAAGGCGGCAGGTGATCGCATCGGCCTCGGGATCGGGGCTGGGTTGGTAAACGCGGCAGCCATGGACGCGGCCATCGGTGCCGACGGTGAACGCGATGGTCACGCTGTGTCCGATCCGGAGATTGCTGGTGCGTGCGGGATAATCGCGGGCCGCGGTGATATTGCCGGCAATCTGCACCGCGCGGCTGGCGCCTGAGCCTGCACCATCGCCGTTGCCCCAGTTGCCCGTGCCCGATCCCTTCGCCCCGCCGCCAGTGCCGGCGCCCGCGCTGCTCGCGCCTGATTGCGCGGCATCGCCGGTGGATGCGGCAGAGGCGGCGATCATTGCCTTGTCGGGAATTCGCGCAGGCGGCGCGGCGACGGGCTTGGGCTTGGCACGGCTGGCCGCCGCGCCTTCATGGCCGGCCGGCTCGGGCGTTGCGGCAGGGCTTGCAGGTGGCGGCGGCGGAGGAGGCGGATCGAGGGGAACGGAGTAAGCCGCCGTGGCCGCGTCCTGCACGAAGCTGATCGCGCTGCCGGCAAGCCCGGTGAAGATCGCGAAGCCGAGCCCGACATGGAGCACGCCTACGGCAAGCAGAAGCCACGCACGGGTGCGGCGGCTGAGCGCGGGCTGATCGCTGAAACGGGTGCTCGTTGGCGCACGGGTCATCGCGGTGCACCTTATCGGACCCGCCGAGGAACCGGAAACCCTATGACGCGGGCCGGTCGGCGAGGAAGCTGTCCTCACGCGCGAGCGAGACGAGGCGCAGGCCGTGGGCAGCGGCCTGCGCGGCAGCGAGGGTGGAGGCGGCGGAGATCGTCACCAGCAAGGGGCAACCTGCGATCACCGCCTTCTGCACGAGCTCGAAACTGCAACGCGCGGTGAGCACGATGAACCCCTCCCCTACACCGATCCCGGCGTGCGCCATCGCGCCCAGCAGCTTGTCGAACGCGTTGTGGCGGCCCACGTCCTCACGCACGAGCCGCACCATGCCATCAGGATCGCAGAACGCGGCGGCGTGGACGGCGCGGGTGGCGCGGCCCAGCGGCTGGAGATCGGGCAAGGCGGCGACAGCGCTGAAGATCGCTGCATCGGCAACGTCGAGGCTGGCCTCCACCGGGGGCAGCGGGCGCAGCACCTGCTCGAGGCTTTCGATGCCGCAGAGGCCGCAGCTGCCCTCGGACAGGCGCAGGCGCGCGCGCTCCATCAGCGGCGCAGCATCATCGGCGGCGAGTTGGATCCGCAGCATCCAGCCGCCTGCGGGCACTTCGCTTGCCTCGGCGGAGAGGAACTGCGCCGGGGACGCAATCAGCTGTTCGGACAGGCAATAGCCCAGCGCATAGTCCGCAAGGTCTGCCGGGGTGGCCATCATCACCGCGTAGCCGAGACCGTTGATCTCGATGGCGACCGGGGCCTCGATCGCCAGCAACCGCTCGCGCGGGGCGGCGGCGCGGCCATCGGCAAAGTGCTCGACGAACGTGTGCGGGACTGCAGCCGTGTCTGGCGCCTTAACAGGCATGCGCCGCGAGCCGGTCTAGCGCCGCGCGCGCGGTGGGTTCGAGCGCGGCGCCTGCGGGGCCATCGAGGACGGCGAAGACATCCGCCTTCATCCGCGCCGACCAGAAGGCGTGGATGTGATCGGCAATCATCGCGACCGGATCGGGCTCGTGCGTGACGTTCCGCGCGATCTGGTTCGCCATGTAGACGAGCTTTTCGACGGTGTGCGCGCTCATTCCGCCGGCTCCATCGCGCCGCGCTCTTCAGAAGAATTGGGCCCCTTGATCCGGCGCGAACGGGTAGCCTGCGCCTCGTACTCCTCCTGCCAGTCGGTCGGGCCGTTGGAGGGGGTGATCTGCACCGCGGTCACCTTGTATTCCGGGCAGTTGGTGGCCCAGTCCGAATAGTCGGTGGTGATCACGTTGGCCTGGGTCACCGGGTGGTGGAAGGTGGTGTAGACCACACCCGGCGCAACGCGGTCCGTCACCGTGGCGCGCAAGGTCGTTTCGCCCGAACGGCTGGCGAGGCGCACCCAGTCGCCCGACTTGATGCCGCGGTTTTCGGCATCGGTCGGGTGGATTTCGAGCAGGTCTTCCGGATGCCAGACGACATTGGCGGTGCGGCGGGTCTGCGCGCCGACGTTGTACTGGCTGAGGATGCGGCCCGTCGTCAGCAGCAGCGGGAAGCGCGGGCCGGTGCGTTCGTCGGTCGGCACGTAGTCGGTCACCACGAACTTGCCCTTGCCGCGCACGAAGCCATCGATGTGCATGATCGGGCTGCCATCGGGTGCGGCCTCGTTGACCGGCCATTGCAGCGAGCCTTCGGCATCGAGCCGCGCGAAGCTGACGCCCGCGAACGTGGGCGTGAGGCGCGCGATCTCGTCCATGATCTCGCGCGGGTGGGTGTAGGCCCAATCGAGCCCCATCGCCTGCGCGAGAAGCTGGGTGATCTGCCAGTCCTCGTAGCCGTTCTTGGGTTCCATCACCTTGCGCACCGGCTGGATGCGGCGTTCGGCATTGGTGAAGGTGCCGTTCTTTTCGAGGAACGTGGAGCCGGGCAGGAACACGTGAGCGTAGTTGGCGGTTTCGTTGAGGAACAAGTCCTGCACGATCACGCATTCCATCGCGGCGAGGCCTGCGGCGACGTGCTTGGTATCCGGGTCGGACTGGAGGATATCCTCGCCCTGGATATAGATCGCCTTGAACAGGCCGTCCGTCGCGGCATCGAGCATGTTGTTGATGCGCAGGCCCGGTTCGGGATCGATGCGCGCCCCCCACTCCGCCTCGAACAGCGCCCGGGCAGCGGCGTCCGAGACGTGGCGATAGCCCGAAAGCTCGTGCGGGAAGCTGCCCATGTCGCAGGCGCCCTGCACGTTGTTCTGCCCGCGCAGCGGGTTCACGCCGACGCCGCGGCGGCCGATGTTGCCGGTCGCCATGGCGAGGTTGGCGATGGCCATCACGGTCGACGAGCCCTGGCTGTGCTCGGTGACGCCGAGGCCGTAGTAGATCGCGCCGTTGCCGCCCTTGGCGAACAGGCGGGCCGCGCCGCGCAGGTCTGCCGCCGGAACGCCGGTGACGGGTTCGAGGAATTCGGGACTGTTGCGCTCCAGCGAAACGAAATCGGCCCAGTGGCGGTATTCCTCCCAGTCGCAGCGCTCGCGCACGAAGGCTTCGTCGGCGAGGCCTTCCGTCACGATCACGTGCGCCAGCGCGGTCAGCACCGCGACATTGGTACCCGGGCGCAGCGGCAGGTGATAATCGGCGCTGATGTGCGGGCTGCGGACGAGATCGGTGCGGCGCGGATCGATCACGATGAGCTTCGCACCCTGACGGAGGCGGCGCTTCATCCGGCTGGCGAAGACGGGGTGGCCATCGGTGGGGTTGGCGCCGATCACGAGGATCACGTCGCTGTCCTCGACCGAATCGAAGTCCTGCGTGCCCGCCGAAGTGCCGAAGGTGGTCTTGAGGCCGTAGCCCGTCGGCGAATGGCAGACGCGCGCGCAGGTATCGACATTGTTGGTGCCGAAGCCGGCGCGGACGAGCTTCTGCACGAGGAAGGTTTCCTCATTGGTGCAGCGGCTCGAGGTAATGCCGCCCAGCGCGTTGCGGCCATATTTGGCGGAGATACGCTTCAGTTCGCTGGCGGTGCGGGCGATCGCCTCGTCCCAGCTGACTTCCTGCCACGGCTCATCGATCGACGAGCGGATCATCGGCGAAAGCACGCGCTCCTGATGCTGGGCATAACCCCAGGCGAAGCGGCCCTTGACGCAGGAGTGGCCGCGATTGGCCTTGCCGTCCTTCCACGGCACCATGCGCACGACTTCCTCACCGCGCGTCTCGGCGCGGAAGGTGCAGCCGACGCCGCAATAGGCGCAGGTGGTGACGGTCGCGCGCTCGGGCTTGCCGATTTCCTTGACCGACTTTTCCTGCAGGGTCGCCGTGGGGCAGGCCTGCACGCAGGCGCCGCAGGAGACGCATTCGGAGGAAAGGAAGCTGTCCGAGGCGAGGCCTGCGCTGACCTTGCTGCCGAAGCCGCGGCTTTCGATGGTGAGGGCGAGGGTGCCCTGCACTTCGTCGCAGGCACGCACGCAGCGCGAGCAGACGATGCACTTGGACGGGTCGAAATCGAAGTAGGGGTTCGAGATATCCATCGGCTGGGCCAGGTGGTTCTCACCCTCATAGCCGTAGCGCACATCGCGCAGGCCCACGGCAGCGGCCTGATCCTGCAGTTCGCAATCGTTGTTGGCACTGCAGGTGAGGCAATCGAGCGGGTGATCGGAAATGTAGAGCTCCATCACCCCGCGCCGCAGCTTTTCGAGCCTCTTCGTCTGGGTGTGGACCTTCATCCCGTCCGCCACGAGCGTGGTGCAGCTGGCCGGCGTGCCGCGCATCCCGTCGATCTCGACAAGGCAGAGGCGGCAGGAACCGAACTGCTTGACGCTGTCGGTCGCGCAGAGCTTGGGGATCGAGCCGCCCGAAACCGCCGCCGCGCGCATCACGGTTGTGCCCGGAGCGACGGAGACTTCGCGCCCGTCGATGGTCAGCGTGACGGTGGCTGCGCCGCGCACTTCGGGCGTGCCGAAATCAGGCTGCGGGCGATAGGTTTCGCGTTCAACGTCCATCGTGGTGCTCCTGCGCAGCGACAAGATCTTCGCGCGTATTGATATTGGCGGTTCTGGCCGAGAGATTCACGGGCCTCGCGCCGATCATTTCGGCAAAGGCCCGCATGGAATGCTTGGCATCGGCGGCGAGGAAGGCATCGAGCGCCGGGGCAGCGCTTGCAGGCCAGAGGCCGATCACTGGCTGGTCCGCGACATAGGCGGGCGCGGGGACAAGCTCGGCGAGCGTGCCCTGCGCAAGGCCGCCGCAATCGACGCCGCAAGTGAGGACTTCGGCGTAATCATTGTCAGCCGCGTGGTGGAGCGCGGCGTTGATGCCGCCGAGCGGGCCCATCCCGGCGCGCGGGCGGTCGGCGATGTCGCCCCGGCCCACCACGATCACGCTGTCGCACTGCGCTTCGAGCGAGGCGACCGCGCGCGCGAGCAGGCTGCGCCCACCTAGCTCGGCCAGCGCCTTGTCGCTGCCGAAGCGCGAGGACTGCCCCCCGGCAAGGACCGCGCCAAGGATCACTCGGCAGCTTCCTGCTGCGGCGCAGGCATGCCGAAGTCTTCCGGCCAGTGCTTCAGCGCCGAGAGCACCGGATAGGGCGTGAAGCCGCCCAGCGCGCAGAGCGAGCCGAACTTCATCGTCTCGCACAGGTCTTCGAGCAGCTCGATCTCGTCCCCCAGCGAACGCGGGGCCTTGCGGGCGTTGTGCATCTGGGGGAGCGCCTCGACCTTGTCTGCCGTGCGGCCAGTGCGGGCACGGATGCGGTCGATGAGTTCGACGCCGCGCGTGCTGCCGATACGGCAGGGGGTGCACTTCCCGCAGGATTCCGCCGCGCAGAAGCTCATCGCGAAACGCGCCTGCGCGCTCATGTCCGCAGTCTCGTCGAACACGGTGAGGCCCGCATGGCCGATCAGGCCATCGGCGGCGGCGAAGGCTTCGTAATCGAACGGCAGGTGGAAATCGGCAGGCGGGTGATAGGCACCCAGCGGCCCGCCAACCTGCACCGCACGGACCGGGCGGCCCGAGGCCGTGCCGCCGCCGATCTCGTTCACCAGTTCACCCAGCGTAACGCCGAAGCCCACTTCGAACAGACCGCCGTGCTTGATGTTTCCCGCAAGCTGGATCGGCATCGTGCCGCGCGAACGGCCGAAGCCGACTTCCGCATAGGCCGCGCCGCCATGGGCGAGGATCCACGGCACGGCGGCAAGGGTCAGCACGTTGTTGACGACGGTGGGCTTGCCGAACAGGCCTTCGAGCGCCGGGAGCGGCGGCTTGGCGCGCACTTCGCCGCGCTTGCCTTCAAGGCTGTTGAGCAGCGAGGTTTCCTCGCCGCAGACATAGGCGCCCGCGCCGACGCGCACTTCGACCTCGAACGGGGCGATATGCGGGACGGCGAGTGCAATCGCGGCGTTCAGCTTGGCAATGGCATGCGGGTATTCGCTGCGGACGTAGATATAGCCCTTGCCCGCGCCGACGGCGTGGCCGGCAATCGCCATGCCCTCGATCAGCATGAACGGATCGCCTTCCATCACCATGCGATCGGCGAAAGTGGCGCTATCGCCCTCGTCGGCGTTGCAGACGATGTACTTCACCGGGCCAGCCGCCTTGGCGACGGTGGTCCACTTGATCCCGGCGGGGAAGCCCGCACCGCCGCGCCCGCGCAGGCCCGAGGCGGTGATTTCGGCAATCGTGGCTTCCGGGCCGAGTTCGCGCGCCCGCCTGAGCCCGGCCCAGCCGCCCGTTGCGGCATAGTCGTCGAGGCTGAGGGGCCGCGTCTTGCCTGCCCGCGCGAAGGTGAAGCGCTGCTGGCGGGCGATGAAGGGGTGATCCTCAATGCGCCCGATGGCCTTGGCGCTGGTGCCTGCAAGAACGGCGGAGACATCCTCCGCGCTCAGCGGGCCGAAGCCCTGCCCATCGATTTCCGCGAGGGGCTCCAGCCAGTGCATGCCCCAGCTGGAGACGCGCTCCACCGTGCAGCCCGCAGCGGCGAACGCGGCGGCGACGGCATTGGCACCGCAAGCGAGCGCGGCGGCGTCATCGGAGATGCGAACGACAGTCATGCCAGGCTCTCCACCAGCGCGCCGAGGCGGGCGGCATCGAGCCGTCCGTGGACTTCGTGACCGACCATCGCGGCGGGGCCGACGCTGCACAGGCCGAGACAGTAGACCGTCTCGACCGCAACCCGCGGATTGTCCGGCAGCGCCGCGACCAGTGCCTCCACCCCGCGCGCCTGACAGCTTTCGGCACGGCAGAGCTTGAGCACCGGGCGCTGTTCCGGCTCCTCGCGGAAATCGTGGTAGAAGCTGACGACGCCGTGGACTTCGGCCCGTGTCAGGTTGAGCGCATGCGCGATGCGGCGCACCACCTCTTCCGAAACGTGGCCGAATGCCGCCTGCACATCGTGAAGGATCGGCAGCAGCGCACCCTCCCGGCCCGCATGGGCGGCGAGGATACCGTCAAGCTCATCATGGTCTGTCATGCGATAACGCCT
>CANGJI010000038.1 GCA_947454135.1 Sphingomonadaceae bacterium
CGAGACACGGAGCGCGGCGTGGGGTGTCTCGACTTCGCTCGACACGAACGGGGTCGGGGTTTGAGTTTTTGATGAGGAACCAGCTCTGATGAGCGACAATCGTACTCTGCTCACCGACATGGCCGCAGGCCTGTTCGCCGATCTGGCTGGAAAGCCGTTTGCCGAAGCCTGGCCGCAAGTGGCCGAAGCGGGCTTTGCGACGCTGCTGGTGCCCGAAGAAGCGGGCGGCTTCGGCGGCGATTGGGGCGATGTGCTCGCCGTGCTGCGCCTTGCCGGCCTCAACGCGCTGAATGCGCCGCTCGCCGAGCCGGTGATTGCGCACTACCTGCTGGCGAAGGCGGGGATCGCGGCGCCGGATGGTCTCATCTCGATTTCCGCTCACGGCAGCCGCGTGCCTTATGGCCGCCATGCTGCCGCGGTGGTGCATGTGGCTGATGGCACGCTCTCGCTGTTCCCCGCGTCGTCCTGCACGTTCGACGAAGGCCTCTCGCCTGCCGGTGAGCCGTGGGACGAGGTGGGCTTCACCGGTCCGGCGGCAGCGACGGCGGCGTGCGATGTCGATCTGCTCGCGCTGGGCGCCTTCGCCCGCGTGGCGCAGGCTTCGGGCGCGCTGGAGGCGGCGTTCACGCTCGCCATCGATCACGTGAACACCCGCGTCCAGTTCGGCCGCGCGCTGGCGAAGTTCCAGGCGGTGCAGCAGGCGATGGCCGAGTTTTCCGAGGAAGCCGCAGCGGTCGATGCATCGGCCGCAGCCTGCGCGGCGGCGCTGGACTATGGCCACGCCAGCTTCGAGATCGCGGCGGCCAAGCTGCGCATGGGGATCGCGGTGGACCGCGCCGTGCCGATCGCACACCGCATGCACGGCGCCATCGGCTTCACCATCGAATACGCGCTCAACCACCTGACCCGCCGCCTGATGGGCTGGCGCAGCGAATTCGGCGGCGATGCCTTATGGGCCGAGCGGCTGGGCAAGCGCGTCGCTGGCCTTGGCGGGCACGGTCTGTGGCGCGAGATGGCGGCGCGGACGGACCGTCTGGTCGGCTAAGCCGGGCGCGCCGCGCCGGGCCGAACGGTCAGGTGCGCTTCCGCCCGAAGCCGGCCACGCGTGGCGGCATCCGGGGCGGCAGATCGGGCAGGGCGGCGCCGGGCGTTTCCCCCTGCGGCTGAGCCACGCGGTTTGCCAGATAATGCGCCATGGCCGCGTCTGCATCGAAGTCGCTATCGGGGGCTTCGTGGCTATGCGGCCCGGCCAGCGTCTGCGTTAGCGCTTGTTTGGAGACGCGCGCCGCGCCGGCGATGAACCCGTCGCCTCCGCGCCGCTTCTCCATATCGGTCAGCCTTGCGATGACGGCGGCCTTGTCGGCGGCCAGCAGAGCGAAGGGAATGCTGACCTTTGCGGTGCCGAGCGGTCCGCCGCGATAGCTGAACCGGATGGTGTGCTCCCGGCCGATCGGGAAGAGGCCATAGAAGTAGCGCAGCTTCGTGCCCACCTCGATCGCTGTCAGATCACGCCAGCGCAGTCTCTGCGCGGCGCCGAGCGGGTGCAGGCGAATACCGCCGTCATCGTATTCGATTGCCTTGAGATCGCCGAACAGCCGCCCCAGTCGCCCCGCCGAGAGCAGCGGCCCGCCGACGATCAGGGCGAGGCCGAAGATGATGTCGATGGGATCGCCCAGCAGACAGACCATCCCCACCACGGGCGCGCCGAGGAGCAGGAAGGCCCCGCTGAGGACAAGCTTTTGGCGGCTGTAATACAGGGTCGTCATAGTCGGTCTCCGCCGAGACTACTGCCGCAGGAGGTGTTACAGTCGATTTAGCGGTAGGGGGCTTTTTTCTAAGCAGATCATGCAAGTAGAGGGCTGCTTACGAGTCCTTTCAATGCAGTTTGTCTCCGGCGCCTGATCCAACTCGCAGTCTGGCGGTGGGGAAGGGTGCAGGCATCAATGTGGACGCTCGTTCGCGCCAGCACCGGCCACCTCTGTCCACATACGGCGTTCTACTTAATCCTGACCCAGCGGAAGAGCCCCACCCATCCCTTGACCCCATCCCCCGCACCCCTTAATCGTTCAGTTAAACGAACGCATTCGGGAGTCGGAAAGCCATGGCTACAGCCTATATCGTTGATGCAGTGCGCACCGCTGGTGGGCGCAGGAATGGGCGTCTGGCTGGGGTTCACCCGGTCGATCTCGCCGCGGCGACGCTCGATGCCATTGTCGAGCGCACGGGGATCGATGGCGCGGCGGTGGACGATGTCGTCATGGGCTGCGTCTCGCAGGGCGGGCAGCAGGCGGGGCAGGTGGGGCGCAATGCCGTGCTCGCCGCGCGCAGGCTTCCGGATTCGGTGCCGGCCGTGACGATCGACCGCCAGTGCGGCTCCTCGCAGCAGGCGATCCAGTTTGCCGCGCAGGCGGTGATGTCGGGCGTGCAGGACATGGTCATCGCCGCCGGCGTCGAGAGCATGACGCGCGTACCGATGGGCTCGACCGCGATCTTTCACATGAAGGAGGGCCTCGGCAACTACAAGTCGCCGCAGCTCGAAGAGAAGTATCCGGGCATCATGTTCTCGCAGTTCATGGGCGCGGAAATGATCGTGAAGAAGCACGGCTTCACCAAGGATCAGCTCGATCAGTTCGCGCTCTCCAGCCACCTCAAGGCGATTGCCGCGACGCAGGCCAATGCCTTTGCGAACGAGATCGTGCCGATTGCCATCGAGACGGCCGACGGCCCCGCGATGCACACCGTGGACGAGGGCATCCGCTTCGACGCGAGCCTTGAATCGATCGCGGGCGTCAAGCTGCTCTCGCCCGAGGGCCTGCTGACGGCGGCCAGTTCCAGCCAGATCTGCGACGGCGCCAGCGCGGCGCTGATCGTTTCGGAAGCGGCGCTGAAGGCCCACGGCCTGACGCCGATGGCGCGCATCCACACGCTGACAGTGACCGCGGGCGATCCGGTGATCATGCTCGAAGAACCGCTCTTCGCCACCGACAAGGCGCTGAAGCGCGCAGGGCTGAAGATCGACGATATCGACCTCTATGAAGTGAACGAGGCTTTCGCCTCGGTGCCGATGGCGTGGCTCAAGCACACCGGCGCGAACCCGGACAAGCTCAACGTCAACGGCGGCGCGATTGCGCTGGGCCATCCGCTCGGCGCTTCGGGCACCAAGCTGATGTCGACCCTGCTCAATGCGCTGAAGGCGCGTGGGCTCAAGTATGGCCTGCAGACGATGTGCGAAGGCGGCGGCGTCGCCAACGTGACGATTGTCGAGATGATGTGATTTCGGCGCGTCTGGCTGGTTCCTCCTCTCCGTTCGTCCCGAGCGAAGTCGAGGGATTTTGCCGAGCGTAGCCGAGGCCTTGAGCGCGGCCGGTTCTCGGCTCCGCTCGCACCGGCCCCTCGACTTCGCTCGGGGCGAACGGGGTTTGATTTGATTGAACAGGTTTTTGATTTCAGGAGAGAAATGCCATGAAGCTTGATAGTTCGATTTCGGCCGTCGTCACCGGTGGTGCCTCCGGCCTCGGTGCGGCAACGGCGCGTGCGCTGGCCGCGAAGGGCGTGAAGGTCGCCATCTTCGACATGCAGAAGGAAAAGGGCGAGGCCGTTGCGGCCGAGATCGGCGGCGTGTTCTGCGAAGTGAACGTGACTTCGGACGAGAGCGTGGACGCTGGCTTCGCCAAGGCCCGCGCCGCCATCGGGCAGGAGCGTATCCTCGTGAACTGCGCTGGCACCGGCAACGCGATCAAGACCGCCAGCCGCAGCAAGGAAGACGGCTCGATCAAGCACTTCCCGCTCGAAGCCTTCAACTGGCTGATCCAGATCAACCTTGTCGGCACGTTCCGCTGCATCGCCAAGTCGGCAGCGGGCATGATGACGCTCGATCCCATCGACGAGTTCGGTGAGCGCGGCGCGATCGTCAACACCGCGTCGGTCGCGGCCGAGGACGGCCAGATCGGCCAGGCTGCCTACTCCGCCTCGAAGGGCGGCGTTGTCGGCATGACGCTCCCCATCGCGCGCGACCTGATGAGCGAGGGCATCCGCGTCAACACGATCCTGCCGGGCATCTTCAACACCCCGCTGCTGCAGGGCGCGCCGCAGAACGTGAAGGACGCGCTTTCGGCTTCGGTGCCGTTCCCCAAGCGCCTTGGCAACCCCGAGGAATACGCCCAGCTCGCCATGACCATGATCGAGTGCGGCTACTTCAACGGTGAGGACGTGCGTCTCGACGGCGCGATCCGCATGGCGCCGCGGTAAAAACAACCTCCCCTCCCGCGTGCGGGAGGGGCCGGGGGAGGGCCTGTTCTTGCGGGAACACACCTTCCCCAACCTCTCCCGCGGGGCGGGAGGGGCTTTGGAGAGGAAGAGCCGAATGGCTGACTATTCGCAGATCCTGCTCGACGTGGCTGATGGCGTCGCGACGCTGACGCTCAATCGCCCGCAGAAGATGAATGCCTTCACCGGCACGATGATGAGCGAGATCATCGACGCGTTCGACCGGACCGACGCCGACGACAGCGTGCGCGCGGTGATCGTGACGGGCGCGGGCGACCGGGCCTTCTGCGCGGGTGCGGATCTGACGCCGGACGACGGCAAGCGGCCCTTCTCCGATCCGACCGAAGTGGCGGACCTTTCCGACGTGCGCGTGCGCGATGGCGGCGGCTATTGCACACTGCGCATCTTCAATTCGAAAAAGCCGGTGATCGGTGCGATCAACGGCGCGGCGGTCGGCATTGGCGCGACGATGCAGTTGCCGATGGACTTTCGCCTCGCCAGCACTTCGGCGCGTTTCGGCTTCGTGTTTGCCCGGCGCGGGATCGTGCCCGAGGCGGCTTCGAGCTGGTTCCTGCCGCGTGTCGTCGGCATGAGCCAGGCGCTGGAATGGTGCATGACGGGCCGCGTGTTCGGCGCGGAAGAAGCCAAGGCCGCCGGGCTCGTGCGATCGCTCCATGCGCCGGAAGACCTCATGCCCGCCGCCCATGCACTGGCACGCGAGATCGCCGACAACACGAGCGCAGTCTCTGTGGCGATGACGCGGGCGATGCTGTGGCGCAATTCCGCCACGCCGCACCCGATGCACGCCCACCGGGTCGATAGCCGGGCGATCTATCAGCTTTCGCGCGGTGAAGATGCGAAAGAAGGTGTGGCTAGCTTCCTTGAAAAGCGCGCGCCAGCCTACCCCGGACGCGTTTCTTCGGATATGCCTTCGTTCTACCCATGGTGGGAAGAACCGGGCTGGGAATGAAAGAGCAGACGAAATTGGCACCTGTGGGGGAAGCCGGCGCAGAACAGCCGGGGGCACGTGAACTGCTGTTGGAGACCGCCTCGCAAATCATGCGCGAGGGCGATCAGGTCGATATTTCGTTGTCCGAGCTGTCGCTCCGCTCGGGGCTCAATTCGGCGCTGGTGAAGTACTACTTCGGCAACAAGGCGGGGATGCTGGGCGAGTTGCTCGACCGGGACATGGTGGCGATCATCAAGTCGGTCGAGGCCTTGCTGGCGAAGGACGACATGAGCCCGGAGGCCAAGCTGCGCCAGCACATCGCGCGCTGCGTCGATACCTACTTCGCGTTCCCCTATCTCAACCGCCTGCTCATGCGACTGGTGCGCGACAGCGATCCGTCCGAGGCGAAGCGGATTGCCGACAAGTATCTCGCACCGCTCAACCAGGCTTATGACCGCCTGATCAGCGCGGGCGTGAAGTCCGGCGTGTTCCGTCCGATCGATCCGCAGCTGTTCTATTTCACGGTGACCGGCGCGGCGGACCGGTTCTTCTCGGCCCGGCTGGTCCTGCGTCATTGCTTCGATCAGGATACCCTGACCGAAGAACTGCGCGACCGCTACCGCGAGCATACGGTGGACTTCATCATGGCGGGCATTCTCGCCCGATGACCAATCCGGTGATCTGCTTGCGCGCTTTTGCTTGCACGGCCCGCGTGCTGGCCTAGAAACAGGGCATGGCTGACACGCAAACCAGGCTGTCCGACTTCATCCCCTACCGCCTTGCGATTACTTCCAACGCGGTCAGCAGCCTTATCTCGGGCGAGTATCACAGCGAATTCGGCCTCAAGATCCCCGAATGGCGGATCATGGCGGTGCTCGGCGATGCCGGGCCGCTGACCCAGCGCGATCTCGTGCAGGCCACGTTGATGGACAAGGTCGCGGTCAACCGCGCGTGCAAGATGCTGGGCGAGCGCAAGCTGGTCGACCGCAGCCCCAACGAGGCGGACGGACGCTCGCACCACTTGTGGCTGACCGACGCGGGCCGGGCCATGTACGACCGCATCTGGCCCAATGCGCTATCGACCTACGAGAAGATATTTGCGGCGCTCTCGCCGGCTGAAACGGCGAAGCTGAGGGCGCTGCTCGACAAGTTGTTCAACGCGGCGCGGACTATCGAAGGGGAAAGCCCATGAAACTGGCAAGCTTGCCGCAGCGCCGCGATGGGCGCCTGATCGTCGTTTCGGACGATCTCGCCTGGTATGCGGACGCCGATCATATCGTGCCGACGATGCAGGGGTTGCTCGACGAATGGGACCGCTTTGCGCCCTATCTCGAAGCCCTGACGGTCGAGCTGGAGCACGGCGCCATCCCGCGCAAGCGCTTCCACGAGCGCGAGGCGGCGGCGCCTTTGCCGCGCGCCTATCAGTGGGCGGATGGCAGCGCCTACGTCAATCACGTCGAACTGGTGCGCAAGGCGCGCGGGGCGGAGCTGCCCGCCAGTTTCTGGACCGATCCGCTGATGTACCAGGGCGGCAGCGACGACCTGCGCGGCGCGCGCGATCCGATCACGCTGGGCGATGAAAGCTGGGGCTGCGATCTCGAGGCCGAGGTCGTGGTGGTGACGGGCGACGTACCGAAGGGCGTCTCGGCAGACGACGCGCTGGGCTTCATCCGGCTGGTCGGGCTCGTCAACGACGTTTCGCTCAGGGGTCTGATCCCGGACGAGCTCGCCAAGGGCTTCGGCTTTGTCCAGTCGAAGCCGGCCAGCCACTTCTCGCCGGTGTTCGTGACGCCGGACAGTCTCGGCGGGGCATGGGCCGGGGGCAAGCTCAGCCTGCCGCTGCACATCGATGTCAACGGACGGCCGTTCGGGCGGCTGGCAACCGGCGAGGACATGACGTTCCACTTCGGCGAGCTGATCGCGCATCTGGCCAAGACCCGCCGGATTGGAGCGGGCTCGATAATCGGTTCGGGCACGATCTCGAACCGCGATGGCGATGCGAAGTCAGGCTATTCGGCGGGGCGTCCGGTGCGCGAAGGCGGGCGCGGCTATGCCTGCATCGCCGAGCAGCGCATGGTCGAGACGATCCGCAGCGGCGCGGCTGTCACGCCGTTCCTGAAAATTGGCGACAGCGTGCGGATCGCCGCCAAGGATGCCAAGGGGCACGCCCTGTTCGGCGCGATCGAGCAGACGGTCGTGCAGGGGTAGGGGAAGGGACGTCCCCCTAAGGCCTGCCTGCAGCAGGCCACCTCCCCATTTGTGCTGCGCAAAAATGGGGAGGGCCAAGTCAGAGTGCTGAACCCTTCATGCCTTCCCATTTTTCCCGCCGGGACAGATGGGGAGGTGGCAGCGCGAAGCGCTGACGGAGGGGTACTTCTTCCTTACATCTTCCTGTTGAGGAAGTTGTCGCTGATCGAGCAGGCCGCCGGGCCAAGGATCACGACGAACAGCGTCGGCAGGATGAACAGGATCAGCGGGATCGTCATGATCGCGGGCAGGCGCGCGGCCTTTTCCTCGGCGCGCATCATGCGTTCGTTGCGGAATTCGGCCGAGAGCACGCGCAGCGCCGAGGCGAGCGGCGTACCATAACGCTCGGTCTGGATCATGGTGGTCACCACGCCCTTCACCGAATCGAGCTTCACGCGGTAGGCGAGGTTCTCGAAGGCGAGGCGGCGTTCGGTGAGGAACGACAGCTCGATTGCGGTCAGCGCGAATTCATCGCCGAGCTCGGGATAGGCCCGGCCCAGTTCGCGCGCGACGCGGGCGAAGGCGGCGTCGACGGTGAGACCCGCTTCGGCGCAGATCACCAGCAGGTCGAGCGCATCAGGCAGGCCCTTGCGGATCTCCTTGGTCCGCTTGTTGACCATGTTGGTGATCCAGATGTCGGCACCCTTGTAGCCGAGGATCACCATGCCCGCGAACAGGCCGAACTTCTTGAATGCCGACCACGTCGGGAAGTAGTTCACCCCGTAGATCAGCACCCCGAAGAACAGGCCGAGCACGATCGGGCCGATCATGCGGCTGAGCACGACCGCGACCGCCCATTCCTTCTTGCGGATGCCGGCCTGGGCCAGCTTCTGCTGGATGTCCTTGAGCTGGCTGTCCTGCAGCACCTTGAGCGATTCAAGGAAGGTCTTGATGTTGTCGGTCGTCTCGTTGCGGCGAACGATGCTCTGACGCTTCTTGGCGTTGACCGTGACGATACCCGCCTTGAGCTCGTCGCGCCGGTCGTTGAGCGCCTTGACGCGCTTGGCCATCGGGTCGCGCACCGTGATGGCGGCGTAGATGGCCAGCAGCATGGCGGCGGCGGCGATGCCCATGAGGATCGAGCCGACGAAGATGACATCGACGCCGAGAAGCGTGGGGCCGTGCGGAGGAGGGTTGACTGGCATGGTGGTTCTCAGATCTCGAAGTTGACCATCTGCGCCATGATCCAGGCGCCGATGCCAAGCCAGGTAAAGCCGGCGAGACCGGCGATGATAAGGCGCTCGTCCTCGAAGAACTTGCCCATGTAGTGCGGGTTGATAGAATAGATCAGCGCGAACACGATGAACGGAAGCGAGCCGACGATATAGGCCGAGGCCTTGGATTCAGAGCTCATCGCCGAGATCTTGAGCTTCATCTGGGCGCGCTTGCGCAGCACGTCGGCGAGGTTCGCCAGCGTCTCGGCAAGGTTGCCGCCCGTTTCGCGCTGGATCGCGAGCGTGATGCAGAAGAAGCTGAATTCGGCCATGTCGAGCCGGTTGGCGGTCTCCTGGAGCGCTTCCTCCATCGTGCGGCCAACCTTGATGCGGTCGGTGACGAGCTTGAATTCCTCACCCACCGGTCCCGGCAGTTCCTGCGCGACAACGGAGAGCGTTTCGGTGATCGGCAAGCCCGAGCGCAGGCCGCGCACAAGCAGCTCGAGTGCATCGGGGAACTTGGAGACGAAGCTCGCCTTGCGCTTGGTGATCGCGCGGCCAACCATCCAGTGCGGAATGCCCGCGCCCACCATCACGCCCGCGCCAAGGCCGAGCCACAGCGAGCCGGACTTGAGGAGCACGAGCAGCGCGACGCCGACCACGAGGCCGAGCGAGACGTAGAGATACTGGGAAAGCGTCCAGCCCTTGCCGGTCTGGTGCAGGCGCAGAGCGAGCGCCTCGATGCGCGAGCCGGAACCCGCCTTCTTGAAGGTCGTCGGCTTGCGATTGGCGACAGCCTTCCGGTACTGCGCCTCGACCTTGTCCAACGCGCTTTCCGAATGGCGGAACCGCACGCTCTGGAGGCGGCGCGACGCTTCCCGGCTGGCCGAAGGACCGCTCAGCGCGAGCGCCATCAGCACCAGAACCAGCGCAGCCCCTGTTCCAAGGATCACGAGTTGCATCAAGTTCATCGCCGGGTCCTGCCAGTTCTTTCAGTGCATGCGATGCTGGCGCGCGGCTTCGTGGGAAGACCTGCGCGCTGGCTGCGGATCATACCGGGATTCCGGCCTTGGCCTTGCCGGAGGAGAGGATCTTCTTGAGATCGAACTTGCCAAGCAGCGAGGTCTTGGCGCCCGGCGCTCCGCCGTTCTTGTCGCCGCCCTTGTCTTTCGACTTGGCATCGACAGCTGCGCCATCGGTGGCCGTGGCAATGATCGCGGTGCCAAGATCGCGCATCACCGTGCCGGCCTTGCTCGCCCGGTTGGCGGCAACGAAGGTCTGGCCCAGCTTGGCCGCATTGGCGGCAGCCTTGATGTCGTAAGGCACGATGTAGTTGATCTTGCGCTCGATCGAGGCTTCGAAGTCTGCGCGGTTGATCTCGCCGATGCCGGAGTGGACCTTGTTGGCCACCACGATCGTCTCGGCATGCTTGGCGTTGGACTTGAGCCACGACAGGAGGCGGATCGCATCGCGCGCCCCGGCGAGGGTGAGTTCGGTGACCACGACCACCACGTTCACATCCGCGAGGAGGTGAGGGAAGTTGATCAGCATGTTGCGCGGCAGATCGATCATCGTCATTTCGAACGCGTGGCGGAATTCCTCCTCCAGCTGAACGAAGGCGCTGCCGTCGGTCATCAGCGGGGCGCTGATGGGCGCTTCGGCGGAAAGGATCGCCAGGTTGTCGTTCGCACGGATCATCGCGCGCTCGATGAACAGACCGTCGATACGGCTCGGGTTGTCGATCGCATCGGTCAGGCCGCGGCCCGGTTCGAGATCGAGCGTGAGCGCGCCGGTGCCGAAGTGCACGTCGAGATCGAGCAGCGCCGTCGGCATGCGGTGGTCGCTGCTGAACAGCCATGCGAGCGAGGTCGCGATGGTCGAGGCGCCGACGCCGCCGCGCGTGCCGACCACGGCGGTCGAGACGTGGCGCTTGGTGGCGCTGCCGTCAGCCGACTTCGGCGAGGCGAAGATCGCCTGCGCCTGCACCAGCGCATCGCGCACCTGACCCGGCGTCAGCGGCTTGAGGAGATAGTCCTGGATGCCCGAGGCGAGGAGGTCGCGGTAGAGGCGCACGTCGTTCACCTGGCCGACCGCGATCACCACGGTGCCGGGTTCGCAGACTTCGGCGAGCGCGTTGATATCGCTCAGCGGGTCGCCGCTTTCCGACAGGTCGACCATCAGGATGGCCGGGCTCGCCGCGATCGAGAGCGACTGGATCGCGTTGCGCAGGCCGCCCTTGTTGCACTTCTCGGGCTGCCAACCCATGTCCGCGGCAACCGGACGCAGAACATCGAGCGCGGTATCATCGCACATGAACGCCGCGAACATGTCGCGATTGGCGGTTTTCCAGGTCGCGCTCATGAATCAGTTACCCCCGTTCTTGGTGGAGATGGTCTTCAGGCCCTGAGCGCCCGTCGCCGGCTGGTCGCGATAGGTCTGGATAGCCTTGGAGTTGCTCTGCACCAGCGTGGTGCTCTGGCCCTTGGTGCCGTGCACAAGGTCTTCCTTGTTGGCGACCATGGCGGCCATGTTGCTGTTCACGGCGCAACCATAGTTCGACGAGGTGGCGCTGTTGTTCTTGTTGTCGACCTTGGTGGCCCAGTCGGGGCAACCCGGGACGCTCGCCTCGGTGCGCGAGACGACGATGCGCGCCGTGCCCGGAGCGATCGCGCCCTCGGTCACCGGAGCGACCGGGGAGAGCAGGATGCCGAAGCGGCCCGCGACCTGTTCGACCGAAGCGCGGGTCTGGTCGGAATCGACGGGATCATCGACCGCGACCTTGTCGCCATAGCCAAGCTCGAGCGCATCGAGCCAGCCAGCGAGGCGGCGCTGTTCGGATACGGCAAGGCCGCCGCCGGGGAGCGTCGAGACGTCGAACACGAAGCTGGTGCGCTGGACGACCGGCTGGTGCACGCTTTCAAGGCTGCGGTTCATTTCCGCCGACGGTGCGTTGCAGGCAGCGAGCGGCAGGGTCATGATGCCGGCGAGGAGAAGGACCCGGGCGGTACCCTGAATGCGGGGCAAACGGATGGACATGGGTTGGTCCTCTCTCACTGGAGGTTGAAGCCAGGCGCGGCATCGACGGCGGCCTGACGATTGCGGGCAGGACGCGCCGACTTCTTCGGCGCGGCGGCCGGCGCGGCGGGTGCGGCCACTGCGGCGGTTGCGGCCGGCGGTGTTGCATCAAAGCCCGGGGCATCGCTGGCCGGCGCATCGAGCGCGCCGATCTTGGGGCCGTTCGATTGCACGGTGCCGGTCTTTTCCGTCGGCTTGGGGCGGTCGCCGCCGGTGACGCCATCGGATTCGAGATGGCCGAGCACCTGCTGCAAAGCCGTCGCCGATTTGAAGCCATCGGTCGGCAGCTTGATCTCGCTCGAATCGACCGGGTTCACCAGATAGGGGGTGACGATGATCACCAGCTCGGTCTCGCCCTTCTGGAACGAGGTCGAGCGGAACAGCGAACCCAGGATCGGGATGTCGCCCGCGCCGGGCATCTTGGTGATCGTGTCCTGCGATCCATTGCGCAGGAGGCCAGCGATCATGAAGCTCTGGCCCGAGCCGAGTTCGATCGTCGTTTCGGCGCTGCGCACGGTGAGCGCAGACACCTTGAAGTTGTTGCTGATGATCGCGCCGTCCGAGGAAAGCTCGGACACTTCCGGCCGCACCCGCAGCGAGATGCGCCCGTTGGCGAGCACCGTCGGCGTGTAGGCGAGGGAGATACCGTAGCGCTTGAACTCGATCGCCGTGTTGCCAAGGCCGGTCGAGATCGGGATCGGGTATTCGCCGCCCGCCAGGAAGTTGGCGGTTTCGCCCGAAAGCGCGGTGAGGTTCGGTTCGGCGAGGCTGGTGACAAGACCGATGGTCTCGCCAAGATCGAGCGCCGAGAGCACGTTGAGCCCGAACATCTTGCCCATCACGGCAAGGGTCGACTGGCCCTGCAGCGGGGAGATATTGGTGCCGGGCTTGAGGACCAGGCCCTGCGGATTGGTCGGCGTGATCGCGGTCGGATCAAAGCCGTAGCCCTGCACGCTGGTACCAATGCCGAGCGGCAGCGTCGGATCGGTGGTGAAGGTCGAGCCGGCGGACCTGCCGGTGTTGAGACCGAACTTGGTGACGTTGCCGTTGCCATCGATCGTGGTGAGGTTCGAACCGATCTGGCGCACCAGCGAGCGGTTCACCTCGGCGAACTTCACGTGCAGGTTGACCTGCAGCGGCGTCGCCATCTTGAGGCGGCTGATCACGGTCGTCTTGGGATCGACGAAGGCCTTGACGAGGCGCTCGGCTTCGGCGGCATCTTCAGGGGCAGCGATGGTGCCGGTGAGGAGCACGGTGTTGTTCATCGTCGAGGTGACGATATGCGCCTCGGGCATCGCCAGCTTCAGCATCTGGTCGATGCTGTCGATGTTGGTGCCGACGCGCACGTTGGCCGACCACACGACATCGCCCGCCGCGTTGCTGGCATAGACGGTGGTTTCGCCGCCAGCCTTGCCGAACACATAGAGCTGGTTGGTGGACTTGATCTGGACGTCCGCGATCTGGTCATTGGCGACGAAGACGTCGGTCATCTTGCCGGGCACCGTGACGAGCTGGCCGCGGCCAATCGAGATCGCGATGCTGCGGGCCGGGCTGGTCACCGTCTGGGCCGCAGCCGGCGCGGGGGCCGAGGCGAGCGCCAGCGGAACCGCAAGGGCGACGAGCGGGAGCAGCGTGGATGCGATTCGGGCCTTCATTGTCTTGCCTTTCGCGGGCGCAGTCTGGGCCTGAGTGGGAGCGATCATGTGCATGTCAGTGGCTCCCGACCTTGACTTCCTGGGTGTCGTGGCCGCGGGTCACGCGGACCACCGGGCCCCGGTAGAACAGTGCCTTTGCGGCATCGGTCATCGAACCGCCCGTGGGCACCGCCGGGGCGGGCGCGGCGGATGTCATCGCCCGAACCGCCGCAGCCATGTCGTTCTGGACGATCTTCTTGGGCTGGAAGCGCGAGACGTCACCACCGGTCGCGTAGCTGTTGCCGTCTGCCTCGATGGGCTTCGACATCGCCTGCTTGATGATGCGCTCCTCGTCGGCCTTGCTGGTGCCGGCGGGGATCTTGATCTGGCCAAGCGCGATTGCCTGGTCGAGCTCGTTCGAGTTGTCAGCCAGCGAGCGCAGCGAGAGGCTGATCGTGCCGATGGTCTGTGCCACCGCGATCTTCTCCGCGATCTTGGGCGTGGCTTCCACGGTCACCGTGCTGAAGGTCTTCACGCGGGTCTTGCCCTCGATCTGCTCCTGTTCGGTCGACTGGTCGGTGGCGAGCACGCGCAGGTTCTTGAGGATCGTTTCAGCGGTCTTGAGCGGGTTGCCCACGCCCTTCACCGTCTGGGTGAGGACGAGGTCGATGTGGTCACCGGGGAAGACAAAGCCTGCAACGGCGGTGCGCGCGCTCACCGGAATGGTGACGGCGCGCATGCCCGGCCCGAGCGCGGCGGCAAGGAAGCCGCGGTCGCCGGGGGAGACGAGGCTGCCCTGGGTCACCGGTTCGCCCGCCGTGATCGGGTGGCGAACGACGGTGCCGAGCAGCTTCGACATGTCGGTCTTGTCTTCAGTGAAGTAGACGTCCTGGACGAGGTCCTTCGGCCAGGGCTGATAGCCCATGGCGTCTGCCGTGATGATCGTGCCGGCCGGAAGCGCGCGGTTGGCAACGAGCACCTTGGCGCCCATCTGCACTTTCGCGGCGGCCGCTGCCTGCGGCGATGCGGCGCCCGCAAACAGGCTCCTGGCAGCAAAGGCCGTACCGATCGCCACGATCAGCGCCCCTACCAGCAGCAACAGTTTCTTCCTGTCCATGGCTACAATCCTGCCGTTTGATCTGCCCATCCGTTTCGGGCAAAATGGTTAAGATAGAGTCAGCCCGCCGAAATGGCGTGAACTGCTGTCCAATCTGTCGTTGTGATGATCCAGAGACCGGCGCCTGCGATGGCGATGCCGTAGGGGATCTTGAGCTTGTCCTTCTGGCGCCGCGCGATGTGCCACATGCCCATCGTGATGGTCAGCACCCCGCCCGCAAGCGCCATGATGACCAGCAGCTTGAGGAACAGCAGCGCGGGCATCCACAGTGCCAGTGCGGTGAGCAGCTTCACGTCGCCGCCGCCCATCGCCTTCAACGCGAAGAGCCCGGCGAGAACGAAGAAGGTCACGACCGCAAGACCGAGCTGGAGCGCGACACCCGGCCACAGCGCGAGACCGGACGCCCACCAGAACAGCGGTGCGCCGTGCGCGATGGCGGCGTTCAGCCAGTTGTCGATCTGGCGGCGACGGATATCGGTGATCGCGGCAATCGTCAGTGCGATTGCCAAGGCCCCGACCAGTCCGTAAACGATGTGAGTTCCCTGCATGAGGGGTCTCATACGGGACAATCACTTACCAAACGGTAACCAAACCGGCGCTGCAATTCCGCGCATTTGCGGATGCGGCTGCGGGTTTGTGACAGGAGTGCTGGCGTGAACGCAGGACTGGTCGGAGGCGATTTCAGAAGGGCGATTCCCGCCTCTGCCCGGGAATGGCGCTGGGCCCTGCCCGATGGGCACGAGATCCGCCGGATCAGCCTCGAGCCGCCTCCCGGAACGGCGACGCGCGGCTCGATCCTGTTCATGCCGGGGCGTGCGGATTTCTACGAGAAGTATCTGGAAACACTGGTAGAGTGGGCCAATGCCGGATGGCACGTCAGCGCCGCCGACTGGCGCGGGCAGGGCGCTTCCGGACGGATGACGGCGAACCCGCTCGTGGGCCATATCGAAGACTTTTCGATCTGGATCGCCGATCTGGGCGCGCTGTGGTCCGACTGGGTGCGCACCGCGCCGGGGCCGCATGTGCTGGCGGGCCATTCCATGGGCGGCCACCTCGTGCTGCGCGCCGTGGCGGAAGGCGCGGCCAACCCAGATGCCGTCGTGCTGAGCGCGCCGATGCTTGGCTTCATCACGCCGATTCCCCAGTTCGTTCAGCATATCTACGGAAAGCTCATGTGCCGGATCGGTAACCCCGAGCGCATGGCCTGGAAGGTGAGCGAGAAGCCGGGCGCACCGCGCAATGGGCGCATGCTGCTGCTGACGCACGATGCGGACCGCTATGCGGACGAACTGTGGTGGCGCGCCGCCCGGCCGGAACTGGAGCTTGGCCCGGCAAGCTGGCGCTGGGTCGAGCGGGCCGCTGCCTCGATCGAGACCTTGCGGGCACCCGGCGTGCTCGAAGCGGTGATGGCGCCGGTGCTGGTGCTCGCGGCCAAGCGCGATGCGCTGGTGTCCTGGCCCGCGATCGAGCAGGCCTCCGAACGTCTGCCGCGCGGCGAGCTGGTGGCCTGGGGCCCCGAGGCGCGTCACGAACTGCTGCGCGAGGCCGATCCTGTGCGCCGGCAGGTCATGGCCGCGATCAGCAGCTTTCTTGACCGCGCGGTTCCGGCGAAGATGGGATGACCGGGATGACTGCACTGGAGACATTCGACGTTGCCATCGTCGGCGCGGGCATGGCGGGTTCAAGCCTCGCCGCCGAATGCGCCCCCCATGCGCGTGTCCTGCTGATCGAGGCGGAGGATACGCCCGGCTATCATACCACGGGCCGCTCCGCCGCGTTCTGGCATGAGACCATCGGCGGTCCGCAGATCTATCCGCTGACGGCCGCTTCCGGGGATTGGCTGGGCGAGCACGGCTTCCTCAGCCCGCGCGGCGGCCTGCATATCGGGCGTGAGGATCACCGTGCGCATGCGGAAGCCTTCGTCGCCGAATTCAAGGCTGCGGGTGCGCGGATCGAACTGATCGGGCGCGACCGGCTCGAGCAGATCGTCCCCGGGCTGCGGCCGGAATGGATCATCGGCGCGTGGGAGCCCGAGTGTGCCGACATCGACGTGGCTGCGATGCACCAGCACTATCTCGCCGCCGCCCGAAAGATCGGCAGCGTGCTGCGCGTACGCGCGCGGCTCGATGGGGTTGAGCGCGCTGGCGGGGAGTGGACGCTGACATGGAACGGCGCCGCCGGGCGGGGCAGCGCGCGCGCCGCGTTGCTGGTCGATGCGGCGGGGGCCTGGGCTGATCCGGTGGCCGAACTGGCAGGTGCCGCGCCGATAGGCATCCAGCCGATGCGCCGCTCGATGGTGCAATTGAGAGTCGATCCGATCCCGCCCGAGGCGCTGCCGCTGACCTTGAGCTTCGACGAGGATTTCTACTTCCGCCCGCAAGGCGAGCGCCTGTGGCTTTCGCCGCACGACGAAACGCCGGATGTGCCGCGCGATGCGGCGCCCGAAGAGCTCGATATTGCGATGGCAATCGACCGCATGGAGCAGGCAGTGGACTGGAAGGTCCTCGCGCTCGAGCGGCGCTGGGCGGGGCTCAGGAGCTTTTCGCCCGACCGCCTGCCGGTTTACGGCTTTGACCCGGGGCGCGAGGGCCTGTTCTGGTTTGCCGGCCAGGGCGGTTTCGGCATCCAGACCGCGCCTGCCGCCGCCCGTCTTGGCGCGCAACTGCTGCTGGGATTGCCGCGCGATGCGATGACCCAGTCGATCGATGCAGAGGTCTATTCGCCGGGCCGATTCGCCCGGTAGAGGCGCCTTCCCGGCTGCCGCTCAGGCTGCGATGGCCGCGTCGCTGGCGAGCTTGTCCACGCGCTCGTTCTCGGGGTGGCCGTCGTGCCCCTTCACCCAGACCCATTCGATCTTGTGCGGGCGCACCGCCGCCAGCAGCGCGCGCCACAGGTCCTCGTTCTTCACCGGCTTGTTGTCAGCGGTCTTCCAGCCCTTCTTCTGCCAGCCGAACACCCATTTGGTGATTCCGTCGAGCACGTAGCGGCTGTCGGTGTGGAGCGTGACCTGACAGGGCTGCTTCAGCGCTTCGAGCCCCTTGATCGCGGCCATGAGCTCCATGCGGTTGTTGGTCGTCTCGCGCTCGCTGCCGGAGAGTTCCTTTTCGACCTCGCCCATGCGCAGCAGCGTGCCCCAGCCGCCCTTGCCGGGATTGCCCTTGCACGCGCCGTCGGTGAAAATCTGGACGTGCTTCACGCGAAAACCTCGGGATTGGCCTTGTAGAAACCCAGCCGCCGCGCCGGGCCCATCGGGTCCTTCGGCGTGACGAGGGCGTCCGCCGGCGTATTGAGCCAGTCCCACGCGCGGCTCATCGCGAAGCGCATCGCCGCGCCTTGGCCGAGCAGCGGAAGGGCGGCGCGTTCTGCAGGCGAGAGCGGACGCACGCTTTCATAGCCCTCGATCAGCGCGGCCGAGACATCGGCGCGGAAGGCATCGTGCTTGTCGAAGCACCAGGCGACGTGGGTGACAGCGAGATCGTAGGCGATCAGATCGTTGCAGGCGAAGTAGAAGTCGATGAGGCCGGTGACCTCGTTGCCCAGCATCAGCACGTTGTCCGGAAACAGGTCGGCATGGATCACGCCGGAAGGCAGGTCCGTCGGCCAGTTGGCGGCAAGGCGCGGCAGTTCGCTGGCGACGATCCCGGCCAGCTCCGGATTGATCCGCGCGAGGCCTTCCGGCCCGCAGGCCGCGGCAAGGCGCTGCCATTCGGCAACGCCCATGCCATTGGCGCGGCTGGCGGGGAAATCGGCGGCGGCGAGGTGCAGGCGGGCGAGCTCGGCACCAACCGCGCGGGCCTGCCCCGCTGTCGGCATGCTCACCGAAACGCCGGGGAGATACTCGATCAGCGCCAGCGCCTTGTCGCCATTGGGGCCGTAATTGCTGACGTAAAGATTGCCCTCGCGATCATGGATCGTGCGCGGCACCGGGCAGCCCTTGGCGGCAAGGTGATCGAGCAGCGAGAGGAAGTAGGGCAGATCCTCCAGCTCGATGCGGAATTCGTACATCGTGAGGATGAAACGTGCGCCGCGTCCGTCCGCTCCGGTGGTCTCGAGCAGCCAGTTGCTGTTGGAGACCCCTTCCGCGATCCCCTTGGCTGAAACCAGCGTGCCGACATCGAAACGGGCGATCAGCGCGGACATCTCCTCCGCGCCGAGGTGTGTGTAAACGGCCATTTCTGCAAGCTCAGTCGGTTAGCTGGCGGGGCAGCTTGAACACCATCTTCTCGACCGTGGTGGTGACGGTTTCCTCCTCCACCGCGCGCCATTCGCGAAGGCGGTCGATCACCTCGCGCACCAGCACTTCGGGTGCTGACGCCCCGGCGGTGAGCCCCAGCGTCTCCACGTTTGCGAGCCATGCGAGATCGATTTCGCTGCCGCGCTGGATCAGCCGCGCGGGCGTGCCTTCGCGCTCGGCCACTTCGACGAGGCGCAGCGAGTTGGAACTGTTGGGCGCGCCGATCACCAGCAGCAGATCGCAGCGCTCGGCAATCGCCTTGACCGCAGCCTGCCGGTTGGACGTGGCGTAGCAAATGTCCTCGGCGCGCGGGCCGCTGATCTCGGGGAACCGCGACCGCAGCGCCGCCACGATCTCGCGCGTGTCATCGACCGAGAGCGTCGTCTGGGTGAGGAAGGCGAGCGGAGTGCCCTCTGGGAAAGCGAGCGCCAGGACGTCCTCGATCGTCTCGACCAGCGTGATCGCGCCGTCGGGCACCTGGCCCATCGTGCCGATCACCTCGGGGTGGCCTTTGTGGCCCACGAACAGGATGTGCCGACCGGCTTCGACATGGCGCTCTGCCTGACGGTGAACCTTGCTGACGAGCGGGCAGGTCGCATCGAGCCAATCGAGCCCGCGCGCCGTGGCGGTGGCGGGAATCACCTTGGGCACGCCGTGCGCCGAGAAAACCACCGGCGAACCATCGGGGACTTCATCGAGCTCTTCGACGAAGATCGCGCCCTTTTCCTTGAGCCCATCGACCACGTAGCGGTTGTGCACGATTTCATGGCGGACAAAGACCGGCTGGCCGAACTTGTCGAGCGCGCGCTCGACGATCTCGATCGCGCGGTCGACACCGGCGCAGAAGCCGCGCGGCGCGGCAATCAGCAGCTTGAGCGGAGCAAGCCCTTCGGCGGGGGCATCGGGCGAAGCGGAAACAATGGTGGTCATCGCGGGCGACCTTAGCAGGGGGGCGCACTCCCGCAAAGCCGCCACGCGAGGTGTACGCATCATTCCGGCGCATCTGGAGGGCCGGTTTGCGCCCAGCCCGGGCATGCGGCATTGCGCCGAGGGGGCACGGTGGCTAGAGGATGCGCTCTACGTTGCCCAAGGATGCCTGAATGATCTCGTCCGCCTTCCGCCATTCCAGTTTCCGGGCTTCCTTCCGGCGCCTTGCCCCGCTGGCCGCGCTCGCCCTCGTGGGCACGCTCGGTGCATGCAAGGGCGGCGGCGGTGAGCTGGTGGTGGATGACAGCGTAGGCGTGACGGCGCTGCGCAGCCCGTGCCCGCTGGTCGAGATCCCGGAAATGACCGGCGACATCACGCTGTTTTCCGCGCCCGGCCGCACCGATGCCGGCGCGATTGACGTGACCGCGTCGATCACCAACCTGCGCAGCACCTGCGACGACGGCAAGGGCCAGACCCAGCTCAACACCGAGGCGACGTTCGACGTCTATGCCCGCCGGACCGATACCCACGGCGCGCGCCGGGTGGTGCTGCCCTATTTCTCCGCCGTGATCCGCGGCGGCAACGTCGTGATCGCCAAGCGTCTCGGGACGATCACGCTCGATTTTGCTGACGGGCAGGAACGCGCGCAGGCTGTCGGCCGCGCCGGCTCGACCGTCGACCGCAGCGAGGCGACGCTGCCCGCCAATGTGCGCAAGCTGCTCACCAAGAAGCGCAAGGCGGGCCAGGCAGACGCCGCCACCGATCCGCTCGCGCTCCCCGAAGTGCGCGCCGCGCTGGCGAAGGCGAGCTTCGAGCAGGTCGTCGGTTTCCAGCTTACGGACGCCCAGCTGGCGTATAACGCCACGCGTTAGTTGGCGAATGCGCGCGCTTGGGCTAACGGCGCGCGCATGACTGACACCGCAACCGCTTCCGCTCTTCCCCTGTTCGCCGATTTTGCCGGCGTGATCGACCGCGCCCTCGATGCGCTGGTCGCCGCCGGAACGCTGCCTCAGGGCCTCGCGCGAAGCGGCGTGACCTGTGAGCCGCCGCGCGAGGCGAGCCACGGTGACATCTCGACCAACGCCGCGATGGTGCTGGCCAAGCCCGCCGGCACCAATCCGCGCGCACTGGCCGCGCTGCTGGTGGAGGAACTGGCGAAGGAGCCGCGCGTCGCTTCGGCCGAGATCGCCGGCCCCGGCTTCATCAACCTGCGGCTGGCGGACAGCGCATGGCTGGGCGAGCTCGGCCTGATCGCGGCCAAGGCGGGCGACTATGGCCGCTCCACCGTCGGCGGCGGCACGATGGTCAATGTCGAGTATGTCTCGGCCAACCCGACCGGCCCGATGCACATGGGCCACTGCCGCGGCGCAGTGGTGGGCGATGCGCTTGCCAGCCTGCTTGAGTTCGCCGGGCACCGGGTGACGCGCGAATACTACGTCAACGATGCCGGCGCGCAGGTCGATGTGCTCGCGCGCTCGGTCCACATGCGCTACCGTGAAGCGCTCGGCGAGACGATCACGATTCCGGAAGGCCTCTATCCGGGCGACTACCTTGTCCCCGTCGGCCAGTCGCTCGCCGCCGAATTCGGCGACACATACGCCGCAGCGCCGGAATCCGACTGGCTGATCCTGTTCCGCACCCGCGCCGTGGCCGCGATGATGGACATGATCCGTGCCGACCTCGCCATGCTCGGCATTCATCACGACCTGTTCTCGTCGGAAGCCGAGTTGCAGGCCTCCGGCAAGGTCGATGCTGCCGAGCAGTGGCTGCGCGCGCATGACCTCGTCTACGATGGCGAGCTGGAAGCGCCCAAGGGCAAGACGCCCGACGACTGGGAACCGGTTGCGCTGCCTTTGTTCCGTTCCGCCAAGTTCGGCGACGATCAGGACCGTCCGATCAAGAAGTCCAACGGCGCGTGGACCTATTTCGGAGCGGACCTCGCCTACCATTTCCAGAAGGCGCAGGCGGCAGACGCGCTCGTCGATATCTGGGGCGCGGACCATGCCGGCACGGTCAAGCGGATCAAGGCCGCCGTCGCCGCGCTGACCAGTGCGGAGAACGGGACGCCCAAGCCCTTCGAGGTCAAGCTGGTCCAGATGGTGGCGCTGCTGAAGGGCGGCCAGCCGTTCAAGATGTCGAAGCGCGCAGGCAACTTCGTCACGCTCGCGGATGTTGTCGAGATGGTCGGCAAGGATGTGGTGCGCTTCACCATGCTCAGCCGCAAGCCCGATGCGCAGATGGACTTCGATTTCGACAAGGTGGTGGAAGCCTCGAAGGACAATCCGGTGTTCTATGTGCAGTACGCACATGCCCGCATCCATTCGACCTTGCGCAAGGCGGCGGCGGAAGGCTTCGCGCCTGCGGCCGAGCATGTCGCGCTGCTGGGCGAGGAAGAGCTTGGCCTGATCAAGCTCGCCGCGCAGTTCCCCCGCGTGATCGAAAGCGCTGCCGCCGCGCGCGAGCCGCACCGCGTTGCGTTCTTCCTCTACGACCTCGCCGCGGGCTTCCATGCGTATTGGAACGTAGGGAATGACCGGCCGGACAAGCGCTTCATTGTGGCACAGGATGGGGCGCTCACATCGGCGCGCCTTTTCCTCGGGCTTCAAATCGGGCAAGTGGTGAAGAACGGGCTGGCCTTGCTGGGCGTGGAGGCCGCCGAGGAGCTTTGAAGCGATGGTTATCGGGGTTGGGGACGAGAACGAGGGCCACAACCAGGCGATGCCGGGCAACCCGGCAGCCTGGGACAATGCGGCGGAGCAATCCGTCGATATGGCGCACGAAGAAGCGCAGCACACTGCGAACGCCTTGTTCGACAGCGCGCCTGACGATCGGCTTGCGCTGGGCGACGAGGAGCGCTTGCCGTGGCTGGAAAGCGCGGACGATGTCGATTTCGATGAGCCGGGAGCCGACAACAGCCGGATGATCGGCTTTGCGGTGCTGGCCCTCCTCCTGCTGGCGGCGCTTGTCGGCGGGATTTTCGTGCTCACCCATCGAGGCGGCGGCACGGCCGCTGCCGACGGCAGCCTGATCGCCGCCGACAAGGAACCCTACAAGATTGCGCCCAAGGACCCGGGCGGGAAGACCTTCCAGGGCACGGGCGATGCCAGTTTCAAGGTCAGCGAGGGTGAGAAGCCTGTCGCGAACCTTGCTGGCAGCGCCGCCGAAGCGCCTGCCCCGGCTCCCGCCGCACCCGTGCCTTCCGTTGCCGCGCCTGCCCCAGCGGCGGGGCCGACCTCCGGTGTCGGCGTGCAGGTTGGTGCGTTCTCGACGGCTGCTTCGGCCGAAGCGGCGTGGTCGAAGCTGGTGACCGCGCACGATGCGCTTTCCGGCCTGTCGCACCGCGTGATCGAGGGCAAGGCCGATATGGCGACTGTGTTCCGTCTGCAGGCGGTGGCGGGAGATTTTGCCGCCGCCAACGCGCTCTGCGCCAAGCTTCAGGCGGGCGGGCTCAAGTGCCAGGTTAAACGCTGATCGAGTTACCCCTCCGGCGCGCCTTAGGGCTGCCGGAGGGTGTCTTCTTCCCCTTTTCCCCACGATCAACAGGCCCAAGCCTTGCGCGGTCCCGCCCGATTGCGCAAACCTTCCGCCCATGCTCCCGGCGATCTTCGGCCTATCCGGCCTCACTCTCAGCGATGACGAGCGCGCCTTCTTCCGCGATGCTGATCCGGCGGGCTACATCCTGTTCGGGCGCAACGTGGAAAGCCGCGCGCAGTTGCGGGCGCTTACCGATGAACTGCGCACCCTGCACGGGCGTGAGCGCACCTTCATCTGCATCGATCAGGAAGGTGGCCGCGTCGCGCGGATGAAGCCGCCGGTCTGGGCCGCCTATCCGCCCGGCGCCGTGTTCGACAAGCTCTACGATATCGCCCCGATCAGCGCGATCGAGGCCGCACGCGCGCATGGCGAGGCACTGGGGCTCGATCTTGCCGAAGCCGGGATCAGCGTCGATTGCCTGCCGCTGCTAGATGTGCAGCAGGAAGGTGCACATGATGTGATCGGCGACCGCGCGCTGGGGCACGAACCGCTGCGCGTGGCCGCGCTGGGGCGGGCGATGCTGGAGGGACTGGCGCGTGCCGGTGTCGCGGGCGTGATCAAGCATATGCCCGGCCATGGCCGCGCCGGAGTGGACAGCCACAAGGAACTGCCCACCGTCACCGCGAGCGATGCCGAGCTCGAGACCGATATCGCGCCGTTCCGCAGCCTCCACGACGCACAGATCGGGATGACCGGGCATGTTCGCTACACGGCCTGGGACGAGGAGAACCCGGCGACGCTTTCTGCCACGGTGATCCGCGATGTGATCCGTGGCCGCATCGGCTTCGATGGGCTGCTCCTGACCGACGATCTCGACATGCAGGCGCTCGGCGGGGCAGTGCCCGACCGGGCGGCGCGCGCGCAGGCCGCAGGCTGCGACATTGCGCTCAACTGCTGGGCGAAGATGGACGACATGGTCGGGATCGCCAAGGCTTTGGCGCCCATGTCTGCTGAAACTGCCGCGCGGCTCGAGCGGGCGCTGGCTGGCACCGGCGATTTTGCCGCACCCGTGGACCTTGATCGGCAGGCCGAGCGTACCGCGACGCGCGACCGGCTCCTCGCGCTGTCGGCATGATCGAGGACGTCGGCCTTGCCCCGCCGCAAGCCGGCGACGATTGGGACGAAACCCCGCTCGATGTGCCGCCCGAGGCGCGCGATGGGGAGCCCGACACGCTGACGCTGACGATCGACGGCTGGGAAGGGCCGCTGCACCTGCTGCTCGATCTGGCGCGGCGGCAGAAGGTCGATCTGCGCAAGATCTCGATCCTCGCGCTGGTGGATCAGTATCTCGAATATGTCGAGCGCGCAGGGGCGCAGCGGCTGGAACTGGCGGCGGACTACCTCGTCATGGCGGCATGGCTGGCCTGGCTGAAGTCCCTCCTGCTGCTGCCGCGCGATCCCGAAGTGCAGCCGAGCCCGGAGGAACTGGCGCTGCGCCTGCAGCTCAGGCTCCAGCGGCTCGGCGCGATGCGTGAGGCCGGGGCCCGGCTCATGGCGCGCGACCGGCTGGGCCGCGACGTGTTCCTGCGCGGCGCGCCCGAGGGCCTGCGCACCCTTCGCCAGGTGCGCTGGCACTGCGATCTGTTCGCGCTGATGCAGGGCTACGGCGCGGTCCAGCACCGCAATCGCCCGGTGGTCCACATGGTTCGTGCGCGGCCGGTGATGACGCTGGAAGCGGCCATTGCAAGGGTCGAGGCACTGATTGGCGCAGCGATTGACTGGACCGAGCTCAAGCTGTTCCTGCCGCCGCAGGAAGCGGGCGCCGATCCACGACTGGCCCGTTCCGCGCTTGCCTCCAGCTTCGTGGCAGCGCTGGAACTGGCCAAGCAGGGCAAGGTCGAGCTTGCGCAGGAAGCGACCTTCGCGCCGCTGATGCTGCGCCGGACGGCCGCATGAACGAGGTCGAACGCGCGGTCGAGGCGGCGCTGTTCGCTGCCGAAGCGCCCATGACGGCGGAGGAGATCTCGCGTCATCTGGGCGGGGCGGAAGGCGTGGAAGCGGCGCTGGAAGCGCTGGCCGCGCACTACGCCGGGCGCGGCATCGAACTCGTCATGCGCGGGACACGCTGGCATTTCCAGACCGCGCCAGATCTGGCGCACCTGCTCCGCCGCGAGCGCGAGGACGTGCGCCGCCTGTCGCGCGCGGCGACCGAGGCCTTGGCGATCATCGCCTATCACGAACCCGTCAGCCGCGCCGAGATCGAGGCGATCCGCGGCGTGCAGACTGCCAAGGGCACGCTCGATGTGCTGATGGAAGCGGGCTGGATCAAGGTGGCGGGCCGCCGCGATGGGCCGGGCCGACCGACGATATACGCGACGACGCCGGAGTTCCTCGCCCATTTCGGCCTCGAATCGCGGCGCGATCTGCCTGGTATCGAGGAACTGCGCGCGGCGGGGCTGCTCGATCCGGTGGAAGCCGTCTTTGCCGGGGAACCTGACGTTGAACCGGACGAAGAGGCGGTTAGTGCATCGGAGCTTGACGAATCTGCGTGAGGTTGCTGGCAGTTTTGTCGAAGATGTCCTATCTGGAAGGGCATAAAGGAGAATTCCCATGGGCGGTCTGTCCCTTCCGCATCTGATCATCCTCGCACTGGTTGTCCTCATCCTGTTTGGCCGTGGCCGCATTTCGGAAATGATGGGCGATTTTGGCAAGGGCATCAAAAGCTTCAAGCAGGGCATGAGCGAGGGTGCCGAAACGCCGCTCGTCCAGCCCCCGGCGCAGATCCAGCAGCAGCCGGCTGCGCAGCCAGCGCCGACCGCGCAGGCCGAGCAGACCGGCTCCGGCCCCGCCGCATGATCCCCAGACGCTGACCAACTCGCGACAGGCCAGAAACGATGTTCGGCATTGCGCCAGACGAGATGCTGCTCGTCGTGATCGTGGCGATTATCGTCATCGGTCCCAAGGACCTGCCGCTCGCGCTGCGCACGGCGGGCCGCTGGATCGGCAAGATCCGCCGCGTTTCCGGGCATTTCCGTGCGGGCATCGAAACCATGATCCGCGAGGCGGAGATGGAGGAGATGGAGCGCAAGTGGAAAGAGCAGAACGCCGCGATCATGGCGGCGCATCCGGCCGTTGATCCTGCTGCCGGGCAGACAGTAGTGGCTGCGACGGACCAGAACGATCCGCCGCCCCTGATGCAGCCGCTGCCGGCCCCGGTCGATCCCGAAGTCGCGGCCGTCGCGCCGACCGAGCCTCAGGCCCAGCCTGCGGGCGAAATGCTGCCCATCTCCGAGCGTCCCGCCCGCGTACGGGGGCCCGCGGAGGGCGCGGCATGATGGTCAGCGATATCGACGAAACTCAGGCCCCGCTGCTCGACCACCTGCTCGAGCTGCGCACCCGGCTGCTGCGCTGCGTCTATGCCCTCGCCATCGCTTTCGTGATCTGCTTCTATTTTGCGCAGCAGATCCTCGACATCCTCGTCCATCCGCTGGCGCTGGCCTTCCCTGCCGGGCAGGGCAAGCTCATCTACACCAAGCTCTATTCGGCCTTTTTCGTCGATCTCAAGGTTTCGCTTTTCGCGGCGTTCCTGCTGAGCTTCCCGATCATCTGCAATCAGCTCTGGGCGTTCATCGCGCCCGGGCTCTATGCGCGCGAGAAGAAGGCTTTCCTGCCCTTTCTGCTGGCAACGCCGGTGCTCTTCACGATGGGCGCCAGCCTCGCCTATTTCATCGTGATGCCGACTGCCTTTCGCTGGTTCATCAGCTTTCAGGGCAACCGCGGCGGGCTGGAACTCGAAGCGCTGCCGGGGATCGAGGAATACCTCAATCTCGTGATGCAGTTCATCTTCGCCTTCGGCATCAGCTTCCTGCTGCCGGTGCTGCTGATGCTCCTGAACCGCGCCGGGATCGTGACACGCGCCCAGCTTGTGGCGGCGCGGCGCTATGTCATCGTCGGGATTACCGCGCTGGCCGCCGTGATCACTCCGCCCGACGTGCTCAGTCAGCTCATGCTCGCGATCCCGCTGATGATCCTCTTCGAAGGCACCCTCATCGTGATGCGCTTTGCCGAGAAGCGCGACGCCGAGGAAAAGGCTGCCAAGCAAAGGGACGGGGCCGAAGTCTCCCTTTAGTCTGAGGTTTCCTGCGCCCGCCAATGCTTCCACGCGCCGATCAGCGCGAGCGGAAAGGCGATGTGAACGCCGATCATCGCGGGCCAGCCGGTCAGGAAGATCACGTCGTTGGCAAGGCTCGGGCCGAACGGGCCACCGCCAAAGGCAAGCCCGCGCGTGCCGCAGAGCGCGTTGGCAATCGCAGGCAGCGTGAACATCCACGCGAAGGCCAGCGAAGCGTAGAAGAACCAGGTTTGCTGGCGCGGGCCGAGTTTGAGGTAGGGGGCGGCGGCAGCGAAGGCGATCAGGATCAGGCCGTTGGTGATCCCCTCAAGATGCGCCATGTTCCAGCCCTGGCGGGTGCCGCCGATGTCTGCCGGGATGCGCGCGATGAACGGCCAGAGTTCGATCCCGCGAAGCACGAAGAAGAAGTAGAGCCAGCCCGTGAGCGCAGCGGTGACCAGCAGGCCGATCCCGTTGAGCACCAGCAAGGCACGACGTTTCTCGCTCAGCATCTTCGCAGTCTCCCCCTTCAGCGTATTTTCGCGGAACTATGGCGGAAACTGCGAAGGCCGCAATCACAAGCGTGATCGGGCTGGGAGACTGCTCAGTCCTGCGTCACCCCGAAGCCGTGCCGGGGGAAATGCACGTTGACCGGTCCCGTGAGCGCATGCTCGCGGCGGATCACGATCACGTCGGTATCGCAGCGGAGCAAGGTGCCGTGGCTGGGCATCACGCCGTAGTCGACGGGCGCGACATTGACGTCTGTTCCGGGAGGAATGCCGGGCAGGTCGCTCGCCTGCTCGATGGGGAGCGGTTCGGCGGCGAGGGCCACGGCGAGCGCCTCGTCTGGCGAGATCGCTTCGCCCGCATGCCGTCCGAACGCGCGCATGCGCTCCATCCAGGCGCTGACGTGCCTCCGGCTGGCCAGCCAATCGGCCATGCCGCCGCCGGCGTGAATGAACCACAGCATGTGGTAGACCGCGAAATCGGCCACACTCCAGTCCGCGCCGAACAGATAGGCACGGCCATCACCGAGCTGGGTTTCCATTTCGGCGAGGAAGCGGGCGTAGCGGGCCGTGGCCTCATCGACGGCGGGGCGGCGGACTTGCGCGCCTTGCGCAAAGTTGGCGCGGTCTTCCGCGAAAGCCTGCGCGGTGGCCGGGTCGGTGAAGAAGCCGCCCATGTTCTCTGGCAGGAAGCGCAGCGTCACGGCGGCCCAGAACAGTTCGGTATCGACCCAGCGCGCAAGGGTCTGCGCAGCGAGGCGCTGGCCCGCCGGAAAGAGGCTCGGCCCGCTGCCCTTGTCGTCGAGCCAGGCGGCGATCAGTGCGGTATCGCAATAGATGTCCGCGCCGACCTGCAGCACCGGAATGCGCCGATAGCCGCCGGTGAGCGCGATGGTGGCGGGGCGGGGCATGACCATCGAGACCTGCAGCGAGCGCCACGCGAGCCCCTTTGCGCCGAAGATCGCGCGCACTTTCTCCGAGAAGGGCGATTCCGGGTAGTGGTGCAGGATCAGTTCCGTCATCGCCTTGGTCCCTATTTCCTGACGGGCTCCGCACCAGTTGCGCCGCCTTCTGGTTTCGCCGCATCCCACACCTTGCCGCCGCCGACCCAGGTTTCGAACACCTTGGTCTTGCGGATCGCTTCGGGCGGCGCAGTCATCGGATCGGTATCGACGAAGATGAAATCGGCGCGCAGGCCGGGCGCGAGGCGGCCGAACCGCTTCTCGGCAAAACCGGCGTAGGCAGCCTGCGAGGTGTAACCGGCAAGTGCGGTCTCGCGGCCGACACGTTCCTGCGGCTGCCAGCCGCCAGCAGGCTGGCCGCTGTCGTCGATGCGGCTGATCGCGGCGGCAATGCCGGTCCAGGGGTCGGGCAGTTCCACCGGTGTGTCGGACCCGAAGGCCAGCACCGCGCCGTGCGCCTTGGCGGAGGCCCAGGCATAGGCACCGGACAGGCGCTCCGGTCCGAGGCGGGCTTCGGCCATGAGCCGGTCCGAAGTCTGGTGGACCGGCTGCATCGAGGCGATCAGGCCGACCGACTTCGCGACGCGCTCGGCCATCGGCCAGTCGGCAGGATCGATCACTTGCGCGTGCTCGATGCGCCAGCGGCGGTCGCCCTTGTAGGTCTGCGCGAGGTCTTCCATCGCGCCGAGCAGCACGGCGTTTGCCTTATCGCCGATGGCGTGGACGGCGATCTGGTAGTTGTCCATCGCAGCGCGGCTCATGAGGTTGCCGAGCTGTGTCTGGGTGAGGAACGGCAGGCCGCTGGTGTCGGGCCGGTCGTGATAGGGTGCCTTGAGCCATGCCCCGCGCGAACCCAACGCGCCGTCCATGTACAGCTTGATGCCATTGAGGCGCAGGCGGTCGGCATAGAGCCACGGCGTCGGACCGGGACCGCCGATCTGCACCGTGTTATCGATGCCGAGGCCATAGGCCATGATCCTGACGTAGAGCGTATTGGCATCCCCGGCGCGGCGGAATGTCTGCCAGTCGGACATGCTCGTACCCATGTCCGCTACGGCGGTCAGGCCCTGCCGGTAGAACTTCTGCTGTGCCAGCGCGAAGGCTGCGTCCTGATCGCGCGCCGTCGGCGGCGGGACATGCGCCTTCACGATCAGCTTGGCATTGTCCACCAGCACGCCCGCCGGGCTGCCGTCGGGAAGGCGGATGATTTCGCCGCCGGTGGGC
>CANGJI010000039.1 GCA_947454135.1 Sphingomonadaceae bacterium
ATCGACCGCCGAGCGCATCAAGAAGGACTTCGGCATCGCCACCGTCCCGGCTGACGGCGTGGGCGAGACGATCCACATCAAGGGCCGCGACCTCGTGAACGGCGTGCCCAAGGAAATCACCATCACGCAGGCCAATGTCGCCGAAGCGCTGTCCGAACCGATCGGCGCGATCGTCGAAGGCGTACGCATCGCGCTCGAAAACACCGCGCCCGAACTCGCGGCCGACATTGTCGATCAGGGCATCGTGCTGACGGGCGGCGGCGCGCTGATCCGCGGGCTCGACGATCACCTGCGCGAGGAAACCGGTCTGCCCGTCAGCGTGGCGGAAGATCCGCTTTCGTGCGTGGCGCTGGGCACCGGCCGGGCGATGGAAGATCCGATCTACCGCGGCGTGCTGATGACGGCATAATGCCGCTCGGTTGCAGGGCGGCAGGTCGCACAACGAAGAAGGGTTGCTAGATGGCGCGGTCGCCAGACCGGCGCCCGGGCTTTTCGCGCAGGGCGCAATACGGGATCTTCACCGGCTACGTCATCGCCGTGGCTGGCTTCCTCGCGGGCGTAGCACTCCTGATCGTGAGCATCGTGAACCCTTCCGCGTTCAGTTCGGTGCGCGGTACCGCGAGCGAGATCGCCCGCCCAGCCGGTGAGGCGGGCGCGGAGACACGCGCGGCAGGCCAGAGCGTGATCGCCGCCATCGGGGCCTATTTCCAGGCCGGACGGCAGAACGCCGCGCTTTCCCGCGAAGTGGCCGCCGCGCGCGCCAATGCGCTCACCATGCAGGCGCTGGAAAGCGAGAACCGGCGGCTCAAGGCGCTGCTCGGGATCGTCGATCCGGTCATGAAGCCCATCACCGCCGCGCGTCTGATCGGCTCGACCGCTGCAAGCGCGCGGCGCTTTGCAGTGCTCTCGGCGGGCGTCTCGCAAGGCGTGCGCCCCGGCCAGCCGGTCCGCTCGGCAGCGGGCCTCATTGGCCGCGTGATCGAAGCCGGGCCCGGCACCGCGCGGGTGCTGCTGGTGACCGATCCGGAAAACGTCGTGCCCGTGCGCCGTGTGCGCGATGGCCTGCCAGCCTTTGTCGAGGGCAAGTCGGATGGCCGCATTGCTATCCGCCTGCTCAACATGGGCGTCAATCCGCTGAAGCGCGGCGATGTCTTCGCCACATCCGGCTCGGGCGGGCTCTATCCGCCAGGCATTCCGGTCGCCGTGGTTACCGACGTGCTCCATGATGGCGGCGTCGGGCATCTGGCGAGCGATCCTGCCGATGCCGATTTCGTGGTCGTGCTGCCGGTGTTCCAGCCTGCTGCCGTGGCCGCGCTGGGGGCCAGCCAGCAGGCGGCCGGGCCAGCGCCCGATCCGAGCGAGGCCGGAGGGGGCAACTGATGCCGTTTCCCCGGCTGCCCGATCTGCCCAGCATTCCGCGGCGGCCGGAGGATCTTGTTCGCCAGCGGATCAACCGTGCGCCATCACCGCTGCTGGCGGCAGGACTGCCGTGGCTTGCCGTGATGCTGGCCTCGCTGGTGTCGTTCTCGCCGGTGATCGCCTCCGCGCCCGTCGTGCCGCCGCTGGCGTTCATGGTGTTCCTGGCCTGGCGCATGCTGCGCCCAAGCCTCCTGCCGCTCTGGGCGGGCCTGCCGCTTGGCGCGTTCGACGATCTCTACAGCGGCCAGCCGTTCGGATCGGCAATCGTGCTATGGTCAGCCGCGATGCTGGTGATGGATTCGGTCGACAACCGCCTGCTGTGGCGCAGCTTCGTGCAGGACTGGGCGGTCGCCTGCCTGATGATGAGCGCCTATCTCGTGCTTTCGGCGGGGATCGCCGGCCTTGCCGCAGGCTATCCGCTGCCGCTGGTGATCGGCCCGCAACTGCTTGTCACGCTGGCACTCTATCCGCTGGTGACACGCGCCGTCGCACTGCTTGACCGCGTCCGCCTCCTGCCCTTGCGGACGGTCTGACCCCCCGTGCGCCAGACATGGACATGGCCCTGGTCCAAGCAGACGAAGCCGCTGCCGGTAACTGGCGCGCAGCTGACACATTCGTTCGAGCGGCGCACCTTCGTGCTCGGCATGGCGCAGGCCAGCGTCGGCCTGCTGTTGGCGGGACGGCTGACCTGGCTCGCAGTCGCCGAGAACGCCAAGTACCGCGCGGCCTCTGAAAGCAACCGCGTCAACCTCACGCTGATCCCGCCCCGGCGCGGCTGGGTGATCGATCGCACCGGCGCGCCCCTTGCCGCCAACCGTGCCGATTTCCGCGTCGATCTCGTGCCCGATCGGGTGGTCGATGCGGACGCGACGCTCAGCACGCTGTCGAAGCTGCTCGGCCTCACCGCCGACCGCGTCAGCGACATCAAGGACAAACTTGAAAAGGCGCGCGGGTTCCAGCCGGTGGAGGTCGCCTCCAACCTCGATTGGGACAAGTTCGCCGCGGTCAGCGTGCGCCTGCCGGAGCTGCCCGGCGTGATCCCCCAGCGCGGCTTTTCGCGCTATTATCCCACCGGGCCCGCCGTCGGCCACCTCGTCGGCTATGTGGGTCCGGCTTCGGCGCAGGATTACGAGAAGGAGCACAACCCGCTCCTCATCACGCCCGGTTTCAAGATCGGCAAGGACGGCCTCGAAAAGCATTTCGAGGAACGCCTGCGCGGGGTGCCCGGGGCCCGGCGCGTGGAGGCGACTGCCAGCGGACGTGTAGTGCGTGATCTCGGCACGCGCGAGGACGTGCCGGGCAAGCCGATCCAGCTGACCATCGATGCCGGGCTGCAAGACTATGCCGCGCGCCGCATCGGCCTCGAATCCGGCTCGGTCGTGGTGATGGACTGCGCGACGGGCGATCTTCTCGCCATGGTCTCGATGCCCAGCTTCGATCCCAACAGCTTTGCCGACGGGATCGGGCGCATCGAGTGGAAGATGCTCTCCGAAGACGACCACGTACCCTTGCGCAACAAGGTGCTGCGCGGGCTCTATCCGCCGGGCTCGACGGTCAAGCCGATGGTCGCGCTCTCGTTCCTTGAGGCCGGGCTCGATCCCGAAGCCAGCGTCGGCTGCGCGGGCGGCCTGCGGGTCGGCAACCGCGTGTTCCACTGCTGGAACCACCGCGGCCACGGCACGACCAACATGTCGAAGGGCATCTACCAGTCCTGCGACGTATACTTCTACCATTTTGCCCAGCAGATCGGGATGGACAAGATCGCCGCGATGGCGCGGCGGCTGGGGCTCGGCCAGGAGTTCCCGATGCCCTATCCCGGCCAGTCCTACGGCACTGTGCCCGATCCCGCGTGGAAGCGGCGCAAGTACGGCAAGGAATGGGCGATCTACGATACGGTCAACGCCACGATCGGTCAGGGCTACATGCTGGTCAATCCGCTGCAGCAGGCGGTCATGGCCTCGCGCCTTGCCTCCGGGCTCCAGCTCACCCCGCGCCTGCTCATGGACCGCCATGCGCCGCGTGCGCCCTCGCTCGGGATCAAGCAGGAACATCTCGACATCATCCACGCCGCGATGAACGAGGTCGTCAACGGGCGCGGCACGGCGGGCAAGGCGCGCATCCCGATTGAGGGCGTGCAGATGGCCGGCAAGACCGGCACCGCGCAGGTGGTCGGGCTCAACATCGGCAATGGCAAGGGCGGCCTGTGGAAGCACCGCGACCACGGCCACTTCATCTGCTTCGCGCCCTTCGACAAGCCGCGCTATGCCTGCGCCGTTGCTATCGAGCACGGCGGCGGTTCGGGCGCGGCCTACCCCATCGCGCGCGACGTGATGACCTTCCTGTTCGACCGGGCCAAGGCAATGGAAGTGCTCGAAGGCTACGAGAAGGAATGGGGCGGCAACGTCCAGCAGCGCATGGCCGCCAAGTACAACGCCTATGCCGCCAAGTTCGGCGCCAGCGCGCCTGAAGCGCCGGATGACACGCAGGCGGCCGAGGCGGTGGAGGCAGACAACGCGCCCGCCCCCGAACCCACTGCCGCGCAGACCGACGCAGCCCCGCCTGCGCCCGAACCGGAGGCCTCCCCTGCCCCGGCCGAGACGGCTGCACCCGCTGCCGCGCCCACGCCCGCCGCCGTCGCTGCGCCGGCTCCCCCACAGCCGGGAGCCTAGACATGCAGCGCGCCTACATCCCGGACTTCATCGCCCGCCAGCCGTGGGGTGTGATCCTCCCGCTCTCGGCGCTGGTCATTTTCGGTGGAGCAGTGCTCTATTCGGCGGCGGGTGGCCACCTCATGCCGTGGGCGCTGCTCCACGTGGTCCGCTTCGTCGTGTTCCTTGGCATGGCGATGGTCGTCTCGCGCATTCCCGCCGCGTGGTACAAGAACGCCGCGCTGCCCTCCTACGCGCTGCTGTGCGTTCTGCTGGTGCTCGTCGAACTGCTCGGCCGGGTGAGCGGCGGCAGCCAGCGCTGGCTCAACCTCGGCTTCATGCAGTTGCAGCCGTCTGAACTGATGAAGCCCGGCATCGTGCTGGTGCTGGCGTGGTTCTACAGCGTGCTGCCGCCATCCGAGATCCGCACCTGGCGCGCGATTGCCCCTGCGGTGGTGCTGCTTGGCCTGCCCGCCGGGCTCGTCATGCTCCAGCCCGATCTCGGCACCGGCCTTGCAATCAGCTTCGGCGCGGTGGTGATCATGTTCCTGGCCGGGTTGCCGCTGTGGCTGTTCATCACCGGCGGCGCGACTGTCGCCGTCGCCGCCCCCCTCGCGTTCTTCACCGTGCTCCACGATTACCAGCGCAAGCGCGTGCTGGTGTTCCTCGATCCCGAGAGCGATCCGCTGGGCTCGGGCTACCACATAACGCAGTCCAAGATCGCGATCGGATCGGGCGGTCTCTTCGGCAAGGGCTTCGGCCAGGGCTCGCAAAGCCACCTCGATTATCTCCCGGAAGCCCACACCGACTTCGTCTTCGCGACGATGGCGGAGGAATGGGGGATGATCGGCGGCTTCTTCGTGCTGATCGTCTTCGCGCTGGTGCTGCGCTGGGGCCTCAATGTGGCGCTGCGCGCACCGGACCGCTTCTCGCGCCTGCTCGCCGCAGGCATGGTGACGACGATTTTCTTCTATGTTTGCATCAATCTGATGATGGTCATGGGTCTCGCGCCAGTGGTCGGTATCCCCCTCCCCTTCGTGAGCCACGGCGGTTCCTCGATGATGACGAACATGCTGTGCATCGGCACCTTGATGGCCGTGGACCGCTGGTCCCGCCCGCAGGACGGCGTGCTTCGATAAAAAGACAAAATTGGGGCTTGGCAGCGCCCCAAAAATCGCTAATGGGGCGGCTCCCGGTCGCCGGAAGCGGTACGGTGTGGACGCATAGCTCAGTTGGTAGAGCAGCTGACTCTTAATCAGCGGGTCCTAGGTTCGAGCCCTAGTGCGTCCACCATACCTCCCCTAAATATCTGAAAGAATTGGGCTGAGGCCAAAACGGATCGGTACGGTTCGTTTGCGGCAACCGCGCCAGTTGCACCCTCAAGGCGCAGCGCCGCTTAAATTGCGGCGACACTTTGCCATACCCCCAGATCCAACCAGAGCCAGAGCCTCGCCCGCGCCGCCCAGTCTTGCCGTCACCACGGTCGATGTTGGAAATGGGGATGCGCGTGCCAGCACAACGTATCGAATCTCCGTCATCCTAAGCAAGTGAGGTGCAAAGTACGGCAGCGGTCAGGTTAAAGGGTACGGCGCGTGGCATTGTCTGCGATCGCCTTCGCGCGTAGACTCGGGCTAAGTAAGGGATTCTTATATGCGCCGGAACATTTGCCTACTTCTGCCAATGATAGCGGGTGCGATCTTCCTGAGTAGCTGCAAAGGCTCCAACCAGACCTTAGTATCTCAGCCGGGTTCTGACGTTGACCCGACGGCGCTTGCCGACCTGACACGGCGAGTAGCTAACCTCGAAATGAAAGCGTCAAGGTCAGTTGTACTGAAACTTTCCGATACAGGTTTTTCGCCACTCCAAACCGACGTTGGCACCATAACCCTGCAACTTAAGAAGCTTGAAGGGGCTGGCTCGGGGACTAGGGCAGAGCTACTAATCGGGAACCCAACCTCGGCAGATATAACCAAATTCAGCATTTCAGGAATGTGGGGCGCAATCAACAAAGATGGCGTACCAGATGGGCCGTATCATAGCTTTGCAGCCGATATAAATCAGCCTGTTAATCAAGCAAGCTGGAGCCGTGTTTCATTCATAATTGATGGAGCAAAGCCCACTGATATTGGCTTTATAGAGGTAACAAGTGGCACACTCAGCCAAATTAAGCTCATTACCAAGCCATAGATTTATTTATCATCTCCATAAATTAAGATAAAAAATCTGAATTTCATTTTAAAAATTCAATAATTTCGGCGCCACTTTAATAAACCCCAAATCCAACCACAGTCCGACCCTCGCGCCCAACGCCTGCCTGTCGGACGCAGCACGGCCTTGACATCAAGCGCCGCCTCACCCGTGCTTTGCAAAGGTGGTGAGAATTCTGGGCGGGATTGCTGATACCCCCTGGATGCCCGCCTCCGCGGGCATGACGAAGGTTTGGGGCCCGGCCTAGGCCCAAACAGCCCCCGCCCGCGCCGCCCAGTCTCGCCATCACCACGGTCAGTGGTGGATCAAACAGCAGGCTCCAGCACGGGTTCGCCCGGTTCCGGCTTGCGCCGGTTCTCGAGCCACACCAGCGCCATCGGCAGCAGCAACAGCATGAACAAGGTTGCCGTCACGATCCCGCCGACGATAACGCAGGCGAAGGGCCGCTGGGTCTCTGATCCGATCCCCGTCGAAAGCGCGGCAGGCAGGAGCCCTAGCCCCGCCATGAGCGCCGTCATCAGGATCGGGCGCAGTCGATCGACGGCTCCCTCGATCACCGCGGTGTGGAAAGCGTCACCGGTTTCGAGGCGGTGCGTGATGTGCTCGAGCATCACCACGCCGTTCTGGACCGAGATACCCGCCACCGCGATGAACCCGACCGCAGCCGAGACTGACATGTGCAAGCCGGCAACGCCAAGCGCCGCAATGCCGCCGATGCTGGTGAAGGGAACCATGGCGAGGATCAGCGCGGCGGAGCGGACCGAGCGGAATGCTCCGAACAGGAGGATGAACACACCCAGCAAGGCGATCGGCACGATGAGTTCGAGCCGCTTCATCGCTCGCTGCTGGTTTTCGAACTGGCCGCCCCAGGTCATCTGATAGCCGGCCGGCAGCTTCACCTGCTCGGCGACGCTCTTCTGCGCTTCGGCAACGAAGCCGCCCTGATCGCGGCCATCGACGTTGGCCTTCACCGCCACGTTGCGGCTGCCGTTCTCGCGGCTGATGCGCGAGGCGCCGACGAGCAATTCGATGCGCGCAATCTGGCCGAGCGAAATGGTGCCTCCGGCAGGCAGGGGCACCTGCAACTGCGCCAGATCATCGACCGCGTTGCGCTGATCGCCGGCAAGGCGGACGACGATATCGAAATTGCGATCCTTCTCGTAGGCAGTGCCCACGACCGCGCCGCCGAATGCCGTCGCGATGACCTTGTTGGCATCGTCGGAATTGATGCCGTAACGGGCCATAGCCTCGCGATCGAGCAGGGCGCGCACCTCGGTCTGGCCGCCGATCTTGACTTCATCGACGTCGGAAGCGCCGGGCACCTTGCTGACCACCCTGGCAGTCTTCTCGCCAAGCTCTTCCAGCACGTTGAGGTCATCGCCGGTGATCTTGATCGAAATCTCGCCCTTCACGCCGGAAAGGCTCTCCTCGACACTGTCCTCGATATACTGGCTGAAGTTCGTCGGCACCCCGGGCATCTTCGCGAACTTGCTGCGCATATCCTCTTCGAGCGCCTGCTTGGTCGGGAACTGGGGACGCCATTCGCTGCGCGGCTTGAGCTCGATCAGCATCTGGAGGCTGGAAGGCCCCTTCGGATCGGTGCCATCATCCGGGCGGCCCGTTTCCGTGCCGATGTGGGCGACTTCGGGATAGGACAGCATGATGGCGCGGGCCTGTGCTTCGACCCGGCGCGTCGTCTCGATGGCAGCCGATGGCGTGAGCGCGATCGTGAGCCAGATATTGCCTTCGTCGAGCTTGGGCAGGAACTCGGTGCCGAGGCGCGGTATGAGGGCAATCGTCACCAGCAGGAGCGCAGCCGAGCCAAGGAAGATTGCCCTGATCCGCCCGAGCGCCTTTTCCAGAATGCTCCGATAGATTTCGCGCATCCGGTCGATCCAGGCAATATGGCGCTCGGACATGTCGTACCGCTCGACCAGAAAGCTGAGCACTGTCGGCAGGAACGTCAGCGTCAGGACGAGCGCAGAGGCCAGCGCGAACGACAAGGTCAGCGCAACGGGCCGGAACATCTTGCCCTCGACCCGCTGGAACGCGAAAATTGGCACAAAGGCCATGATGATGATGGCCTTCGAGAACAGGATCGGCCGTGCGAGATCGACCACGACCTCGCGCAGCACCTCCTTGCGCCGCGCGATGTCCGGCGTCTGTCCCTTGGTTCGTGCCGCTTCCATCGCCAGGGCGACCATCAGCGCCTCGATCAGGACCACCGCGGAATCGATGATGATGCCGAAATCGACCGCGCCCATCGAGATGAGGTTGGCCGGCACATTGGCGAGGCTGAGGCCGGTGAAGGCCGCCAGCAAGGCCAGCGGAATGATCGCGGCGACCACCATCGCAGCGCGCCAGTTCCGCAGGAACACCAGCAGGATCACGGTCACCAGCGAAGCGCCGACGAGCAGGTTCTCGCTCACCGTCTCGACCGTGCGGTCGAGCAATTTGGTCCGCTGGTAGGTCGAACGGATCTGGATCGGCTGCTTGCCGGACCGCTCGGCATCGATGCGGAACTGCGCGTTGAGTTCATCAACCGTCTGCCGGACATCGGCGACGACAAGCGCCGCGTTCTGGCCCTTGACGACCGTGACGATGCCTTCGCTCACATCGTTTTTCCGATCATAGGAGACGATGCCAGCGCGTTCGGGGGAGCCGATCTTCACTTCGCCTATGTCGCGGATCAGGATCGGGGTGCCGTTGACCTGCTTGACGACCGTCTTGCCGACATCATCGATCGAATTGAACAGACCGACGCCGCGGACCACGACATCCTCGTCCCCCTTGCGGATGAAGCCGCCGCCAACGTTCGAGTTGGCACTGCCGACCGCATTCTGGATATCGGCAATCGTGACGCCGAACCGCTTGAGCTGATCGGGGCGCACCTGCACCTGATACTGCTTGATGCTGCCGCCGAAGCTGGAGACATCCGCCACGCCCGAAACCATGCGGATGCGGGGCCTGATCACGAAATCCTGGATCGCCCGGGCTTCATAGAGCGGCATGTCTGCCGGCTTGTCGAGAACATAGCGGTAGACTTCGCCCACAGCAGTGGAAAGCGGCGCCAGGCTGGGCGTGACGCCATTGGGCAGATCGGCATCGCGGAGCTTTTCAAGCACTTGCGAGCGCGCAAAATAATCGTCTGTCCCGTCACGGAAGATCAAGGTCACGACCGAGAGGCCGGTAATGGAGACCGAGCGCATGTCCGACACGCCCGGCGTTCCGGCAAGCGCACGCTCGATCGGCAGGGAGATCGCGCGTTCGATCTCCTCTGGCGCCTGGCCCGGCTGCTGGCTGATGACCACGACCTGCACGTCCTGCACATCGGGGAAGGCTTCGATGGGCAGAGACGAAACGGCGCGGAAGCCCACGAAGACGAGCGCCGCCACCATCAGCAGGACGAATATCCGCTTCTCGATGACGAACGTGGCCAGTTTCTCGAGCATCGGGCTCAGTTCCCGGACATCTGCGCGTTTAGCAGAAGCGCGCCTTCGCCGACGATGCGGTCCCCATCCTTGATGCCGGAGGTCACGAACGAGAAGTTCTCGCCCCGTTCGCCGACTTCGATGGGAAGGCGGCGGAAGCGGCCCGGCCTTTCGACGCGAAACACGAAGCTCTTGATGCCGACCTCGACAATCGCGGCGTTGGGCACCTTGATCGCGGTGCGCCCGTCATCGGTGACGAGCCTCGCGCGGGCGTACATCTCCGGCTTGAGCGCCAGATCCTTGTTTTCCAGTTCGGCGCGCACCTGCACGCGCCTTGTATTGGGATCGACCGCCAGCCCCACCTTCGTCACCCGCGCGGTGAATAGGCGGTCGGGCCAGGCCGGGACCGAGAACTGGATCATCTCGCCGACTTTCGCGCGCGCGGCGGCATCTTCGGGAACATCGACCAGAAGCCATAGCCGGGTCGGATCAGACACGGTGAACAGCGGCCCCTGTCCGGCGCTGACCTGCTGGCCCGGATTAAGCTGGCGATCAATGACATAGCCACCGATCGGGCTGGTCAACGCGAGGCGGTCGCCGCCGCCGCCGCCCAGGTTGCGCAGCCGCAGCCGGGCCCGCTCAAGCTCGGCAGCAGCCGATGCCGAATCCGCCTCGGCAGCCTCCAGTTCGCGCCGGGCAATCGCCTCGCCCTGGAACAGCACGCGCGAACGCGCCACTTCGCGCGCCTTCTGAGCGCTGACCGCCTGCGCCGTCAGCACATCAGCCCGCGCCTGCCCCAGATCGGGGGCGTCGATGGTGGCAAGAACCTGACCGGCCCGGACAGGCTGCGCGATATCCGCCAGCAACTGCGTCACTCGTCCGGCGACCGGGGTGCCCACACGGCTCGTCAGCGCCTCGTCAACCACAAGGCGGGCATTGAGATCCGCCGAGACCGGCAGCGGGCTCGACTTGGCCGTGACAATCGAAACGGCATTCAGCTCGTCGGCGTCTGGCGCGAAGGCAATAACGCCCGGCTCCGTCTTGACCGGATGGGCCTCGGGAGGAGCGGAGCTGCCGCAAGCGGTCAGTGTGACAGCCGCCAAGGCGAGCAGAAAGGTCGCCGAAAGCAACGTCGTCGAAAACTGGGCAGAAGCGCGCATTTCAATTGTCATCCGCTGTGGTCTGGGCCGCCTTGAGGCGGGCAAGGGCGTGCGCCTCGTCATTACGCGCGCCGATCGCATCGAGTTCGACTGCGCGCAGCGAACGGCGTGCATCGAGCAGCTCAAGCAGCGACGTGGCGCCATTGCCGTAGGCAAACTCGGCGATCTGGGCTGCGCGCTGGGCCGCAGGAAGCTGCTCTTCCTCGATTGTCCTGCGCCGTGTCACTGCCCGCTCATAGCCATCGCGGGCAATCCGGATATCGGCAGTGGCAACCGCCGCAGCCTTGCGCAGTTCGGCCTCGGCCTGAACAAGCTGCGTGCCCGCCGCGTCGATTTCGCCGCGATAGCGGTTGCGCAGTGCAAGCGGCACCGAGAGCCCGAAGCCGACCGAACTGCCGATCCCGAGCGAAGCGGGCGCACGTTCGTACTGGAGCGTGACGGTGACATTCTGCTTGCGCAAGGCATTCGCCCCCTCGAGGCTGCGCTGCGCGGCACTGAGGCGCGATTGTGCCGAAAGCACCTCGGGACGCTGCAGCGCCAGAAGATCGGCGGGAGCCGCCGCGCCAGCCGTTTCGCTGCCCGGCCATTCCGACGCAGTCGCCAGCGTGTCGGCAAGCCGCTCCTGCCCTATCAGCGTCGCAAGGATAAGCCGCGCGGTTCGCAGATCCGTCTCAGCTTGTTGAAGATCGGTGTCGGCACGGGAGGCCTCCACCTTCTGCCGGGCGAGATCGGCACCAGATATGGCGCCAGAGCGCGTCTTCAGCCCGGCAATCTGCAGCCCTTTGCCATAGCTCGCCGCGATCTTTCCAAGCAGGTCGACCCGCTGCTCTGCCGCCTTGAGATCGAAGTAGCTGTCGAAAATGGTCTCGCGGATATCGCGCCGGGTGGCGGCCAGATCGGTTCTGCTGGCCGCAAGCAGGGCGGATGCCGCCGCCGTCCGCGCGCGCCGCTTACCGCCGCGCTCCAGCACCATGTCCACACTGACCAGCGTATCGGCAAGTTGCCCGACTGGGGTTGAACCGATCAGGTTCGGCCTGATCTGCACGGCACTGAGGTTGAGATTGGGATTGGGCGCCGTATCCGCGATCCGCCGATTGGCCTCAGCCGTGCGGACGGCCAGCCGTGACCGCAAGACATCGATGTTATCGGCTTCAGCCGCCAATAGCGCAGCATCAAGCGTCAACCGGGAAACAGAAGCCTGATCGGCTTGTGCATTGCTATCTTGGGCAAAAGTGACAGCGGGCATGCTGCAAGTGAGAGCAAAAACAACAAAGGTCCGACTAAAGTACCCGCAATTGATCATATCTTCAGCCTGACACCGGTTTTCGAAACGCCACGGACCAACAACAGCCCGGATGTTTGAAAACCGAGCCCGCACTTGCCGCAAGATCGCAGATCTTGCAACGGACGTTAGAGCAATCCGATCCGAAATGGACAAACCCGCCCCCTGATTCGTCTTCAGCCATGCCATGGCTGTTCAGCACAGCGTCTGGCAACGGTTAAGTGGATCGCCCGCCGGTTGCTGTGGCGATCTGCGCCATGCGCCGCGGCCGTTCTTGCTGGTGGTGAAGCTCTCCCCGTCCAGCCCCTTGGTGGAAGGTTTCAGGCCAAGGCCTTTGCTCGCATTTGCATCGCTACTGATACAAATCGCGATACAAGATTTCTTGCGCCACGCCGGTTGATCGCCGAACAAACGGTCAATTCGCTGCGGGATGGTCGTGTCGATTGTGATGCAAAGGTTTATTGATGAAGTCCGCTGACGCGAGCGATCCCCAGACGCCTGATCATCCGCAGCCAAGTGATCGCCAGTCCAGCCGCAAGCGGACCTGGGCTATCGCGCTTGGCATTACAGCGGCGTTCCTGATCGTAGCCCTCGGCGCGCGCTGGTTGGCCATGCGCGGCGGGGATCGGCCTAACGGGCGTCCGCCTGCCGCTGTCAACATCGAGACAGCCGCGAAGTCGGACATGCCGGTAACCGTCAATGCCCTCGGCACGGTCCAGCCCGTAGTCACCGCCGCGGTGCGCACGCAGCTTTCGGGTGTGCTGTTCCAGATCCTGTTCAAGGAAGGCCAGATGGTCCGCAAGGGCCAGGTGCTGGCCCAGATCGATCCGCGCCCCTATCGACTGGCGCTGGATCAGGCCCGTGCCAATCTGGCCCGTGATGAAGCGCAACTGACTGCCGCGAAGCTCGATCTGGCCCGATACGCGACATTGCTCAAACAGGATTCCATCGCGAGCCAGCAGGTCGACACGCAGCGCGCTGCGGTGGGCCAGCTGATGGGGACGGTTGCCGCCGATCGCGCCGCCATCGGCACGGCCAGACTGAACCTCGATTACACGTCCATCCGCGCCCCGATCTCGGGCCGGGTCGGCATTCGCCAGGTGGACATCGGCAACTACCTGACGCCTGCGGATGCCAATGGCGTGGTCGTCATCGCCCAGACGGATCCGATCGATGTGAGCTTCGCCTTGCCGCAGGCCCAGCTTGCAGTGATCGGGAACAACGCCGGGGCGGGCACCGGCCTGCGCGTCGATGCAAGCGACCAGAACAGCAACGCGCACCTCGCAACCGGCCAGTTCCTCACGTTCGACAATCAGGTGGAGGCCGCCACCGGCACGGTAAAGGCCAAGGCGCGCTTCGCCAATGCCGGCAACGTCCTGTTCCCGGGCGCCTTCGTCAACGTCTCCATGCTGGTGCAGACGCTGCACAACGTCGTGACCGTTCCGGTCAGCGCGGTTCGCCACGGTAGCCACGGCGATTTCGTCTTTATTGCAAGGCCCGACAATACGGTGAGACTTGCCGTCGTGAAAACCGGGCCATCGCTGGGAGACCGCATTGCGATCCTCTCGGGCCTCGCGGCTGGCGCACCGGTGGTTACCGCCGGGGCCGACGGGCTTGAAGACGGGGCCGGCATCACCGTGGGGGGCAAGCGGGCAACGGGCCGCAGCCGGCATCCTCGCGGCAACGCGGGATGAGCACTGAACCGCCCGAAGCAGCGGCCCCTGCCCAACCGGGCGGGCCATCCCGGCTGTTCATCCTGAGGCCGGTGGCGACCACGCTGCTGATGATCGCGATCGTCCTTGCGGGCCTGATTTCCTACCGCATGCTGCCGCTTTCGGCCCTGCCGCAGGTGGACTATCCCACCATTCAGGTCAGCACGCTCTACCCCGGCGCGAGCCCTGACGTCATGGCTCTGACGGTAACCTCGCCGCTGGAGCGGCAGTTCGGCCAGATGCCCGGGCTGACCCGCATGACGTCGTCCTCGTCCGCCGGGGCATCGGTGATTACCCTCCAGTTCCGGCTGGACCTCCAGCTCGATGTCGCCGAGCAGGAAGTGCAGGCCGCGATCAATTCGGCCAGCAATCTGCTGCCCGCCGATCTGCCCGCGCCGCCCATCTACGCCAAGATCAATCCGGCCGACGCGCCGATCCTTTCGCTTGGCGTAACATCGAAAACGCGGTCGCTGGGCGAAGTTCAGGGCATCGTCGAGCGGCAGTTCAGCAACAAGATCGCGCAAGTCGCCGGGGTGGGTCTTGTCACCATGTCCGCCGGGCAGCGCCCAGCCGTGCGCATCCAGGCCAATGTACCTGCCCTCGCAGCGCGCGGTCTTTCGCTCGAATCGATCCGCAGCGCGATAGCGAGTGCCAACGTCAACGCGGCGAAGGGCAGCTTCGACGGTCCGACCAAGAGCTGGACAATCGACGCGAACGACCAGCTCGCCGATGCAGAGAGCTACCGCAACCTCGTCATCGCCTTCGCGGGCGGCGCGCCGGTGCGGCTCGGCGATGTCGCCAATGTCGTGCAGTCCACCGAGAACACGCGCATCGCATCATGGATGAACGGCGAGCCTGCCGTCGTGATCGACGTTCAGCGCCAGCCGGGCGCCAATGTGATCGGGACCGTCGATGCGATCAAGGCGTCGCTGCCGGAACTGGAAACCCAGCTACCGGCGGATGTCCACGTCACGCTGCTGACCGATCGCACCGCTGGCATCCGGGCATCGGTCGCCGATGTCAGGGCCGAGCTGATCCTCGCGGTGGTGCTGGTGACCCTCGTGATCTTTCTCTTCCTTGGTTCACTGCGCGCCACGGTGGTCGCCAGCATCGCGGTGCCGCTCTCGCTGATCGGCGCCTTTGCGGCGATGTATTTCCTCAATTTCTCGATCAACAACCTTACCTTGATGTCGCTCACCATCGCTTCCGGCTTCGTGGTGGATGATGCGATTGTCGTGCTGGAAAACATCGCGCGCCACATCGAGGAAGGGATGCGTCCCTTCGAAGCGGCGCTCAAGGGCGCGAGCGAGATCGGCTTCACCATCATCTCGCTGACCGTTTCGCTGATCGCCGTGCTGATCCCGTTGCTGTTCATGGGGGACGTGGTCGGCCGCCTGTTCCGGGAATTTGCCGTGACGCTGGCGGTCACCATCCTGATCTCCGCCGTCGTGGCCCTGACGATGGTTCCCATGCTTTCGGCCCGCTGGCTGAGGCCCGGGCACGAAGAACGCCAATTTCGCATCACGCAGATGACGCGGGCATGGTTTGACGATCTGGCCGTGCACTACGCGCGCTGGCTTGACTGGGTCATGGCCCGCAGCAAGCTGACCCTGCTCGTGTTTGCCGCAACCCTTGCCCTTACCGGGCTACTGTTCTGGGTCATTCCCAAGGACCTGTTTCCGCAGCAGGATACCGGGCAGATCGCGGTTACGACCATGGCTGGTCAGGACATCGGCTATGCGGCAATGACGAGGCTGCAGGACGAGGTGGCGCAAGCACTGCTTGCCGATCCTGCGGTCGACAGCCTCAGTTCGTCCGTCGGAGTGGATGGGCAGAACGCGACCCTTTCGCAAGGGCGCATGGTGGTCAACCTCAAGAGCCAGGGCGAACGCGGCGACCTTGCCGCCGTGATCGAAAGCCTGACCCGCGCGACGAGCGGCATTCCCGGCGTGAAGGTCTATTTCCGCCCCGTGCAGGATCTCACGATCGACACGTCGACCGGGGTGAACGCATACCGCTTTTCGCTGCAGGGTGCCGATCAGGCGCTCGTTGACCAATGGGGCGAGAAGCTGGCGCAGGCACTGCGCGGCGATCCCCATCTGCGCAACGTCACCTCGAACGTGATGGGCGGCGGACAGGCGGTGACGGTCGATATCAACCGCGACATCGCCGGCCGTCTCGGCTTGTCGGTGCTGACCATCGACAATGCGCTCTACGACGCGTTCGGTCAGCGCATTGTCTCGACCATCTACACGCAATCGAGCCAGAACCGCGTCATTCTCGAAGCATTGCCCAGCTCCGTCACCAGCCCGCAAGCGCTCGGTGATCTGCGCATTCCGCTGCCCGGCGGGAAGAACGTTCCGCTCTCCGCGGTTGCCGCCATCAGGACCGGTCAGAGCCCGCTCGTCGTTTCGCGCGAGGCGCAGTTCCCAGCCGCGACGATCGGCTTCGATCTCGCGCCGGGGGTCTCGCTTGGCAAGGCCGTTGCGGTGATCGAGGCCGCCGAACGCGGCATCGGCATACCGCCTGCGATCAGCACGAATTTTGCCGGCGCGGCATCCGCGTTCAAGTCCTCGCTGGCCAACCAGTTCTGGCTGATCCTCGCGGCGATCCTCGTGGTCTACATCGTGCTGGGCGTCCTGTACGAAAGCTTCGTTCACCCGATCACCATTCTTTCGACGCTGCCTTCAGCCGGGATTGGCGCCTTGCTGGGGCTTTGGCTGACGGGCTCCGGGCTTGGCGTCATCGGCATCATCGGCATCGTGCTGCTGATCGGGATCGTGAAGAAGAACGCGATCATGATGATCGACTTCGCGTTGGACGCGATGCGGACGGAAGGGGCCGATCCCGATCAGGCCATCCGGCAAGCCGCGCGCCTGCGCTTCCGGCCGATCATGATGACGACATTTGCCGCGCTGTTTGCTGCGGTGCCGCTGATCTTCGGCGGCGGGATGGGGCATGAACTGCGCCAGCCGCTCGGCATTGCCATCGCCGGCGGCCTGATCTTCAGCCAGGTGCTGACCCTCTTCACCACGCCCGTGATCTTTCTGGCGCTCGAACAATGGCGGGCACGGCGCGAGACCGCACGGCATGCGGGCAGCGCCGCGTCGGAAGCGGGATCGGCATGAACATCGCGGCGCCCTTCATCAACCGACCGGTCGGCACGATCCTGCTGACCATCGGGCTCATGATCGCGGGCGTTGCGGCCTTCTTCAACCTGCCCGTGGCGCCGCTGCCTGCGGTCGATTTCCCCACCATCCTGGTGCAGGCCAATCTGCCGGGCGCCAGCCCCTCCACGATGGCATCGAGCGTCGCATCCCCGCTCGAACGGCGGCTTGGCACCATTGCCGGGGTTGCCGAGATGACCTCGCGGTCAAGCGTCGGGTCGACGCAGATCATCCTGCAATTCGATCTCTCGCGAGACATCGACGGCGCGGCCCGCGATGTGCAGGCAGCGATCAATGCGTCGCGCGCCGATCTGCCGGCAACGCTGCGCAGCAATCCCAGCTATCGCAAGGTCAACCCGGCCGAAGCCCCCGTACTGATCCTCGCGCTCACATCCGATACGCGCAGCCCTTCCGAAATCTACGACGCGGTGTCCAACGTGGTGCAGCAGAAACTGCTGCAGGTGCAGGGCGTGGGCAACGTCGAACTTGGCGGCGCCGCCCTGCCCTCGGTGCGGGTCGAGGTTAATCCCCTCGCCCTCGCCCGCGCCGGGATCTCGCTCGAGGACGTGCGAACCGCGCTGCAATCGCAAAGCGCCAACCGGCCGCGCGGGGTGCTCGATACCGGGAATGGCAGTTTCCAGATCTATTCCAACCAGCCCGGACGGCACGCCGCAGACTATCGCACATCGCTGATCGCCTGGCGCAACGGCGCGCCCGTTCGTCTGTCCGATATCGCAACCGTCAGCGACGGCCCCGAGGATGTGCACACCACCGGCCTGTTCAATGGCAAGCGCGCCGTCCCCATCCTGATCAGCCGGCAGCCGGGTGCGAACATCGTGGAGACGGTGGACGCGCTGAAGGCGCAGATAGGTCCGCTGCAGGCCGCCTTGCCGACTGACATCCACCTTGCGGTCGCCGCTGATCGCACGAACACGATCCGCGCATCGCTTCACGAAGTGGAGGTGACGCTGCTCATTGCCACGCTGCTCGTGGTGCTGGTGGTGGGGCTGTTCCTGCAATCGTGGCGTGCGACGGTGATCCCGGCGGTAGCGGTTGTCGCCTCGCTGCTCGGCACGCTGGGCGTCATGTACCTCGCAGGCTTTTCGCTCGATAATCTCTCCCTCATGGCGCTTACCGTGGCGACAGGGTTCGTCGTGGACGATGCCATCGTGGTGGTGGAGAACATAAATCGCCATGTCGAAGAAGGCATGGCGCCGCTCGCCGCTGCACTGAAAGGCGCGCGCGAGGTCGGCTTCACGGTGCTTTCGATCTCGGTCAGCCTTGTCGCGGTGTTCGTGCCGCTGATCTTCATGGGCGGGCTGATCGGCCGGTTGTTCCGCGAGTTCGCCGTGACGATGTCGGTCGCAGTCGCAATCAGCCTCGTCGTTTCGCTCACCACCACGCCAATGCTGTCCGCGCGCCTGCTCGGCGGAAAGCGCAACGAGGGCCGGGTGATGCGCACTGCGAGCCGCTGGGTCGAATGGTCGGAACGGAGCTATGCCCGCAACCTCGATTGGGCGCTCGCACATCGCGGCCTCGTGATGCTGGTGCTGATACTGACCGTGGCGCTCAACATCTGGCTCATCGCGGTTTCGCCCAAGGGCTTCTTTCCGCAGCAGGATACCGGCGGCCTCATCGGCGGCCTGCGGGCCGATCAGTCCATTTCCTTCAGCGACTTGCAGGACAAGCTCGGCCAGATCGCCCGCATCGTCAAATCCGATCCCGCCATCGAAACCGTGGTCGCCTTTGCCGGCGGCGCACGCGCGGGCGGCGGCTTCCTCTTCGCCACGCTCAAGGACCGCTCGCAGCGCCCGCCCGTGACCGCTGTGATCGCAAGGCTGCGCCCCCGTCTGGCGCGCGTACGCGGGGTCAGCCTGTTCCTCAATCCGGTGCAGGATCTGCAAGCCGGGGGCCGCCAGTCCACCAGCACATATCAATATGTGCTCAAGGCGGATCATGCCGCCGTGCTGAAGGCGTCCGGGCAAAAGCTGGTGAATGCCCTCAAAGCGCATGGCGACCAGATTACCGATGTCGATATCGATCAGCAGGATGCCGGCGCCGCTGCCTTCGTCGAGGTGGACCGCAACGCCGCAGCCCGTCTCGGCATTCCGATGCAGACCATCGATGCCACGCTGTATGACGCGTTCGGGCAGCGTCAGGTCGCGAATATCTACGCCGGGCTCAATCAGTATCATGTGGTGATGGAGGCCGACCGGCGGTTCAATGGATCTCCTGACGCGCTGGGCAACATCTACCTGCCGGTGGGCGCTGCGATCAGTTCGCCCAGCACCGCCGTCAACCTCAACGGAGGCGGAGGAACCGCATCCGGCGGCGCGGCTCTTGCGGGCGGCACCGCGATCAGCACGGCAGCGCGGACGATGACTCCGCTTTCCGCGATTGCCCGCTGGAACGTCGGCTCCACCAATGCGCAGGTCAATCATTCGGATGGCGAGCCGTCCGCCACGATCTCGTTCAACCTGCCGCGCGGCGTCTCGCTGGGCCAGACCGCGCAACTGATCGCGCAGCAGCAGGCCAGCCTCGCCCTGCCCGCCAGCGTCCACGGCGAATTCGGCGGCACCGCGAAAGTGTTTGCGCAATCGACGTCCAGCCTGCCGTTGCTGATCGTGGCAGCGCTGGTCGCGATCTACATCGTGCTGGGCATTCTCTACGAAAGCGCCATCCACCCGCTGACCGCGCTGTCCACGATCCCTTCGGCTGGGGTGGGCGCCATGATCGCGCTGATCGGCAGTGGCGGACAATTCGACATCATCGCGCTGATCGGGATCATCCTGCTCATCGGCATCGTCAAGAAGAACGCCATCATGATCATCGATTTCGCGCTGGAGGCAGAGCGCAGCGAAAATCTCTCGCCCATCGAGGCAGTGCGCGAAGCCTGTCTCAAGCGGTTTCGGCCGATCCTGATGACGACGCTGGCAGCCGCGCTTGGGGCCTTGCCGCTCGCGATCGGTTTCGGTGATGGCGCCGAATTGCGCCGTCCGCTGGGCATTGCGATCTTCGGTGGTCTGGTCGCCAGCCAGGTGCTGACCCTGCTGACCACCCCCGTTGTTTATCTGGCGCTCGACCGCTTCCGCCGCCGGGCGCGGCGGCGGCCGGCCGCACTTGGAGCACCCGCGTGATGCGCACACCTTTGTCCCGGCTGCTGCTTGTTGCCTCCTGCGCCTGCGTGGCTGGCTGCTCGATGGCGCCAAACTACCAGCGCCCTGCGATGGCGGCGATACCCGCGCAGTTCAAGGAAGAGCCGGGTTGGTCCGTCGCCGTGCCCTCTGATGCGGCCGCGCGGGGCGCGTGGTGGGACTTGTTCGGTGATCCCGTGCTGGGCGCGCTGGAGCAGCGCGTGGAGGTGACAAACCAGAACGTCGCCAGCGCACGCGCAGCCTATCAAGCGGCGCGCGCGCTGGTGCAGGTCCAGCGATCCGCACTCTTTCCCTCACTCACCGGCTCGGCAAGCGATACGCACTCGGAGACATTCTCGGGCCAGAATCTGGTCGGAAGCACCGCTCCCGTGGCCAACAACGCCAGCGCCGTGAACTCGCGCTACGCCTTGTCGATCGGCGCAAGCTGGGAGCCCGATCTGTGGGGAAGGCTGGGCAATACCGTCAATCAGGCCAAGGCTTCCGCACAGGCGAGCGCGGGCGATCTTGCCAACGCGACACTCTCTGCGCAGGGCGAGCTGGCAACCAACTACATGCAACTGCGCGGGACAGACGCACAGCGCCAGCTCCTCGATAGCATCGTGGCCGACTATGCCCGGGCGCTGACGATCACCACCAACAAGTACAATGCTGGTACCGTTTCCCACGCCGACGTGTTTCAGGCCCAGACGACACTGAGCAATGCCGAGGCGACGCGCGCCGATCTGGAACGCCAGCGCGCGCAGCTGGAACATGCAATCGCCGTTCTGGTGGGCGAGAACCCGTCCACGTTCTCGATCGCTCCAGTGGAATGGAAGCCGGTCGTGCCGGAGATACCCGCACTGGTGCCGACGGCGCTGTTGCAGCGCCGGCCGGATATCGCCGCGGCAGAACGGCGGGTCGCTGCCGCCAACGCCCGGATCGGCATCCAGAGGGCAGGCTATTTCCCCAACCTGATGCTATCGGGCAGCATCGGCACCAACAGCAGCGTGCTTAGCCAGCTGTTCAGCGCAGCAACCAGCCTCTGGTCGCTCGGCGCGAGTGCCGCCGTGACCCTGCTCGATGCGGGTGCCCGGCGCGGCAATGTGCTGCAGGCGCGGGCGCAATACGATCAGACCGTGGCGGCCTATCGCCAGACGGTGCTGGCCGCGTTTCAGCAGGTCGAGGACAATCTGGCGGCCACGCGGTTTCTCGCGACTGTCGCCGTGCGCCGCGGCGAGGCGGCTGCCGCGGCAACGCAGGCCGAAACCGTGACGTTCAATCAGTACCGCAACGGCATTGTCGACTACAACCGGGTGATCACGGCACAGCAAAGCGCCTTCACCGCGCGGCAATCGGAGATCCAGTCCGTGATTGATCGGCAGATCGCCGCCATCGCGCTGGCGCAGGCCGTTGGCGGGCGCTGGACGGGCGATGCCGTGCCTGCAAACCCGCCCCGCTAAAGTCCATCCCGCCACCTGATCGACGGCGCTTTGCGCGCCTTCCGCCAACACACAAAAAAGCAAGGCGCCGGAGGTTCCCCTCCGACGCCCGCCTCAGACCGGCCGGCACCCAATCGGGCGCTCGGCCGGTTCCCCCCAAACGATCAGAACTTGAAGCCGGCGGCGATGCCGTAGCGGCGCGGTTCCAGCGTGAAGACGTTGGTGAAGTTACCCGAGGACTGGTCCGTCACGTAGAGACCGGTCACCGAGTTGTCGTTGGTGATGTTCTGGATGAAGCCGCGGATGAACCACTTCTTGTCCGGACCATCGAGCTGCAGCTGGGCATTCAGCTGGGTGAACGACGGGATCTTGTCGACCAGACCATTGAAGATGGTGCCGTCCGACTTGCCGGTGAAGTTGAGGTCGACGCGCGGCGTCAGGGTCATGTTGCCGACCGGGGCTGCATACTGCACGCCGGCCGAGAACTTGATGTTCGGCGCGCCGGGCAGCTTGTTGCCACGGATGTTGGTGGGGATACCCGACGAGTACACCGTCACGCCGCCGATGCCGGGCGCGTTGCCAAGCGTCGGAGCGAGCGCGCTGAGCACGGCGCAGATCGAGTAGGCACCCGTGGAGGCGATGCCGCCACCAGCCGGGAACGCCGTCGTGCCCTGGAGCCCGGCCCCCGCTGCAACACCCGGGATCGCCCCGTTGTTGATCAGCGTGTTGGCCGTGTTCACGAAGGCATTCACGCCCGCAACGTTGCCCGAGTTCGAGCCGACGGCGCAGTTCGCGGTGTTGGTGATGTCCTTGATGATCACCGCATCCGCACGGCCGTTGCCGAAATCGCGCGGGTTCGAGAGGAACTTGTCTTCCGACACCTTGGTGTTGAGGTAGCTGAAGTTCGTGTTGATCGTCAGCTCACGGGTGGGATGGAAGATCGCTTCCGCTTCGATACCGTAGATGTTGGCGCTGACGTTGTCGTTGACCGAGGTACGGGCAACGATGCGCGACAGCTGGAGGCCCTTGTACTGGTAGTAGAACCCGGTGAGGTTCAGCTGCAGCTTGCCGTTGGCGAAGGTGTTCTTCGTACCAACTTCGAACGAGTTCACGAATTCAGGCGTGAAGCTGTCCGGAACCGCGAAGATCGGCGACAGCGGCGGGTTGATACCGCCCGACTTGTAACCACGCGAGTACGAGGCATAGACCAGGTTATCCGGCGTGATCTGGAAGTCGAGCACGGCGCGGCCGGTCCACTCGCCAAACTTCACGTTGCGGATCTGGAACGGCTGGTTGCCGGCGATCCCCGAGTCCGCGTCGAACATGGCGGGCAGGAACGGCGAGTCATAGGCATTGGTAATGCCAACCGGCGCGAGGAAGTTGAACAGCGTGGTGCGGGCGCGCACGCTCTTCTTGTCGTTGTTGTAGCGCAGACCAGCAGTCAGCTTCAGGCGGTCGTTGAACTTCCAGTAGGCTTCACCGAACAGGCCGAAGGTGGTCAGCTTGTAGTCCGGCGTATTGTTCCGGTAGGCCGACGTGGCGAGATACGCAGGCGGTGCACCTGCACCGAGCGCCGAGAACGCGCCGACCACACCGGCGAAGTAGTCAAGCCCGAACGAGCTCACGTAGTAGCTGTTCTCGGTGAGCGTGTACTTGCCGTAGATGCCGCCGAGCAGGAAGTTGAACGGACCATCGAACTTCGAGGTCAGCACCGCTTCCGCCGTCCAGCTCTTGTTGTTCTGGATCGAACGGTCGAAGTCCAGCGGCGTCGAGGCGCAAACACTGTGGCCACCGAAAACACCAGTACCGGTTCCCTCACCGATCGAGGTGCAGAGCGGACCGCCCGGACCCTGCGGGATGAGCGCATTGGCGGCCGGAGCAAGGTAGGCTTGCAGACCGGGCCCGAGCAGCCCGGCGCCGGCAGCGGCGAGCGCGGAAAGGGCCGGGGTGAAGCCCGAACGATCCGCAACCGCGTTGTTGTAGTCCTGCTGCGAGTCGACCTTGACGTTCTGGTAGTTGCCTTCGACGCGCAGGCTGAACTTTTCGCCGATGTCCTGCTTCCAGGTGCCCTGGAGAATGGTTTCCTCGGTGAAGTAGCTCGGCTTGAAGTCGGTGTTGACGACGCGCGGATCGGCCGGGTTGACTTCGTTGCGGTAGACTTCCGGACCATAGATGCTGCCGAGCGCAAAAGCCTGCGGCAGACCGCGGATGGCGAAGAATTCCTTCGAGGTCAGCACGTTGGCGAGCAGCGCGTTGCCGTTCGTGGTGCTGGTACCGCGCGTGGTATTGAGGCAGCCCAAGATGCCGGTCGGATCGGCCTGGCAGTACTGCTTCTGAATGCGCATGCGGCTGTCGCGCTCATGGAAGAACTGACCCATGAGGTCGATCGTGGTCGAGGACGACGGCTGCCAGGTCAGCGACCCGCGCAGACCGTACATGTCGCGGTCATCGATCTTCGAGTTATCGAACAGGTTCTTCGTGTAACCGTCGCGCTTCAGGTAGAAGCCGGCCGCGCGCACCGCCAGCGTGTCGCTCAGCGGAACGTTGATCATGCCGCGCAGGCGAACCGAGTTGTAGTTGCCGTATTCGGCATCGCCCGAAGCGCCGAAACCGTTAAGGTCCGGCTTGGCGGTGCGGAAGTTGACCACGCCCGAGGTCGCGTTGCGGCCGAACAGGGTGCCCTGCGGGCCGCGCAGCACTTCGACCTGCGCCAGATCGTAGAACTCGCCTTCGAACAGGCGGGTGGCGAACAGCGGAGCGTCGTTCACGTGAATGGCGGTCGCGCTGTCGCAGGTCACGCCGGTGCAGAGGTCACCGATGCCGCGGATGGTGAAGCTCGACGAGGTGAAGTTCGTCTTCGTGAAGGTGATGTTGGGCAGCGAAAGCTGGAGGTCCGACGGGTTGCGGATCTGCTGCTTGTCGAGGTTTTCCTTGGTGAAGGCGCTGATCGCAATAGGCACCGTCTGCAGGCGCTGCGACTGGCGCTGCGCGGTAACGATGATTTCCTGGACCCCTGCGCCGGTATCGCCGCTGGCCGCGCTCTGCGCATTTTGCGCGAACGACGGCGTTGCTACGGCTGCTGCGCACACACCTGCGAGCAGGGTAAGTTTGCCCCTCATATCAAAGTCCTCTCTCTTCAGCGGGCGCCCATCATTTTTGAGGGTCGACCTTCTTTGGACAGAACAGAACAGGTGCCTTCTGTTGTCAACCGCTCAATTAAATTTTGCACATTCCGTAACGGCATCCTGCACCAAGGTGTGTCCCGACAGACACCAATCCCGCTCGGTAACACCTGAAATCGCGAATCATTTCGGATAACTGCCATCACAATGTGACATCCACTATTGCATGTCACATTGTGATGTGAGACATAATCGCCATGTCCAGCGAACTCATCGACCGCATCCGCCGCCTCATCGTTGAAGGTGGCATGTCCCGCTCCGGCCTCGCCCGCGCTGCGGGGCTCCATGCCAACACCCTGCGCGATGCAGGCCTGCCCGGCTGGAATCCCACCGCCGACACCCTTGCCAAACTGGAACGCGTGCTCAGCGAAAGCGACGATGCGCCCGCGCTCGTGCCGATCGAGGAAATCATCGACGAGGCGCGCAATGGCCGCATGTTCATCCTCGTTGACGACGAGGACCGCGAGAATGAGGGCGATCTCGTCATCCCCGCGCAGATGGCAACGCCTGACGCGATCAACTTCATGGCCACCCACGGCCGCGGCCTGATCTGCCTTACCCTGACCCGCACGCGCACCGAGCAGCTCGGGCTCGAACTGATGAGCCGCCACAACGGCACCCGCCACGAAACCGCCTTCACCGTCTCGATCGAGGCACGCGAGGGTGTGACCACCGGCATTTCCGCCGCCGACCGCGCACGCACGGTCGCCGTGGCCATCGACGCGGGGAAGACCAAGGAAGACATCGTCACCCCCGGTCACGTCTTCCCGCTGATCGCTCGCGATGGCGGCGTGCTTGTCCGCGCCGGACACACCGAGGCCGCGGTCGATATCTCGCGCCTTGCCGGGCTCAATCCCTCGGGCGTGATCTGCGAGATCATGAAGGACGATGGCACGATGGCGCGGATGGACGATCTCGTCCCCTTTGCGCGCCGCCACGGCCTCAAGATGGGCACGATCCGCGATCTCATCGAGTATCGCCGCCGCCACGACCACCTTGTCGAATGCATCGACCAGCAGCCGTTCCATTCGGACTACGGCGGCGACTGGACGATCCGCATGTATCGCAACAAGATCGACGGCGTGGTCCACCTCGTGCTGCAGAAGGGCGCGGTGCGGCCTGATGCCCCCACGCTGGTGCGCATGCACGGCATCTCGATCCTGTCCGACGTGCTCGGCCAGCCCGGCCCGCGCAAGCGCAGCCTGCAGCGCGCGATGAGCGAGATCGGCAAGGCCGGCGCGGGCGTGATCGTGCTGCTCATGCCCGGCGGCAGCGAAGGGCTCCAGGCTGAGATCTCGGGCCGCACCGGCGACATGGACCTGCGCAGCTACGGCATCGGCGCACAGATCCTCGCCGATCTGGGCATCCACGACATGATCCTGCTGACCAATTCGCATCGCAACATCGTTGCCATCGAGGGCTACGGTCTCAATATCGTCGGCGAACAGCCGATCACGGCGGAGTAAGCGCGCATGGCAAAGTTCCTCATTGTCGAAGCCCGCTTCTACGATCACCTCAACGACATGCTGGTTGCCGGCGCGCGCGCCGCGCTCGAGGCGGAAGGCCACAAGGTCGACGTCATCACTGTCCCCGGCGCGCTGGAGATTCCCGGCGCGATCGTGCTCGCGGATCAGTCCGGCCAGTATGAAGGCTATGTCGCGATTGGCGTCGTCATCCGCGGTGAGACATATCACTTCGAGATCGTCGCAGGCGAAAGCGCGCGCGGGGTCATGGCACTGACGATGGACGGCCTCGCGGTCGGCAACGGCATTCTCACCGTCGAAAACGAGGAGCAGGCCCTGGTCCGCGCCGATCCGGAGCAGAAGGACAAGGGCGGAGAGGCAGCCAAGGCCGCGCTCGCGCTCCTCGCGCTGCGCGCTCGCTTCACCTGACGGGCAGCAGCCGCCGGATCGCCAAATCCTGCCAGATCGTGAATCCTGCACCTTCGGGCAGGTTTCGGCGCGGCAAGTGTTAACATCGCGCTCTGCCGCCTTTAGGCAGTCCACCGCCTGAAGCGCGCAAGCCTTTGGTTTTCAACACTGCACTATGAATTGCCCTCACAGGCCGCAAATCGTTGCGCGGCCTCGCATGCAGGGGAGTATCATAGCCATGAGCATCCGTATCCAGAGCCGCCGCGGCGGCTGGGCGCTGGTGGGAACGGTGACGCTGGTTCTCCTGCTGATCGGCTTTGCCGTGCAGCACATCCGCGTCGGCGGGACCGTGCAGAACCGCATCGACAGCGTAACCGGCTTCACCGCCGATATCCTGCCTCCCCCGCTTTACATCGTGGAGCCAGCACTCAAGGCGCGGCAGGCGATGGATGACCCGGCCCATCTGGCGCAGAACCGCGCCGACCTCGCCGAGCTCGAAAAGCAATACCGCGCCAGCCTTGCGCGCTGGACTTCCGACGATGTCGATCCGGAGCTGGCAGAAGAGCTGCGGACCTCGGTCGCGAAAGAAGCGGACGCGTTCTGGCAGGAGGTCAACACGGTGCTGATGCCGGCGCTTGAGCGCGGCGATGCACTGGGGGCTGCATCAAGCAGGCAGAAGCTCGATACCATTTTCGCGCGCGAACGCAGCGCGATCTTGCAGCTCACCTCACACGCCATGGCAGCGCGTGATGCGCTCGTATCGCGTAGCACGGCCACGGTCTCGGCGCTGCTCGTGATCATGGCTCTGGCTGGCATTGGCGCCATCACGCTTGTTCTCACCGCCGTGCGTCTGCTCAGCCGCCACGTACTCGATCCTTTGGCGGAGACCGCCGATTGCATGTCCGCGATGGCGGCCGGCGATCTGGAAGCGGGCCGCCGCACCGACCATCGCAGCGACGAGATCGGCGAAATGACGCGCGCGATCGAAGTGTTCCGCAGCGCCGCCAAGGCGCAGCGCGAGGATGCTCTCAAGCAGACCGCCGTCGTCGCCGAAATGGGGAACGCGCTTGGCCAGCTGGCGGAAGGAGACCTTGTCCACCGCATCACCGCCCCCTTCCCTGCCGAATACGAGGCGCTGCGCGGCGCCTACAATGCTGCGGCCGAGCGGCTCGACAGCGTGCTGTCCCGCGTCAGCGGCACGGTCCGCAGCGTGAGCACGGGCGCCGCCGAGATCCGCAGCGCATCAAGCGATCTTGCCAGCCGCAACCAGAGCCAGGCCGCGAGCGTCGAGGAATCGAGCGCCGCAATGCAGCAGGTTGCCACGCTGGTCTCGGCCACCGCGAACCGCACGCGCGAAGTCGAAGCGGAGATCGGCATGACCGCGCAGGATGCCGAAGCCGGCGGCGTGCTTGTTGGCGAAGCGATGGCCGCGATGAGCGCGATCGAGCGTTCGTCGCAAGAGATCGGGCGGATCGTCGACCTTATCGATTCGATTGCCTTCCAGACCAATCTTCTCGCGCTCAACGCCGGGGTCGAAGCCGCGCGCGCCGGCGATGCCGGCCGGGGCTTTGCCGTCGTCGCCACCGAAGTGCGTGCGCTCGCCCAGCGCAGCGCCGATGCGGCGAGCGAGATCCGCACGCTCATTGCCACCAGTTCGCGCGAAGTCGCCGGCGGTGTTTCGCTGGTCGGGCGCACCGGCGAAGCGCTGGGTGCCATGGTGGGCCGGGTGGGCCACCTCGCCCAGCTCATGGGCGAGATCGCGCTCGCCACGCAGGACCAATCCGCCAGCCTCGATCAGGTCAGCATGACCGTATCGGGCATGGACACGATGACCCAGCGCAACGCCGCCATGGTCGAGGAAACCGCCGCTGCAGCGCGCTCGCTGGCTGACGAGGCTGGCGAACTTGCAGCTGCGGTCTCGCGCTTCCGCACCTCCGCCCAGAAGGCCCCGGCGCGCCCGCGCGCGCTTGCGGCCTGAGGGAGCGGCCATCGGGGCGCAGTTCAGCTTGCTTTTTATGCGGTCCTGACATAGGGGCCGCACGTTCGTACGGGGGCATGCCCCGGTGCGGATATCTGTCATGGCATTCGGCCCGGCAGATGGTTCGGCCCCTTGCCCCGAGCCCGCATGGTGCGGCGCGCGGTGAAAGACCGGCGGAGACAACCGCCTGGCCGGAAACAGCGATAACAGGATACACAATCCAATGGCATCCCATCCCACGCGCGACGATTTCGCCGCGATGCTCGATGAGACCCTCGGCGGCGCCGCTAACGGCGGTTTTGAAGGCCGGGTCGTCAAGGGCACCGTCACCGCCATCGAAAACGACAAGGCCGTCATCGACGTCGGTCTCAAGAGCGAAGGCCGCGTGCCGCTTCGCGAATTCGCCATGCCCGGCCAGCCGCACGGCCTGGTCGTAGGCGCTGAAGTCGAAGTCTACGTCGACCGCGTCGAAAACGCTGACGGCGAAGCGATGCTCAGCCGCGACCGCGCCCGCCGCGAAGCCGCCTGGGACAAGCTCGAGAGCGAATTTGGCGAAGGCAAGCGCGTCGAAGGCGTGATCTTCGGCCGCGTCAAGGGCGGCTTCACCGTCGATCTCGACGGCGCCGTGGCGTTCCTCCCCGGCTCGCAGGTCGATATCCGCCCCGTGCGCGACGTCACCCCGCTGATGGACATGCCGCAGCCCTTCCAGATCCTCAAGATGGACCGCCGCCGCGGCAACATCGTGGTTTCGCGCCGCGCCGTCCTCGAGGAAACCCGCGCCGAGCAGCGTTCGGGCCTGATCCAGAACCTCAAGGAAGGCCAGATCATCGACGGCGTCGTCAAGAACATCACCGATTACGGTGCGTTCGTCGACCTCGGCGGCATCGACGGCCTGCTCCATGTCACCGACATGAGCTACAAGCGCGTCAACCACCCGTCGGAAGTGATC
>CANGJI010000040.1 GCA_947454135.1 Sphingomonadaceae bacterium
ATCGTGCTCATGTTGAAGAACTTCAGCTGCTCCAGCGGCCCGCCATGCAGCTTCTCGATCACGTTCCACGCCTGCGGACCCTGGATCTGGAAGCGCCATTCCTTGCGGGTGACGGGCTTGCCCATCGGGCGCATCGGCGAACGGTCGTCGAGCTCGATCTCGACATCGTAGCCGCCCGTCGCACCGTGGTAGCGCAGCCAGTTCGAAGCCGGCGCGCGGCCGACATAGGTGAAGCTTTCCTCTTCTTCCCAGAAGATGATGCCATCGCCGATCACGTGGCCATAAGGCGTCGTCGGCACGTACTGCTTGGCCTTGTTGACCGCCCAGCCCTTCGAGCTGTTGACCATCGTGTCCGACAGCAGCTTCGCCGCATCCTTGCCGCGAATGTAGAGGTTCACCATGTGGTGCGACTGATCGAACAGCACCGCCGAGTGCTGCCAGGCCCACTGCTCAGAGCGCCAGTTGGAAAATTCCGGCGCCACCACCGGGTAGACGTAGGCACCGAGCTGCGAATTGCGCAGCATTTCAACGATGTTGGACTGGCCCTGAAGGACCTCTTCGAGGTTCGCTGCCACGTAAGTCTCTCCCGATTGCAAATGGCTGGTTGAAATTTGTATGCAACACATACAATATCGAGACAGATTCGCAATGCCAAATTGTGCAGTCCCCATGCGGGGCACGCTGCATGCTGGCGGTGGACGGCAGTGCAGCCTATGGGGCGCGCTGCCCACGAACGAACGGGGAGAGATTTGAATGACTGCACCAGTGATCCTGACGCTTTCGTGCGAGGACAAGCCCGGGATCGTCGCCCGGGTGACCGGCAATCTCTATGAGGCCGGCGCCAACATCCTCGAGGCGCAGCAGTTCGACGATACCGAGAGCGGCCAGTTCTTCATGCGCGTCGTGCTCGATCCCGGCTCGGGCGATGAGACGACCCTGCGCAGCGCCTTCGCGCCCGTGGCCGAACAGTTCGGCATGGAATGGAACATGCGCGACAGCTCGAAAAAGCGCCGGACGGTGCTCATGGTCAGCAAGTTCGACCACTGCCTCGGCGATCTGCTCTACCGCACCCGCATCGGCGAACTGCCGATGGAGATCGTCGCGATCATCGGCAACCACCCCAAGGAAGCGCTCAACATCACGCTGCTGGGCGACGTTCCCTATCACCATCTGCCGATCACCAAGGACACCAAGCCGCAGCAGGAAGCGCAGGTTAAGCAGATCGTGACCGAGACCGGCGCGGAGCTCGTCGTGCTGGCGCGCTACATGCAGATCCTCTCGGACGACATGGCCTCGTTCCTCAATGGCCGCTGCATCAACATCCACCACTCGTTCCTGCCGAGCTTCAAGGGCGCCAAGCCCTATCACCAGGCGCACGCGCGCGGCGTGAAGATGATCGGCGCAACCGGCCACTACGTCACGACCGACCTCGATGAGGGCCCGATCATCCACCAGGACGTGACGACCGTGACCCACTCGGACACGCCCGAAGACCTCGTCCGCAAGGGCCGCGACGTGGAGCGCCGCGTGCTGGCCGAAGCGGTGCGCCTGCACCTCGAAGACCGCGCGCTCTTGAACGGCAACAAGACGGTGGTGTTCCGGAGCTGATCCGGCACACCACCACCGTTCGTCCCGAGCGAAGTCGAGGGACAAAGGCCGAGCGAAGCCGAGGCTCTGCGCAAGTTCTCGGCTACGCTCGAACAGGCCCCTCGACTTCGCTCGGGACGAACGGACAAAGGCGGTGTAGAAGGTTTCCAAGCAAGGTCTGGAGAGAACAATGCAGGTCAACTGGCTCGATCACGTCAACGTGATCACCGACAAGCTCGACGAGACCGCCGAGTTCTACAAGGCGCTGCTGAACCTCGAACGCCGCAACGCGCCCCCGCCGCTGACGCCAGAGACTGCGCAGTGGATGTACGATGCCGGCGGCAAGGCCATCGTGCACATCAACTCGGTCGATTGCCCCCGCGCCTTCGACCGCCACGTTGAACCCGGCGCGCTGACCGGCGCGGTGCACCATGTGGCGCTGAACTGCTCAGGCTACGACGAACTGATGGAACGCGTCGGCGCGCTCGGCACGCCGTTCCAGCTCAACACCGTGGCTTCCATCGGCCTGCGCCAGATTTTCGTCAGCGACCCCAACAACGTCTTGCTGGAACTCAATTTCTTCGGAGATTGAGAAGGGCGCCTTTGCTCGCTGGATTCCCGCCTTCGCGGGAATGACGAAGGTCAGGTCAACTCGTCATTCCCGCGAAGGCGGTAATCCAGAGCGGCAAGCACAGCCCCCTACTCCGGCCGCTCCCCCGCCATCGTCGTGCGATACATCTCCCGCCGGAACCCGTCGTAGTCATTCGGCGCCAGATGCAGCGCCGCGCGGTTGTCCCACATCGCGATCATGCCGGGCTCCCAGCGCAGGCGGCAGGTGAAGCCGGCCTGCGTGATATGCCGCGTCAGCATGTCGAGGATCGGGCGGCTCTCCGCCTCGGTCATCCCCTCGATCCCCACGGCATAGACTTCATCCACATAAAGCGAGGGCAGCCCGGTGAAGGGATGCGTGCGCACCAGTGGGTGGAAATTGCCCTGCAGCGCCGATGTGCGGCGGTCGTCATTGGCAAAGGCCATCGGCTTGCCGCTGATCCGCTCCTGCGTCGCCACGTTCGCCTCGGCCGACATATGCACCTTCAGCGGGCGCAGCATGGCCTGCATGGTGGGGCTCAGCATCCGCCACGCCAGCTGCGTATCGGCCCAAGTCGTGTCCCCGCCATAGGGAGGCACTTCCACCGCGCGCAGGATCGTCACCGAGGGCGGCTCATCGAGGAACGGCGAATCCGTGTGCCAGCCGCTGCCGAACAGCGCCTTGGTCTTCGTGTCCGCTTCCTTGATCAGCGGATGGACATTGCGGTGCCCCTCCACCCCTTGCGTATAGGCATCGACCGCGAACGGCCCGAACCGCGCGCTGAACGCCTCGTGCTCCGCATGCGTGAGGTGCTGGTCCCGCAGGTACACCATCTTGTGCCGCCACAGCGCGTCGCGGATTTCGTCGAAGGCTTCCGGCGCAAGGGTCTCTCCCAGCCGCACCCCGGTGATTTCCGCGCCCATCGCGGCGGTCAGCGGATGCGCGGTGATGTGGCGATACTCACGCGCCGCGTTGTCGAAATCGCCCTGCGGGCTCAGCCTCACTTCGCGCATCAGCTTCTCTCCATCAGGCCGGGATCGCCCCCTCCAGCACATCGGCGAGGTCCACCGGACGCGAGAGATAGGGGCTGTGATCGGCGTCCAGCGTCACCACGCGCGAGCCGGGCGACATTGCCTGCATCCGCCGCTGGCTGGCAATCGGGATCGTGCGGTCCGCCGTGCATTCCACATAAGTGCGGGGCAGCGAGCCCCAGCGCTCCGCCGTCAGCGCCAGCGGCTCCGAGCGCGGCCCATGCGGCTCGGCCACCAGGCGCGGGAGCACGCCGGCCACCAGTTCCGGCGGCGAAAGCTGCGCGAAAACCGGCCCGGCCCGCGCCGGATCGACCACCGTCGCCGCGCCATCGTGCACCTTGCTGATGATCGCATCGAACGCAGGGTTGGGCTCTTCCATCGTCTTGAACTCGGCCCGGGAAACCCCCGAGGGCAGCATCATCGCGCAGATATAGACCAGCGCATCCATCGCCGCCGGATCGCGCTCCGCCGCCGTGCTGACAACCAGCCCGCCGCGCGAATGCCCCGCCAGCACAACCGGACCGCCGCCAAGCTCTGCCTTGAGATCGCGGCAATGCTGCGCGGCAAACTCGCCCCACTCACCCAGCGTCACCGCCGCCAGTTCAGCCTCCGAGCCGCCCATTCCCGGCAGCGTCGGCGCCGCCACCACATGCCCTCGCGCGCGCAACAACTCTGCGACCGGATCGAAACACCAGCCGCCGTGCCACGAGCCGTGGATCAGAACGAACCCGGCCATCAGCGCACGTGCCCCGACCAGGTGCGCAGGCCCGGCGCGGTGCGATCCTCGCTCTTGAGGGCGGCCGCCATGCCCGGCCGCGCCGTCACCCGCTCGCGCCATTCGACAAGGCGCGGCGCGCGCTTCGCAATCTCCATCTCGGGGAACATGCGCTCCACCATCATCCCGCAGTGCGAATAGAAATTGATGTCCGCCAGCGTGTAGGTCTCGCCCGCCAGCCACGGCGTTTGCGCCAGCTGCTTCTCGACCTTGTCGACCGCATACTCGATCTTCGCAGTCGCGTTCGCGAGATCGGCTTCTGAGAAACCGGACCGCGCCGTCGCCCACTTCTTGCGCTGATCGGGCAGCGGGATGTTCTCCAGGAGCTTCTCGAACTCGCCGCTATCGATGTTCCGGGCGATCACGCCCACCATGCGGTGCCAGCCGTGCATCGAGACGAAGTTCATCACCTGCTCGTCGACGAACTTGTTCCAATAGCGCATCCGCGCCGCCCCCACCGCATCGCGCGGGCGCAGCGGGCCGTCGGCGGGCTGGCAATCGGGAAACACGTCTTCGAGATACTCGTTGATCACCGTGGTGTGCGTGATGATCGTGCCGTCGTGATCGAGCACGGGCACCTGCCCCTCGGGATTGATCGCGGTGAACCAGGGCTGGTGCTGCTCGAACTTGTGCAGATCGACGTAGATGCTTTCGTACTCCAGCCCCTTCTCCTTGAGCGGGGCCATCGATTTCAGCGAGTTCGCCAGCGGCTCGGCGTGATAATACTTGAGTGTCATGATCTTACCTGATCGCAAGAGTGCCGAGCACGCCGCCGTCCACGGCCCAGCTCTGGCCGGTGACATGCGCGGCGGCCCGTGAAAGCAGGAACGCGGCGACTTCGGCCACGTCTTCCGAACTGCCCAGCCGCCCCTGCGGCACATTGGCGGCAAGCGAAGTCAGCTGTTCCGGCGGTACGCCTTCGAGCAGCGGCGTTGCGATGAAGCCGGGCACGAGGCAATTGACGCGCACGCCATGCGCCGCCCCTTCCAGCGCCGCGGCGCGGGCAAGGCCGAGCACCGCGTGCTTGCTCATCACATAGCCCACGTTCATCGCCATGCCCCGCTCCGAAGCAAGGCTCCCGGTGATCAGGATCGAGCCATGCCCGCGCGCCTTCATCGCCGGCAGCACGTGGCGGACGGCCCAGAACGGCGCCTGCATGTTGACCGCCATCAGCGCGTCAAAGTTGTCGTCCGAATAGGCTTCCAGCGGCGCAAACGTCCCGCCCGTCCCGGCATTCAGAAACAGCGCATCGATCGGCCCATGCTGTGCCACCGCACTGTCCAGCGCCGCGATCAACTGGTCCTGCTTGCCGACATCCGCCGCCGCCCAGCCCGCGCCTGCGCCAAGTTCGGCGCAGAGGTCCGCCAGCAATTCGCCGCGCCGCGCGATCAGTGTGACCCGCGCGCCCCCGCGCACGACGCGCGCCGCCGCCGCCTTGCCGATCCCGGTCGAAGCGCCGGTGATCACGACATGCTGCCCTGCGAAATCCATCAGCCTGCCTTAGGTGCGATAAAGTCCGCCCAGACGCGCCACTCGGGCTTCTCCGCCGCATCCGGTTCCCACTGCGCCGCCATCAATGCGCGTGCTTCCGCCTCGGGCATGCCAGCCTCATCACGGTGCAACCGGTAGAAGAACGCAGAAACCCGCCAGTTCATGATGCAGTGGACGTGAACCGGCTTCGGCCCCGCCTCCACCGCCGCGCGGAACGCCTCGTAATGCGCTTCCTGCGGTGCATCGAACGGCACCGGTATGTGCGTATAGGCAATGCCTGCCGCCGCAAACTTGCCCGCCTCGTCAACCAGCGCCTCCGGATGGCTGTCCAGCGCCAGATTGACCACCTGCTTGACCCCCAGCGCGGCGAGGCGGGCCACATCGCCCTCCTCGATCCGCCCCGAAGTGGTCACTGCATCGCTCAGCCGTTGCCAGCCGCGAATGTCGGCAGGATCAGCGACCATGGCCCGGCTCAGCCCAGCCCGAGCACGGTGAGCGCGTTGTCCTTCATGATGCCCGGCAGGACGTCCTCGCGGAAGCCGACCTTGAGCGCCGCATCGATCCACTTCTGCGGGTGGATCAGCGGGAAATCGCTGCCGAACAGCATCTTCTTCTTCAGCTGCGTGTTGGCATACTGGATGATCTGCGGCGCGAAGTACTTCGGCGACCAGCCGGAGAGGTCGATGAACACGTTGTCCTTGTGCAGCGCCATCGAAAGGCTCTCATCCACCCACGGCCACGAGGGGTGCGCGAGGATCACCTTCATGTCGGGAAAATCGGCGGCGACATCGTCGACCAGCATCGGCTGGCCATACTTGAGCCGCACGCCCGCACCGCCGCGCATGCCGGTGCCCATGCCCGAATGTCCGGTGTGGAAGATCGCCGGCAGGCAATATTCCGCGATCACTTCATAGATCGGATAGCCCACGCGCGCGGCGGGCTCGATATTCTGCATGATGTGATGGAACTTGAAGCCCTTGACCCCGTAGTTCTCGATCAGGTCGCGCGCCTCGCGCGCGCCCATCTTGCCCTTGTGCGGATCGATCGAGGCGAACGCCATGCAGATATCGTCGTTCTTCGCGGCGAATTCGGCCACCTCGTAGTTCGAGATGCGCTTCGCCCCGATGCCGCTCTCGCAGTCCACGGTGAAGATGCAGAAGGCGATCTGCTGCTCGCGGTAGATGTCCGCGATCTCGGGCATCTTGGGCCGTTCGCGCGGTGCCTTGAAATAGGCCGATGCCGCATCGAAGAACTTGCCCATCACCGGGTCTTCCGGATCGTGGCACGAAACCTCGGCGTGGACATGCACGTCGATGGCTTTGATCTTCTGGATATCGATGGGCATGAGACAATACCTCGTTGCTCTCTCCCCTTCAGGGGAGAGATACGCAGGCTTGGCAGCGTGCTGCCTAGCCGGAGTTGAGAGGGGAACGCGGCGTCGCGCATTCCCCCTCTCCCAACCCTCTCCCCTGAAGGGGAGAGGGCTCTCTTACTGGCTCAGACGAGCGCGTCCTTCTTGACGGTGATCACCTGGCTGTAGGTGAACTCCTTCAGGCCTTCGATGCCGTATTCGGCGCCGAAACCGGACTGCTTGTGGCCGCCGAAGGGCGCGAAGGGCGAGAGGTGGAGGAACTCGTTGATCCACACGGTGCCCGTCTCGAGCTGCTCGGCGATCTTCACGCCGCGCTCGGTGTCCTTGGTCCACACAGCGCCGGCAAGGCCGTAGTCCGAGTTGTTCGCGCGCGCGATCACTTCATCGTCGCTCGAGAACTTCATCAGCGGCATGACCGGGCCGAACTGCTCTTCCGCCACGATGCGGGCATCTTCCGGCGGGTTGTCGAGGATGGTGATCGGCACGTAGTAGCCCGAGCCCGACGGATCGACATCGCCGCCGACGAGGAACTTGTAGCCGTTGTCCTTGGCGTCCTTGATGAGCTCGCACACGCGGTCGAACTGCTTCTTGTTCTGGATCGGGCCCACACCGGTGCCCTGCTCCGAACCATCGCCCACCTTCACGGTCTTGGCATAAGCCGCGATCGCAGCGCTAAGCTCGTCGTAGATGTCTTCGTGGATGTAGATGCGCTTGGCCGCAACGCAGATCTGGCCCGCGTTGGTGAAGCTCGACCAGAACAGCTGCTCGGCCACCTTCTGGACGTCGGCATCGGGCAGCACGATCGAGGCGTCGTTGCCGCCGAGTTCGAGCGTGATGCGCTTCAAGTCCTTCGAGGCGCCTTCCATGATCTTCTTGCCGGTCGCGGTCGAGCCGGTGAAGGTGATCTTGTCGATGTCCGGGTGCGCGGTGATCATCGGGCCGAGGGCATCTTCGCCGCTGATGATGTTGACGACGCCGGCGGGCACGATGTCCTTGATCAGCTCGCCGAAACGCAGCGTGGTCAGCGGCGTGAACGGCGAGGGCTTGAGCACGATGGTGCAGCCCGAAAGCATCGCCGGGGCGATCTTCTGCACCGCCATGAGCAGCGGGAAGTTCCACGGCACGATACCGCCGACAACGCCGACCGGTACGCGGCGGGTGCGGCTGAAGCGCGTGTCGCTGTCTTCGTTGACAGTCTCTTCCAGCGTCAGCGTCGACTGCGCGTTCATCATCGCCGAGCAGCCGCCGATTTCGAACTGGGCCTGCTGGTGCGGCTTGCCCTGCTCCGAGGTGAGGAGGCGGAACAGCTCGTCGAAGTTGGCGTCGATCGCGGCGGCCATCTTCTGGATGACGGCGCGGCGATCATCGACCGGGGTCTTCGACCAGGTCTTGAAAGCGCGGCGCGCGGCGGCGACGGCGCGATCAAGCTCTTCGGCGCCGCAAGCCGGCACCTGGCCGATCACCTGCTCGTTAGCCGGGTTCACCACATCGAGCGTCTTCGCCGTGGTCACCAGTTCGCCATCGATCAGATTGGGGTAGAGTTTGGTCATGAGTCTCTCCGTCCTCTCAGGATTGTTCTAATGTATAGCAGTTAATCAGTGCGATGCCAGTGCCTTGTCCTCGTTGGCACGCTTGACGAGATACATCCGGATGGCCTCGGCGTCTGCCGGCTTGAGCGCCGACTTGAACGAAACCATGCCCAGTTCGTGGAGCTGGCCGCCAAGCACCACAGCCTTGAGCGCCTCGCCCGAACCGATCAGCGCGGAGTGGCGCAGATCAGGGTTCAGCCCGCCCGAAACCGCAGCGTCGCCGTGGCACACGCTGCAATAGCGGCCATAGAGTTGCCCGCCGCGCGTGGCCTGCGCCTGCGTGCCGGTGAAGGGCGGCGGATCGAGCACCATCTCGTTCATCGGCGGCGGTGCGGGCAGCTGGCCCTTGGCACCCAGCTTGAACACCAGCAGACGGCTGATGTTGCGCGCCGCGCCCGCCTTGTTGGCCAGCACGCCGGTGGCGATATCCCAAACGCCGCCCCAGCCAGCGAGGATCGCGACATACTGTTCGCCGTCCACCGCATAGGTCATCGGCGCGGCGATGATGCCGGTCTGCGCCGGGAACGACCACAGCTTCTCGCCCTTGTTCGCCGTGTACGCCACGAACTCGCCCGCCGCCGTGCCCTGGAACACGAGGTTGCCGGCAGTCGAGAGCACGCCGCCGTTCGAAGGACCGACCAGATCGACCTTCCACGCCGCCTTCTTGTTGGCGACGTCCCAGGCGACAAGCTGGCCGGTCGTCGCCGCCTTCGCGCCTGCCTGCACCTTGGCATCGGCAGGCATCGCCACGGCATAGCCGTCGAGGCCGGTCTGGAACCCGATACCGGTCGGCTTCCAGCCCGCTGCCGCCATATAGGGGAAGGCTGCAAGGTTGGTCGGGATATAGAGGTAGCCGGTCTTCGGGCTGTAGCTCTGCGGCTGCCACGAATGCGCACCCACCGCGCCGGGCAGGCTGACGAACGGCTTGCCGGTCTTCTCGTACTGCGCGTCGGGATTGATCTTCGGACGGCCAGTCTCGGGATCGATTCCCGTCGCCCAGTTCACCGGCACCCACGGCGTGGCCGAAAGGAATTTGCCGGTCTTCACATCGAGCACGTAAACATGCCCGTTCTTGGGCGCGTGGATCGCAACGTGGCGCTTCTCGCCGTTGATGGTGACGTCCGCCACGGTGATCTGCTGGTCGGAGTCGAAGTCCCAGCGGTCCTCCGGGGTTTCCTGGAAGTGCCACGCATACTGGCCGGTATCCGCATTCACCGCGACGATCGAGGACGTGTAGAGGCTGTCACCCTCGCGGCCATTCGCGGCCGGGTTCCACGGCTCGGCGTTGCCCGTGCCGAAGAGGACGAGGTTGGTCTCCGGATCGTACGTGATCGAATCCCACACGGTGCCACCGCCGCCGAGGGTCCACCACTTGTTGCCCCAGGTCTTGGCCGCAGCCTCGTGCGCTGCCTTGTTGAGGCCTTCGACACCGAAGCCCTTGGCGGGGTTGCCGGGGACGGTGTTGAAGCGCCAGACTTCCTTGCCGGTCTCGGTGTCGTAAGCGGCGATATAGCCGCGAGCCTTGTATTCCGAACCTGCCGCGCCGATCAGCACGCGGCCCTTCACGATGCGGGGCGCACCCGTGATGGTGTAGTTGGTCTGATCGGGCACCGTCACCTTCGACCAGATCACCTTGCCGGTCTTCTGGTCGAGCGCGATGAGGCGGCCATCAAGCGCCGCCACAAAGACCTTGTCGCCATAGAGCGCGACACCCCGGTTGACCGCGTCGCAGCAGGTGCGCACTAGCGTCTCGCGCGGGACTTTGGGATCGTAGGCCCAGAGCGGCTTGCCGGTCTTGGCGTCATAGGCCTTCACCATCGACCACGCGGTCGAAACGTAAAGCACGCCGTCGTGCACCAACGGCGTCGCTTCCTGCCCGCGCGCCGTATCGAGGTCCGAATACCAGGCGAGCCCCAGCTGATCGACGTTGTACTCGTTGATCAGCGTGAGCGGCGAATAGCGTTGCTCGGCATAGTCACGGCCATAGCTCAGCCATTCGCCGGCGGGCACATTGCGCAGCATCGCCTCGGTCACCCCGGCCCCAACGCCCGCCAGCGCGCCAGATTGCGCCACCGCCCCCGCAGACAGCGCGATAACCGATGCCATGGCCAGCTTACGAACGAACGAAACGCGCATGCTTGTGTGCCCTCTCCAGGTTGCCCGGTGTCCCCGAGCCTGCTTTAATCGACTGTTTAAACCAGCGTTTGTCAATTCACCATACGCTGCGCGTCGCCCCAGTATTTTTTGCGCAGTTCCTTCTTGTCCATCTTCCCTGCGGCAGTCCGGGGGATCGCATCGATGAACTCGATCGACTTGGGGGCCTTCACGCCGCCGAGCCGCTCCTTGGTATAGGCGATGATCTCGGCCTCGGTGATCCCGTCAGCGACGACGACGGCATGGACCTGCTCGCCCCACTTCTCGTGCGGAATGCCGAACACGCATGCCTCGCGCACCGCGGCCAGTTCGGTCACCGCCGCCTCGACTTCTGCCGTGAAGACGTTGAACCCGCCGGAGACGACCATGTCCTTTTTGCGGTCGACGATATAGAGGTAGCCGTCCTTGTCGAACTTGCCGACGTCGCCGGTGTGGTGCCAGCCGAACTTGCGGATCTCGGCGGTTTCCTCGGGCTTCTCGAAGTAGGAATGCGTCACCAGCGCACCGCGCACGCAGATTTCGCCTGCCTCTCCGAGCGGCATGTGATTGCCGTCATCGTCCATCAGCGTGACCTTGATCGAGCGCGTCGGCTTGCCGCAGGCCGCCAGCTTCTCCGGCGCTTCATAGGCAAAACGCGCCACGTCCTCGGGCGGGAACCACGCGACGATCATCGGGCATTCGACCTGACCATAGGCCTGGCACATGCAGGGTCCGAAGATCTCGACCGCCTGCCGCAGCTTTTCCGGGCTGCAGGGCGATCCGACGAGGATGAAGATCTTGAGGCTGGAGTAATCGTGCTTGCCGATATTGGGGCTTGCGAGGCACTGGTACATCGCCGTCGGCGGCAGGTACATGTGCGTGACCTTGTACTCCTCGATCGTGCGCAGCACGTCCTCGGCATCGAAGCCCGGCAGGATCACCTGCGTCGCGCCGAGGCTCAGCGTCGAAAGCGCGATCGGCCCTGCCGCGTGAGTGATCGGCGCAGACACCAGCGCGACGGGGCTGTCTGTCCGACCGCCCATGCCGTCCGCGGCGGTCTCGATCATCGTGCCCCAGCCGAGGTTGGTCACGTTCGCGCCCTTCGAGGGGCCGGTCGTGCCGCCGGTCGGGAAGATGCCGACCATGTCCATCAGGTTGCCGAACGCGTCGATCTCCGGCTCCACGAAATCGGTTTCGCTCACCCCGGCCATGAACTCCTCGAGGCTCGGATCATTGCCCATGCGCTTGTCGAGGCACACGAAGTGCTGGAGCGTGGGGCAGAGATCCTTGAGCCGCTGCACTTCATCCGCCTTCGACGAATGATAGACCATCCACTTCAGCCGCACGTAGTTGATGTAGGCGGCGTTGGCTTCGATGGCGTTGCGGGTGTTGACCGGGATCCACTTGCCGTTGGCCCGCCACATCGCCAGCACCACCACCAGCAGCATGCCGTCGTTGGGGCCGTAGAGCCCCAGCAGGTCCTGGTTCTCGAACCCGTGTTTCTGCAGCGCCGCAGCGATGCGTTCGGACAGCGCCTTGGTCTCGGCGAAAGTCAGCTTCAGGCCGCTCTCGGTATCGATGATCGCAAGGCGCGACGGATCACGGTCATGGCCACGGTCGAAATAGTCGATGGCACGCATTGTGCTGTTATCCCCAACGGTTGATTTCCGGGCCAGGCGCCCAGACTTTAAGTGGTTCCGGCGTGCTGGCCATGGCCAGGGCTGCCAGAATACAGGGCCGAACTGCCACGCGCGCCAGCCAGGCGCGGGTGAGCGGTGTTTCGGCGAAAGCTTCGGGACGGAGCAATTCCATCCCCGCCAGCCAGCTATAGGTCACGAGATCGGCGATCGAGAACCGGCCCATCAGCCACTCGCGCCCGTCTGCAAGCCTGTCCTCGCAGCGCGCGGCGGCCTGCGCGACCTTGGCCTCGCTGTCCGCCACCTGCGCCGCATCGACAGCGCCGTCATGCAGCGCTTGCCAGCGCGCACGCAGATCGTCCGAAACGATGGAGGCCGTCACGCCGGCAAAGTGCTCCTCGGGAATCGCGGCAATCACCGCCTGCGATGCGGCCAGATTGCCCAGCAGCGCCGCCGCCGGCGAAAGCCGCTCGGTGATCTGTCGGCACCACATCAGCATGTCCCAGTGAGCAAAGGGATCGCTCGGCTGGAGCCCGCAGCCGCCCGCCAGTTCGTCGAGATACTGCGCGAGGAACACCGACTCGGTCATCGCCTCGCCGCCGCTGACCAGTACCGGCCCCTCACCCTCGATCCCGAGGTCGAGCGCCAGCGGCTCCGAAACACCAGGCAGCGCATGGCGCGCGCCTGCCAGCAGGTCGATCCGCTGGCACCGGATTTCGAGCCCGGTTTCCGCCAGCGCCGCCAGCACCGTCAGCGAGGCGCCATTGGGCTCACCGTGATAAAGGATCGGCTGCGCCATCAGACGATCCCCTCCATGACAAGGCTGTAGCGCGCGGCAAGATCGGTCTTGCCCATCGCCCAGGTCTTCTGCACCGCCTCGCGCTCATACACGCGCTTGAGCCAGCGCATGATATTGGGCGTCGCCTCCCTGCTGGCGAGGCCGGGCTGCGAGATCGGCAGCGAATAGGTCGAATTGAAAATGTTGATGTCGGCAAGGCTGTACTGGTCCGAGCCGACATAGTCGCGCTTGCCCAGCTCGATCTCCAGCTTGGCCACCCCCAGCGCAACGCGGCGGCGGCTTTCGGCGAGTTCTTCCGCGCTGAAATCGCCGTTGATCGCCTTGCGCCACGCCGCACGCCGCTCGGGCAGCGGAATGCGCTCGATCGCGGCGGCGAGCTCCTCGGGATCGCGCTCACGCACACGCGGGCCAACGAAGACGCTCCAGCCGATCATCGAGAAGCTGGGGCCGAGCCACTGGTCCATGAACTTCATCCACCAGCGCACCCGCCAGCGGTCCTGCGCGTCGGCTGGCATCAGGTCCGGTCCAGCAAATTCTGCGTTCACGTATTCCATGATCGCGGTGCTTTCGGTCAGCACGTGGCTCCCGTGCGTCATCGCCGGGATCGTCCCCTGCGGATTGATCGCAAGGTATTCGGGCTTGTGCTGATCGAACTGCAGCATGTCGATGTAATGGCTGACAAAGGGCACGCCCTTTTCCATCAGCGCCAGCATGGGCTTACCCGAATTGGCGTTGGGCTCCCAGTGGTAGAGCGTCACATCGGTCATGCGGTGAGCACCATGGCAGCCAGCTCTCTCCCGACTCCGGACACGCGGAGCAGATTGTTAGTGTTGCATACTAAATCAGCTCGCCTGACGGTTCAAGCAGTCCTGCCCGCAGAGGCAGGGTTCCGCCGATGGCTTAGGCGCAGATCACCGGCCAAGCGAAACGCTGCGGTGCAATCAAGTTTCACGCAGAGAAATGTCTTTCAGCGCGTCGCCATGGTCCAGCGCATCAGGCCATCGTGCCCGGAAAGCGGCGCACGGACTTGCGTCTCCGCACACCGCCGCAGGCCCTGTGCTTCGAGCAGACCCCGCAGCACGGTCCAGTCGCTCCACCGCGTGAGCCCTTCGACGCGGGCCGCATCGACCAGCGCCGCATGCGCTTCCCTCAGTGAAACGCGCGCGAGGTCGATCCCCTGCCCGCCACCGAAGGCTGCCGACTCAGCAAGCCGGCTGTCATGGACAAAATGTGCCTCAGCCGCCTGCACCGTACCGGGAATGGCGGCCGCCGCACCAGCGAGCGCCCCGCCCTTGAGCAATCCGCGCCGATCCGTCCGCATCAGCCCGCCTTCCCGAGATACCTGGAAACCGCCTCAAGCTCGGCGTCGGTGACGTCCACCCTGGTCTGTGCGGGCATCGCGCCCTTGCCCGCGCGCACCACGCTCTTCACGTAGTCCGCCGTCAGGTCGGTCCGGTTGGCGAGCAGACCCTTGTCCGGCGTCTCGCCCATCATCATGCGCTGCTTGGTGAGCAGATTGGTGCCCATCCCGCCGAGGAGATGACAATAACCGCAGTGGACCTCGAACAGCACCTTGCCGTCTCCGCCCGGCTTCAGCCGATCACCCGCGGGCGCTTCGGGCCGCAGCATGTAGGGCGGCATCATCATCGGAGGCGGATCGGCCAGCACCGCTGTGCTGCCAGCCACCACCAGCCCGGCCAACAGCACGGCGCGCGACAACAACCGGCTCATGCCTTGCCTCCCCCGCTGGCGCCTCTCTGGGCGGCATAGGCCGCCGGCCAGATCCCCTGCTTGCCCGGCGCCAGAATCCCGTTGGGATCGAGCGCGTTCTTCACTTTCTCGGTCATCCGGCGCAGCGCCCCGTTGTTGAACCCGAAGGTGTCCGCCACCGGGTCCATCCAGCCCAGATGGGTGCGGTATTCGCCGTAACCTGCCTTGGCCGTCTCCGAGATCAGCGCGTTGAACAGGTTCCGCATGTTCGCCACCATCTCGGGCTGATCGCGATCATACATCAGCATGTTGATATTGTTGGCAAAGCGGCCGCCGATGGTGAAGCTCGCGTAGAAATCGACATCGTGGTCGGCAATGATCTTCCGGCTGCGCTTGAGCTGGTCCATCACATGCGCGCCCGTCGCCGGCACCACCGGCGAGAAGCCCATGTGCGCCCCGCGCCCCCCGATCCAGTCCGACATCTGCAGCGGCACCGCCGAGGGCACGCCCATGGTCGTCTCGTACTGGCCGACAGGATCGCCCTGCCGCCACCAGTGCTCTGCCGGCGCGGCATCAAGGTGGCGCTTCATTGCCGCCTTGACGACCTCGGCCTTCGCCTTGACGACGCTCTCCTCGCCGTAGAGCCGCAGCGCCACCTGCCAGTAGCCCAGCTTGTACTGCTTCAGCAGTTCCTGCACGCGCCATTCGGGGATCGCGCCCGGCTTGTCCCAGAAGTCCTTGCGCTGGCCCTTCAGCACCATCTTGCCCAGCCACGAAGGCACGAACACGTTCTGGTCGATCAGGCCCGAAATCTTGAGCGGGGCGATGGTATCGACCACCCAGGCGATGTCCTCCTCGTTGGGGATGTCCCACACGATCTCGAGGCTCGTCTCCGGCGCGGGCTGCAGCCAGACGCCGGCCTTGGTCACCACACCAAGGTTCGATTGCGTGAAGGCGAGGTCGAACGTCGGCCCATAGCTGAAGGGGAACAGGTGCCAGGAAGGGTTGCCCTCCATCGCGCCCATGCCCGTACGCACCAGATCGCCATCGGGCAGCACTGCCTCGATCCCGCAAAGGTTGCGCGCGTGAAGGCCATAGGACGTGTAGCCGATCCCGTGATCGAGCGCATTGCCGAGCACCGAACCCCAGGCATTGCCCGGCACTGAAAGCCACAGCGGCGCCTTGGCCCGCTGGATAGCGTCATAGAGATCGAAGAAGCCGACCCCCGGCTCGACCACGCAATAGGCGAGCTTGGTATCGAGTTCGAGGATCCGGTTCATCCGCCCGAGATCGAGCACCACCGAGCCCGCCATGCGCGGCGCCGCCGCTCCGTAGCCGAGGTTCTTGCCACGCGCGACGGGCCACAGCGGCGTCTTGTGCTCGTTCGCGAGCCGCACGATCGCGCGCACTTCCTCGACGCTGGCAGGGGCAATCGCTGCGCTTGCCGGCCACTCTTCCGAAGAGCCGGGCGCATAGACGTCGGAATAGGCATCGCGGTCAGCGTCAGTCGCCATGACCCAGTCCTTGCCGACCACTCCCGCCGCAGCGGTGAGCATGGCATCGAACGCCTTGGGGCTGACGCGAGGCGGCAGGTGCAGCTTCACCGGCAAGGTTCTCCCGTGGTTATTATTCTACCAAATGTTATTGTTGTGGCGCGTGCTCGTGTCGGCGTCAAGTGAGAGCGTAGTAGCGCACGTGGTTCCCGTCAGGCCGCCGCTCGCCCACGCCGATGAACACATGCCGGGTCAGCCAGTCATGCGGCCCCTTGCTCGTCTCGAAAGTCGGCTGCGCGCGCAGGTAGTATTCGGCATGCGGCACCGGCGCGCCGCCGGCAAAGGCCCACTGCCGCAGGCGGTCCATCGTCCCGGGCTCGCGCCCCCAGAGGAAGCCCTTGTTCTGCATATAGATCAAGGTGCCGTCGTCGACTTCCAGCATGTAGCGCGCATCGAACACCGCGGTATCGTCGGGCCGGAAGAACGCATAGTCACCGCCCGAATTGGGCACCGCCCTGCCCTTCAGCCGTGGCCCCTCGAACTCCCCGCTATCGACATAGACCGCGCTGCGCATGCCGCCCGAAGGCACATCCGGCACCGTCTGCACGCGCGTAAACCGCAAGGTGCAGGCAAACGCGAACTCCAGCCGCGGATTGTCGAGCGTCGAGAAATCCATGGTGCAACCCTTCAGTAATTCGAGAGAATGGTAAGGCTCGGCCCGTCGAGCGGCTTGCCCGCCTTCTGCTTCGCCAGTTCATCGGCCCGCGTCTTCACCTGCAGATCGATCAGATAGGCATGGATCGCATCCGCATCTTCCGGAGACAGCACATCATCCCAGCGCGGCATCCCGCCGGGCACCAGCGCGCCTTCCAGCACGATCTGGCGGAACATCGCGTGCGTTTCCGGCTGCATCCGTCTGAGATCCGGCGTGATCGAGCGGTGGCGGTTGGCATGGCAGATCGCACAATTGCCGAAGAACAGCCCCTGCCCGCGCGCGATTGTCTCCGCCGTCACGCCCTCCGCCTGCGCCGGCGGTTCGGGTGCGACTTCCAGAGGCGGCAGCAGCGGCGGGAGCTTCACCTTGCCCCCACCCAGCTTGAACACCAGCAGCCGGTTCAGATTGCCCCTGTCATAGGCCGCCGCATAGCGCGGCACGAACGGAAACCCGCCGCCGCCCCATCCGGCCATGACCGCGATATATTGCACGCCCTTCACCTGATAGGTCATTGGCGCGGCCATGATCGGTGTCCCCGTCTCGATCCGCTTGAGCAAGGCACCAGTCTTCGCATCCCGCACATACAGCCGCCCGCCAACGTCGCCGTGGATCAGCAGCCCCGAGGCTGTCGTCAGCACGCCTGCGCGGTCCTGCCATCCAGCGGTGTTCGCCGCCCACACCGTCTTGCCGGTCAGCGGCTCGATTGCCCGGATCTGCGCAGTGCCCGGATCCTTGAGCGCCTCGGCATAAGCGGGCAGCGCCCGCACCGCATCCGCCATCGGCGCCGGGAACGCGGAGAGCGCATCCTTCACATCTGTCGTGAAGATCAGCGCCGCATCGTTGTTCAGCCCGCGTGCCTTCAGGGGCTTCTGCCCCGGCGTCATGAAGATCAGGTTCCCCAGATCGAGCACTGCCGCATAATAGAGCCCGGTTGCCGGATCGAACGAAGCGGGATGCCAGTTCCGCGCGCCCGGTGTCGCCGGAAACACGATCTTCGGCCCCGTGGTATAGTCGCTGTCTTCAGGCGTCAGGAGTGGCCGCCCAGTTGCCGGATCGATTCCCTTGGCCCAGTTCATCCGCACCAGCGGATTGGCCTTGAGCAGCTTGCCGGTCGCCCGGTCGATCACATAGAGGAAGCCGTTCTTTGGCGCATGGAGGATCACCGAACGATCCGCCCCATCGACCTTCAGATGCGTCAGGATCAGCGGCTGGGTGGAGGTGAAATCCCAGTTGTCCCCCGGCGTCTCCTGATAGTGCCAGACCATGCGGCCCGTCTTGGGATCGAGCGCGACGAGGCTGCCGAGATAGAGATTGTCCCCGCCAGCCGGACTGCGCTTCGACGTCGCATAAGGCCCGCCATTGCCCGTGCCGACGAGGAGATAACCCGTCTCGGGATCGAACGCGATCGCGTCCCACGGCGCGCCGCCGCCGCCGATGTCCCACCGGCTCCTGGGATCCCAGGTCTTGAGCGCGGCTTCAAGCTCCGGCGCCTCCTGCGGGCCCAACGCGGGATCGCGGGGCACCACATGCCAGCGCCAGCGCAGCTTGCCCGTCTCCAGATCGAGCGCCGTGACATAGCCGCGAACGTCATATTCCGCGCCGCCCATGCCAATCACGACAACGTCGCCCGCGATCTCCGGCGCGCCCGTCGAATTGTCGCCCTTCTTGCGGTTCTCGATGAAGTCCGTCTTCCAGACCACCGCGCCGGTCTTAGCGTCCAGCGCATAGAGCCAGCCGTCGAGCGTCGCGACGTAGACCTTGCCCCGCGCCACCGCGACCCCGCGGTTGACCATGTCGCAGCACGCTGTCCGGTTCAGCTGCATGTCGACGTCGGGCTCGAACGCCCAGAGCTGCCTGCCCGTCGCCGCGTCGAACGCATAGGCGCGCCCCGCCACGCCAGACGTATAGAGCACCCCGCCGACCATCACCGGCGTCGCTTCCATGCCCCGCGCGGTGCCAAGTTCAGCCTGCCACGCCAGCCCGAGGGAGCCGACGTTCTTCGCATTGATGCCCGTCAGCGCCGAATGATGCGTCTTGCCCGCATCCCCGCCCGGGCTCGTCCACTCACTCCCCGCCCCCAGCATGGGCGGCGCGGCGCCAAGCGCGCAGGCGGCGAGGACAGCAAGCGCAAACCACCGGATCACAGCGCGCTCCCGTCCTCTGGCCACGGGCTCGGCATCCGGTAGGGCACCGTGATGAAATTGGCCTCGATCTGCTCGATCATGCCGTGATCGATCTTGAACAGCTCCGAGATATAGAAGCTGTGCGGCCGCCGCACCGGGCTCTTCACCGTGCGCCCGTCGGTGAGCTGGTATTCGTCGATCCGCCCCGAATGGTCGATGAAGCCATAGGCCAGCACCAGCCCCCGCTCCTCGTCCACCAGCGGAAACCGCCGCGCGCGCAGATCGTCGTCATAGCGGTAGTTGCCCATGCGGAACTGTTCTTCGCAGCCCAGCGCCGAGACCGGCACGATCTTCGCAAACTCGGGATTGCGCGTCGTCTGCACGCCGTTTTCGACGCGGTTGCAATCGGGATGGAACTTCGTGTGGATCGTCCCGTCGTTCCGTTGCAGCGTATCGAAATAGCCGTTCGAAAGCCGCACCATCTCCGCGCGCGGTACTGGTGCCACCACCTCGCGGTGCAGGATCGGCTTGTCCCAATAGCGCGGGTTCTCGAACTTGATGCCGCTGTCCGATTGCCGCACGATCAGCATCTCGCACTCGGCAATCGCGCCCGCCTCATCGACCTTCAGCCGCAGGGTGAAAGCGGATTCCTCGATCGCTTCGATTACCGTGCCAAAGTAGCCAACTTGCCCCGTGTGGACGTCAGCGAAGCGGAGCTGATATTCGCCCAGCCGCTGGATCGTGCCCCATACGCCGTCGCCGATCTCCAGCATCACGTTGTTTTCGCTGTGGAATGCACCCTCAGCCCAGACCACCCGGGTGGGATCGCCCGCATTCAGTGCGGCGAGAAACCTATCGAGTGCGGCATAGAGACCCGCGCGGTCCATAATCTCTCCCATGAGGGCTTTACCGCCCTTCGATTTCAGGCATACCCTATCAAATGTTAGAATAAAAGGGGAGAGAGTCGATGGCGCGGACAGCAGCCGAACAGGCCAACCACGACCTCGTGATCGAGATGTACCACAAGGTCCTGATCGCGATGGATAGCAGCGCGGTCGACCGCTATATTGCGCCGGACTACATCCAGCACAGCATGCTCGCCCCGCCCGGCAGAGATGCGCTGAAAGCCTTTCTCGACCATGTGAAAGTCGAATCGCCCGATGCGAAGCAGACCATCCACCGCAGCTTTGCCGATGGCAACCACGTGATCGTCCACACCCATGTCGAGCGTTGGCCCGGCGATCCCGGCCTTGCGGTGGTCGATATCTTCCGCTGCGAAGATGGCATGATCGTCGAACACTGGGACGTGCTCCAGGACGTGCCCGCCAACCCCGTCAACCCCAACTCGATGTTCTGAGAAGGAGACGCTCCATGCGCCGCGCGCTGCTAGTCGCCATCGCTTTACTTGCTGCCCCTGCTGCCAACGCTGAGACCTGCAAGCTCACGCCCAAGGAGGTCGTCACCCGGTTCCTCCATGAATTCTACATCGAGAAGAAGGTGCGTTCCTCGTTCGAGAAGTGGGTCGATCCCGGCTACATCCAGCACAACCCCTATGCACAGACCGGGCGCGAAGCCGCGATCCAGTTCCTTTCGAAATTCGTCGAGGACAATCCGGGGCAGAAGACCGACATCCGCCACATCATCGCCGATGGCAACATGGTCGCGGCGCACAGCCACGGCTGGCAGGAAAGCGGCACACCCGAACAGAGGCGCGGCTTCGCGGTGGTCGACATGTTCCGCGTGGAAGGCTGCAAGGTGATGGAGCACTGGGACGTGATCCAGCCCGTCCCCGAAGCCGCCGCCAATACCAACACGATGTTCTGAGGTTCCCATGCGTTTCGACAACCAATGCGTCGTCATCCTCGGCGGCAATGCGGGCATCGGCCTGTCCGCCGCCCGCATGTTCGCGGCAGAGGGCGCCAAGCTCGCGATCACTGGACGCAACCGCGAAACCCTTGGCCTCGCTGCCGAGGAGCTCGGCGCGCTCGGCATTGCGAGCGACATGGGTGATGTCGGCCAGACCAAGGCGGCGCTCGCCGAGATCGAGGACACTCTCGGCGGCATCGACGTCCTTTTCGTCAACGCCGGCGTCGGCGGGTTTGCCGCGATGCCCCACGTGACCGAGGACTTCTGGGACGGCATCCACAACGTCAACCTGCGCGGCGCGTTCTTTGCGATCCAGAACGCCCTGCCGCTGCTGCGCGATGGCGGCTCCATTGTCATCACCGGCTCGATCGGCAGCGAACTCGCGCTCGCTGGCAACGTTGCCTATGCGTCCGCCAAGGCAGGCCTGCGCGCCATGGCCCGCACCGTCGGCAAGGAACTCCTCCCCCGCCGCATCCGCGTCAACATGGTCAGCCCCGGCCCGACCGAAACCGAGATCTTCAAACGCGGCGCGAGCGAGGCGGAGATCGCGGCGACCCGCCAAATGCTCGGCGGAGTGGTCCCCATGGGCCGCATGGGTGAGGCGGACGAAGTCGCCCGCGCCGTCCTCTTCCTCGCCAGCAAGGAAGCGAGCTTCATCAACGGCGTCGATCTCTACGTTGATGGTGGTTGCGTGGAGCTGGGATAACAACTGCGCCCCCGCGAAGGCGGGGGCCTCAGGCAGTAATGCGCGAGGCCGACTGAGGCCACCGACTTCGCGGGGGCGCGCTTCATAGCGCCGAAGGCACCCCATCCAGCAGTAAGGTCTTCACCTCGAGATAAGGCATCAGCCCCTCGCGCCCGCCCTCGCGGCCAATGCCGGACTGCTTGAACCCGCCATAGGGCAGGCCGAAATCCATCCTCAGCCCATTCTGCCCGAAGCCACCGGTCCGCACCCGCCGCCCGATCCGGTACGCCGCATCGACATCGTGGGTCAGCACCGAGCCATTGAGGCCAAACCGGGAGTCATTGGCGATGCGGATCATGTCCTCCTCGTCCTCCGCCGGGATCAGGCTGAGCACCGGGCCAAAGATCTCCTCCTGCGCGATGCGGCTATCGTTCGGCACGTTGGCGAACAGCGTCGGCTCGATGAAATAGCCCCGGTTCAGATGCGCCGGACGTCCACCGCCGCAGACGAGATCGGCCACCTTGCGGCCTTCCTCGATATACATCTCGACCCGGTCCCGCTGCCGCTTCATCGCGAGCGGCCCCAGCTGGGTACGCGGATCGTCGGAATGGCCGATCACCACCTGGCGCATCTCGCCCGCAATCGCTTCGGCCAGTTCGTCATGCCGCGCGCGCGGCACGATCACCCGGCTCAGCATCGCGCAGACCTGCCCGCTCATCATCGTGATCGTGCCGGCAAGCATCTTCGCAGCGATGTCGATGGGAAAATCATCGCGCACCAGCGCGGCGGACTTGCCGCCCAGCTCCAGCGTGCAGCGTGCAATCCGCTCCCCGCAGACCGACGCGATGCGCTGCCCCGCCACGGTCGAGCCGGTGAAGCTCACCTTGTCGACGCCGGGATTGCAGACGAGGTGGTCGCTCGCCTCGCGGTGCCCGGTGACAAGGTTCACCACGCCCGGCGGCAAACCCGCCGCCTCTGCCGCTTCGGCGATGATATAGGCCTCGAGCGGCGTTTCAGGCGAAGGCTTCATGATGACCGGACAGCCTGCCAGCAGCGCATAGGCGACCTTGTTGGCCATGATCCCGAACGGCCCGTTCCACGGCGCGATGGCCGCCACCACGCCCACCGGCTCATGCACCACAAACCCAGCCGCCGCGCCCATGCTCGGGCGCTGCTCGACGAAGGCGAACTGCTCGGCGATCCCCGCAATCCCTTCCAGCACCGCGACCGAGCCCGCGTGCATCGGCCCGGCAAAGCTGGCAAGACCGCCCATCTGCGCCGTCCAGCACCGCGCCAGTTCATCCACCCGCGCCCGCAAGTGGCCCACCATGCGCCGGAACACAGCGATCCGCTCCGCCGGCGGGGTCACCGACCACGGCCCATGGTCGAACGCCATCCGCGCGGCCGCGACCGCCGCGTCCATGTCCTCTTGAGTCGCTTCGGCGACCCTGGCGACCACCTGTTCGGTATCGGGCGAGACCAGCTCGATCAGCCGCCCGCTGCGCGCAGGCACCCATGCGCCGCCGATGTAGAGCTTGTCTGGATGCGCGATGGCAACGCCCGCTGGCAGCATGGTTCTCTCTCCCTGCGGCGCCTGCTCCGACGCCTTTGACAGAATCTACCATTTGTTACGATACTGACAAGGCCCCCGAAAGCAAAAAGGGGCGGCCCGTGCAGGCCGCCCCTTCCTCCCTCATGAGCCGGGAAAGCTTGGAAATCAGAACTTCTTCTGCACCGTGATCGCCCATTCGCGGGGCTTGCCCACCTGGCTGTAGATCGTGCCGGTGAAGGCATAGACCGCAGCGAAGCGGAACGGGGTGTAGTACTTGTCGAAGAGGTTCTGCACTTCGGCCGAGATCGACAGGTCCTCGCTCTGGTTGCGCCAGGTGATGCGCGCATTGGCCAGCGTGTAGGCCGGGTAGTAGTCGATCGGCCCGCCGCCGACGAGGCGACCGGCGTTGTTGCGCCCGGTATAGGAGGCATCGAAGCGCGGCGTGATCGAACCCGCCTTGCCGAGATCGGCGCGGTACTGGGCACCGATGCTCCACTTCCACTTCGGCGTCACGATCGGATCGCTCAGCAGATAGGCGTTGCCAACGCGCGGATCGATGGTCGACCAGTTGCCGGTGAGGTAGCTCACCGAACCGTCAAGCGAGAGGCCGTCGATCGGGTTGGCCTGCATTTCAAGCTCGACACCCTTGATCTTGCCGTCACCCGCGTTCTGGCGCGCACCGCAAGGCGCGTTTGAACCCAGCGAAGCGCAGGTGATCAGCGGCAGCTGGATCGACTTGTAATCGTTGATGAAGCCCGAAAGGTTGAGCCGCAGGCGGCGGTCGAACAGGTCGGTCTTCAGGCCGATTTCATAAGCCGTCAGCGTTTCCGGACCAAAGCTGCCGTTGAGGGCCTGCGGAGCATCGAACGGACGCGCCGTCACGCCGCCGCCCTTGAACCCGGTGCCCACCGTCACATAGGCCAGCACCTGCGGGCTGAAACGGTAGTCCGCCGAAATGCGCCAGTCGGTCTTGTGGCCATCGTAGACCGCCTTCACGCCGTTAAGCGCGCCGAGGAAGTACGAGACCGAACCATCGAAGTTCTCGCGCACGAAGGTATAGTCTTTGTGCTCCTTGGTGTAGCGCAGACCGCCCGTCAGCGTCAGCCCCTCGATCGGCCGCGCAATCACGGTGCCGAACACGGCCTTGCTGTCGGCATTGACCGGATCGTTACCCTGGAACTGGAAGTTCAGGCCCGGCGCGATGTAGCGGATGTCCTGACGGGTGAAATAGGTCGACTTCTGGTCGGAGTAGAACCCGCCCAGGGTGAAGTCGATCTTGTCGCCGATCTTGCCGTTGAAGCGCAGTTCCTGGCTGAAGAACCAGAACTTGAGATCGTTGTAGCCCTGGCCGACAACGTTGAGGTCAGGCGTGAAATCGTCGTCAGTGCCCCACTTCTGGCGATATTCGCGGTAGGCGGTGATCGACTGAATGTTGAAGTTGTCGCCCAGCTTGAACGTGCCGTTGCCCGAAACGCCCCAGCCGGTGAACTTGGTCCGGTTGGGCATATAGTACCCGTCCTTGACCTGGCCCCACGGTCCGGGGATCGACAGGCCCGGCGGCGGCACGTTGCCCGGCGCATAGAAGTTGGCGAAGGTGCAGTAGCGGCCGCACAGATAGGTGTCGCTCACCTTGGCGGGATTGACCGAGGTGACCACTTCGGCCGCATTGGTGCGGCTCTCGTTCGTGTAATCGCCGATGACGGTGTAATCGATGCTGTCGTTCGGATTGTACCGCAGCGAGGCGCGGATGCCCGCGTATCCCTTCTCGCCCAGCTTGTCGATCAGGCAGCCCTGCCCGCTGCTCGGCCGCGCGCCGATGCCTTGCGTGTTGTTCGGATAGACGCAGCCGTAGTCGAGCTGGTCGACATAGCCTTCCTGGTGCTTGTAGACGCCCGAAACGCGGCCATAGAGCCCCTCGGCCAGCTTGAAGTTGGCGCTGCCGCGCACGTCGACACGCTGGCGGCTGCCATAGACCATTTCGACCGTGCCCGAATTCTCGTCGGTCGGCTTCTTGGAAAACAGCTTGATCGCGCCGCCAATCGAGTTGCGGCCCGTGAGCGTGCCCTGCGGCCCGCGCAACACTTCCACGCGGTCAAGGTCGAGCAGGTCGAAGATGCCGCCGGTGAGCGTGGCGTAGTAGACGTCATCGACATACATGCCGACGCCCGGTTCATAGGCGGGGTTGAAGTCGAACTGGCCGATGCCGCGAATCGAGGCGCCAAGCGAGGAACCATAGGCGCCGCCCATGGCATTGAGCGTCACGTTGGGCGCCTGCGCGGCGATCTGCGAAAGGTCGGTCTGGTTGCGCGAGGCGAGGAGGTTCGCATCGACCGCGGTGATCGAGAGCGGCGTATCCTGCAGCCGCTGCGAGCGGAACTGCGCGGTGACGACGATTTCCTTGATGCCGCCAGTATCTTCCGCAGTGGCCGCCGCATCCTGCGGCTGCGCTTGCGGCGCCTGCTGCGCCATTGCCGGAACGGCCATGCCGAGCGCGAGGGCGCTCATGCTGCCCGCCGCAAGCAGGCGCAACGATAGCGTGGGTGACTTCGCCATGGGTGATCCCCTCTCCATGAATTGGTCCTCTGCGGGACCGTTCTACCGTTTGTTAGTAAGGCATACTAATTTGCCCTTGGCAAGCCCCTCTTGCCCTCGGCGTTCAGCGCCGCGATAAGCGCGCCATGGCCACCACGCTGCCCAAGGATAATGCTCCCGCCCGCCCCGATCTCGATCTGGGCGAGGATGCCGCGCTGCTCGTCGATCTCTTGAAGCTCGGCACTTTCATCGCGCGGCCCATGCGCGAAGGCGTGGCCGAGCCGATGGGCCTCAGCCCCAACGACCTGAAGATCATCCTCGCGCTCGGCGGCGAAGGTGAACTCGCGGGGCACGAGCTTTCGGACATCATGGGCCTGCCCCCGATGAACGTCAGCCGCGCCATCGCCGCGCTTCACGAACGCGGCCTTGTCGAACTGGCCCCCGATGCGAACAACCGCCGCCGCAAGCCGGTGCGACTGACGGCAGCGGGCATGGACCTGTTCCGCCAGACGATCCCGGCGATGGCGCAGATCGGCGGCCACCTGTTCGCGGATTTCACCCCGCAAGAGCGCGCGGTGTTCCACGCGGCGGCGCAGGCTATTCTGGCGCGGATGACGGCGGGGTAGTTCAGCCCCAAGGAACGCCACAAACTCCCGTCGCCCCGTGTCTGACACGGAGCCGGGCTACCTCCGGGCGTCACCAAACGGCTCCGCACCCGCCAGAAGCACCACGCCTACTTCCCCTTCAGCCCCGCAAACGCCTCCACCCGGAACGCTTCCGCCAGCACCGGGTGCGCAAAGCTCATCGGCACTTCCTGCCGGTGCGGCCAGGTCTGGCGGTAGTTGTTTTCCGGCAGGATCACGTCCGGCCCGGTCGGGTTCTCGGGATAGCACACCACTGCGGGCTGGAGGTGCGAGACGGTGTGCGCCCAGCCGGTCTCGTAATCACCCTGCCACTGCATCAGGTAATCGAGCCGCTTGATCTTCCACACGCCGTTCTCGCGCACGTAGTCGTTCTCGTAAATGCCCGATTCCCAGAACTGCTGCGGCATGTGTTCGGGCTTCTCACCCAGCACCTCGTCGTGCCAGCCGCCCGCCAGAATGCCCCGGAAGCGGCCCTTGGCAGTCTGCCGGTCGGGCGAAACGGTGATGACGTCCTGCAACTGGAAATGATCGAGCAGCAGGCCATGCACCGGCCCGCGCTTGCCCTTGGTGAACAGCTCCTGGATCCACGTTCCGTAGAGCCGCATGACACCCGCATGGCCGCGGTATTCGCCCGAAAGGAACACCACCGCCCCGTCCTCGGCAAACAGCGCGGCCACTTCCTCGGGCCGGTTGTAGTCGATGTAGTAGCCATAGGCCCACTGCAGGCGGCGGATCGCGTTGATGTCTTCCAGCTCGCCGACGCGGTTTTCAAGGACGGCAAGACGCGCTTCCAGATCAGACATTTACCCAGCTCCCATCCATTCCGCTTCGGCGGAAATTTGTAAGTTAGGCTAACAATTCCCGAAACGATTGGCAATCGCCTCGCGCCGCGTCATGCTGCGGCAAAGGGGAGAGAAAAATGGATTCGAAAGGGGAGCCCGGCGGAGCTCCGACGACTGGCGAGATCCGCACGGTCATCGCCGCCTCGGCAGCGGGCACGGCGTTCGAATGGTACGATTTCTACATCTACGGCACGCTTGCGCCGCTGTTCGGCAAACTGTTCTTCCCCGGCTCCAGCCCGGCAGCGGGCTTCCTCCTCGCGCTTGCCACATTCGGTGTCGGCTTTGCCGCGCGGCCCTTCGGCGCGGCGATCTTCGGCACCTTCGGAGACCGCTTCGGCCGCAAGGTCACGTTCCTCGTCACGATCACGCTGATGGGCCTTGCCACCACCGCCATCGGCCTGATCGGCACTTATGCGCAATGGGGCATCGCCGCGCCGATCCTCCTTGTCGTGCTGCGCGCGCTGCAGGGGCTTGCGGTGGGCGGCGAATATGGCGGCGCGGTGATCTATGTCGCCGAACATGCGCCCGTGAAGAAGCGCGGCTTCTATACCGGCTGGATCCAGATCGGCGCTTCGGCGGGTTTCTCCCTGAGCCTCCTTGTCGTCCTCGCGACCGAAACCCTGCTGGGCGAGGAAGCATGGCTCGCCTGGGGCTGGCGCCTGCCCTTCATTTCGAGCCTCGTGCTCCTCGCCGTTTCGGTGTGGATGCGCCTCAAGCTCTCCGAAAGCCCGGTCTTCGCGGCCATGCAGAAGGCTGGCGAACTCGCCCGCACTCCGCTGCGCGAAGCCTATGCCACGCCAAAGCAATTGCGCCGCCTTCTCGCCGTCACCTTCGGCGGTGCGGTGGGGCAATCGATCTGCGGCTATGTCGGCATGATCCAGCTGCTCAATTTCATGCAGGTCTCGGTCCATATGGACCCGGTGCTGACGCGCACGCTGCTGATCGGGGTGCTGGCAGCGATGACACTGGGCAACGTCCTTGCCGGATGGCTATCCGATTTCTTCGGGCGCAAACCGGTGGTCATCGGGGGCTATCTCGTGTTCCTCGTCGTCCTGTTCCCCGGTTTCCACATCCTCGGCGACCACGCCAATCCCGCGCTCGCCGCAGCCGCGCGGCAGCATCCGGTCGTGGTCATCGGCAATGACTGCACCTTCAATCCGTTCGCGCAGCATGGGCAAGCCAGCGCCTGTGGTCAGGTGCTCGACAAGCTCACCCGTGCAGGCGTGCCCTATTCCAAGGAAGATGGGGCATCTGTTGGCGCCCCCGTCGTAACGATCGGAGGAAAACCGGCCCCGCTCGAAAGCCTCGACCCCGCGCTTGCCGAAGCTGGCTACACCACCAAACCGGTCATTCCGCCCACCGGCAATCTGCTCGTCATCATCGCCGCGATGATCGTCATCGGCCTGCCCGGCATCATCACCTATGGCCCGCTCGGCGCATGGCTGTGCGAGCAGTTCCCCGCCCGCACGCGCTATTCCTCGCTCGCCACCAGCTACAACTTCGGCGTGGGCATCTTCGCCGGGTTCATGCCGTTCATCGTGCAGGCCATCGTTGCCACCACCGGCAGTGTGATGGCGGGCTTCTGGTATCCATTCGCCATGGTCGTGCTTGCCCTCGTCGTCGCCACATTCGGCCTGCCTGAGACCGCCGGCAAACGCCTCACCGAAAGCAAGAGCGCATGAGTTTCAAAGGACAAGTCGCCTTCATCACCGGAGGCGTCACCGGCATCGGCCTCGGCGTTGCGCAGGCCTTCAGCGATGCGGGCCTGCGCCTTGCGCTGAGCTATCGCAACGAGGACCACCGCGCCCAGACCGCCGCATGGTTTGCCGCCAAGGGCC
>CANGJI010000041.1 GCA_947454135.1 Sphingomonadaceae bacterium
AAAGACCCTCAGAACCGGGCGCCGTCGCCCACATGTCCCTTCATCTAAACTAACAATGTCAAAGAACCGCCAGACACAATTCGGCGGACAACCACCGTTCCCCGATCTCTACACCGGGAAACTTGGCTTCCGTCTATGATGGCGACCGGCGCTGGTGCCACCCGTTGAGTGGCTGACCGGAGAGCCGCCTATTAGCCACCCGGTCCGATTCGTCAAGCAGGAAATTACTCTTTCTCATCCTGCGTGTGCAAAAATCCATCTTCCCTGCGGCGCATGGTTGCTCGGCCCAGTCTGGTGCAGCGATCCAGCGGAAGTCAGCGATGGACCAGCTGCCCGCTGTGCTGAAGCTGACCAGCACGGCCTGCGCTATCTAGAAAGATGATTTGGCTCATGAGAGATGAGAAAGCTAGGCTCGCTGCGGAGAGGTGAACCAGATCATGACCAATATCTATTCCATTCCCGAACTCGACGACCTGCGCATGTCGGAAAGCGCGCGCCCGCTGCTTGAAGCGGTGAAGCGCCATATCGCGGAGAACGTTGCGCCGATCACCGAGGAGTACTTCCGGCTCGGCGAGACCCGCACCGACCGGTGGAGCTTCGCGCCCGGCCAGCTGGAGCTGCTGGAAGGCGCCAAGGCGAAAGCCAAGGCAGCAGGGCTGTGGAACTTCTTCCTGCCCAACGCGGAGACCGGCGAAGGGCTGAGCAACCTCGATTACGCCTATATCGCTGCCGAACTCGGCAAATCGCCGCTGGCTTCGGAATCGCTCAATTGCTCCGCGCCCGACACTGGCAACATGGAAGTGCTCGAACGGGTCGGCACACCAGAGCAGAAGGCGCGCTGGCTGGAGCCGCTGCTCGCAGGCGAGATCCGCTCCGCCTATGCGATGACCGAACCCGATGTCGCCTCCTCGGACGCCAAGAACATCCGCACCCGGGCCGTGCGCGATGGCAAGGATTGGGTGATCAACGGCGAGAAGTATTACATCTCGGGCGCGGGCGATCCGCGCTGCAAGATCATGATCACCATGGTGCGCACCAGCGACGATGGTCCCGTCTCTCAGCAGCAGTCGCAGATTCTTGTTCCCATCGATACGCCGGGCGTCGAGATCGTCGGGCCGATGCACGTGTTCGGCGAGGACCATGCGCCGCGCGGCCACATGCACATCCGGTTCAACAACGTGCGCGTGCCCTATGAAAACATCCTCCTGGGCGAAGGGCGCGGGTTCGAGATCTCGCAGTTGCGCCTCGGGCCTGGCCGCATCCACCACTGCATGCGCACGATCGGCAAGGCGGAAGTGGCACTCGACCTGATGGTCAAGCGCGGCTCATCGCGCGAGGCGTTCGGTCGCTCGCTGATCAGCCTTGGCAAGAACCTCGAACTTGCGGCGCGGGCGCGGATCGAGATCGAAGCGATGCGGATGATCGTGCTCAAGGCAGCCAAGGCCATGGATGTGCTCGGCAATCGTGAGGCGCGGGTCTGGGTGAGCCTCGCCAAGGCGATGGTGCCGGAGAAGACCTGCCAGATCATCGATCAGGCGATCCAGATCCATGGCGCGACCGGGATCTCGCAATGGACGCCGCTGGCCGAACTCTACACGGACGTGCGCCATCTGCGCTTTGCGGACGGCCCGGACGAGGTTCACCACATGGTGGTGGGTCGCCATGAGTTGGGCCTGCACTAGGTACGGATCATTCCGGCCGGGCACTGGTCCTAGGGGAAGGCAAGCTGCGCACGAACGGTTGCTACCGCCGTGCAGCAGGCCGAGGCCGAGGGTCAGTGCCCAGCGGACTCGTGCGACCAGCGGCGCTACTTGACCGTGAAGCTGACCTTGCCCGAAACACGGTGGTTGTCGGTTCCGGCCGCATGCCAGTTCACATCATAGCTGCCGGCAGGAAGCGGGCGGGGGAGCATCGCCACCAGCGACTTGCCGTCAGCGCCAGCGGCAACCTTGACGCCGCCGATCTTCATCGCCGGATGATGGTCCTCCATGCCGGGCATTCCGGTCATGACGATCTCCATGCCCGACATCTGCGGCAGGAAGGCCTCGTTGAACGTCAGCGTCACCGTCCTGACATTGCTGGCAGCCGAGGCAGCTGCGGGCATCGACGAGACCAGCGCGGGATGCGCAAGTGCTGGCAGGGACGTCGCAAGACCAAGCGCGAGTACGGCCGCGGTCAGTGCGCGAAAAACCTTCATTGCATGCTCCTCGACAGGGTTCTTATCGGGATTACGCACGTATCGACGGCATCCCTCGCGAGCCGATGCGATTCTTTTCGAGGGATCGGCCCAAGAGGCGCGTATCGACAAATGGAACTTCAGGACCAGTCTGCCATGGATGATCTCGATACCCTGTTCGCCCGCATGCGGAACATGCCCGTCGATCCGCGCCTCGGGGCGATTGACGATGTGGTCCTTGCAAGGCTGGCCAGCCGCCGCGAGGCCCGCACGCAGATGCGCGCCATGGCGCTCGTGGTGATCGTCTCGCTCAGCATTGGCGTGCTGGGTTCGATCGCCCCCGCGGAACCTGTGCGGGCGGCGACGGTCTTCCCGCTCGGCGCGCCCGCCGCACTGGCGCCCTCATCGCTGCTGGGGGGCGACGAATGAACGAACGCGTTCGATTTGTGGTGATCATCCTCGCCGCCTTCGGTTCGGCGATCGGCGGCGTCCTGATCGGCCGCGCATGGATCGCACCTGCCACACCGGTCGAGACCGAGCTGCATCAGTTGCTCCACGGCGATCTGCGGCTCGATGCCGATCAGGAACGCAAGATCGAGGCCATCGAGCAGCAGTATGCGCAGCGCCGCAAGGCGCTTGAGCAGGAGCTGCAGGCTGACAATGCACGGCTGGCCGCTGCAATCGAGGCCGAGCACGGCTATGGCCCGCAAGTGGCGGGCGCGGTCGATGCCTCGCACATGGCGATGGGCGAGCTTCAGAAGGTGACCCTCGAACACATCTTCGCCATGCGCGGGGTGCTGCGTCCCGATCAGGCGGAGCGCTTCGACGCATCGGTCGTCAAGGCGCTTACAGCCAAGCAGCGCTGATGCCTGACCTCGCCGCCATGGCGGACGGCGAACTGGCCGCGCAGGCGCTTGCCGGGCGGCAGGCGGCCTATCGCGTGCTGATGGACCGCCACCGCGCGGCGGCGTTCCGGCTCGCGCGCCATCACTGCGGGAATGACGATGCCGCGCTGGACGTGACGCAGCAGAGCTTCATCGCGGCCTTTGCGGCGCTTGGGCGCTTCGATCCGTCGCGCTCCTTCGCGCACTGGCTGGCGCGGATTGTCATCAACAAGAGCCATGACTGGGCGCGGCGGCGCACGGTACGGCGGTTCCTCGCCTTCGCGCTGCCGCTCGAAGAGGCGCACGAAGTGGCCGATGCCGTGCCCGATGCCGAAGCGCAGGTCGCAAACCGGCAGGAGCTGGACCGGGTCATGGCGGCCATCGCTGAACTGCCCGCACGCCTGAAGGAAGTGCTCGTCCTGCGCACGATCGAGGGCCTGAGCCAGACCGAGACTGCCGGCATTATCGGGGTGAGCGAGAAGGCCGTGGAGACGCGCCTCTACCGTGCCCGTGCGAAGCTGGCGGAAATTCTGAGGGGTTGAGCGCAATCTCGCGTATCCCAGGCAGAACTGCTTCATGCCCGGGCCCCGCTTTCATGGAACTTCCTGATCTTACCCGTCGCCGTATCCTGCAAGGCGCAGGTCTTGGTGCGGGGGCCTTGCTGCTTGACCCCTGGCTCCCGGCCTGGGCGCAACCGGTTTCGGCCGGCCTTCAGACCGATTCCCTGCCGACCCTGTCGGGCGAGGACATCCGCCTGCGCGTTGCGCGCGATACGCTGATGGTGGACGGCAAACCGGCTCGCATGATCAGCATCAACGGCACGGTTCCGGCGCCGCTGCTGCGGCTGAAGCAAGGCCAGAAGCTGCGCCTCACGGTCGAGAATACGCTCGATGAGGACACCTCGCTGCACTGGCACGGGCTTATCGTGCCGTTCCAGATGGACGGCGTGCCCGGCGTCTCGTTCCCGGGGATCAAGGCGGGATCGACCTTCACCTACGAGTTCCCTATCGAGCAGGCCGGCACCTACTGGTATCACAGCCATTCCGGGTTTCAGGAGTGGATGGGGCAGTATGGCCCCATCGTGATCGATCCGGCGGGGGCCGACCCTGCGCCCTATGACCGGGACCATGTGATCCTGCTCTCGGACCACAGCTTCACCCACCCCGCCCGGATCCTGCGCAATCTCAAGGTGGAGCCGGGTTACTACAACTTCCAGCGCCAGACGCTCGCCGGGATGCTGGCGGGCAAGGACCAGCGCCTGCCGGACCGCGCGGCGTGGGGCCGGATGCGCATGGACCCGACCGACATCTCGGACGTGACCGGCGTCGTCCTCAACTATCTCGTCAACGGGCATGGGCCGAAGACCAACTGGACCGCGCTGTTCGCGCCCGGCGAGCGGGTGAGGCTGCGCTTCATCAATGGCTCGGCGATGACCGCGTTCAACGTGCGCATTCCCGGCCTCAAGATGAGCGTGGTCGCGGCGGACGGACAGGACGTGCGCCCGGTTGCCGTTGACGAGTTCCAGTTCTCGCCGGGCGAGACCTATGACGTGATCGTCACGCCCGGCGAGGACAGGGCCTTCACCATCGTCGGCGAAACCGTCGACCGGTCCGGCATGGCGCTTGCCACGCTGGCGCCGCGCGCAGGCATGCGGGCTCCGGTGCCGGTGCGCCGCAAGCGCCCGGTTCTCACCATGAAGGACATGGGCATGGACATGCCTGGCCATGACATGTCAGGCATGTCCATGCGCGACGGCACGCTTGCTCCGCAGGTCAAGCTCGGTCCGGGGGTCGACATGATCAACCCGATGCCGATGGACCGCACGGGCGATCCCGGCATCGGGCTCGATGCGGCCTATGTCGGCCCGGATCACAAGGTGCTGGTCTACAAGGATCTCATCGCACTGGAGCCAAATCCTGACCTGCGGGCGGCGGAGCGCGAGATCGAGGTGCACCTCACCGGCGCGATGGACCGCTACATGTGGTCGATGGACGGCAAGACGATGTCAGAAGCGCACGACCCGATACCGATGCGGGCAGGCGAACGCGTGCGGGTCACGCTCATCAACGACACGATGATGGCGCACCCGATCCACCTCCACGGCCACTTCTTCGAACTGGTGACGGGGCACGGCGCGCACAGCCCGCGCAAGCATACGGTGAACGTGCTCCCCGGCGGCAAGGTCAGCTGGGACGTGACGGCCATCGGCGGCGACTGGGCGTTCCATTGCCATATGTTCCTGCACATGCTGATGGGGATGATGCGCGTGGTGCAGGTCCGCCCGGTTCCGGGTGAGGCGGCATGAAAGCGGCCAACCTCGGTCTGGCGGCAGCCCTGCTCGTGTCAGCAGGCCCCGCCTTTGCGCAAACGGCAGACCCGCACGCAGGCCATGACATGCACGGCATGGTTCATGGCGATACGCCATCTGCACCCGCAGCACCGCCCGCGCCGACAGACGATGAACCCACCGGCACCGACCAGCCGCCGGGCAGCGCGGAACCGCCACCCGCCGTGCATGACAATCCGGCCGCGCGATACTGGGATCCAGCCGCAATGGCTGCCGCCGCCGAGGCGGAAATGCACCCGCCTGCGCCGGTCTATACCAAGCTCATTGTCGACGCTGCCGAACTGCGCATTCGCGAGGGGCAGGACGGGTACCGCTGGGAAGGCGAGTTCTGGGCGGGCAACGTCGACCGGTTCGTGATCAAGACGCGCGGTGAAGGCACGCGCGGGGAAGGACTGGAAAACGGCGAGGTTCAGGCCCTCTACGCCAAGGCGCTCGATCCGTGGTGGAACCTGCAAGTGGGCGTCAGGCAGGACATCGGCCCGCATCCGCGCCGAAGCTGGGCAACCATCGGCCTCGATGGCCGCGCGCGCTATCAGTTCGATGTGCAGGCGGCGCTGTTCCTGTCGGACAAGGGCCAGCTCGCCGCGCGGCTCGAAGGCTCCTACGATCTCAGGATCACCCAGCGCCTCGTATTCCAGCCGCGCGCCGAACTTGAGCTTGCCGCGCAGGACATGCCGGCCGAGCGCATCGGCGCCGGCCTCTCGAGCGCCGAGCTCGACCTGCGGCTGCGCTACGACGTGCGGCGCGAGTTGTCGCCCTATATCGGCGTCAACTGGACGTGGTCAGCAGGCAAGACTGCGGATTACGCGCGTGCTGACGGCAGGAGCACGGCGGAACGAAGCGTTATCGCGGGCGTTCGCTTCTGGTTCTGAGCGATGCCGGAAATTGCCGCTTGACCCTGACATGATGTCAAGGTCCACAGGAGGTGCGTCAGAGAAGGAAACATCATCATGGCGCATTGTCATCACGGACATGATCATGGGCATGACCACGGGGAAGGCCCGGCGCCCGGGCTGGTCAAAGACCCCGTTTGCGGGATGGACGTCGATCCGGCCAAGACCGCACACCACGCCGAACATGCCGGGCAGCAATTGCATTTCTGCAGTGCCGGTTGCCTGGCCAAGTTTCGTGCCGATCCCGGCCGCTATCTGAACCCGCAAGCGCCGGTTGACGTGCCGGAAGGCACGATGTGGACTTGCCCGATGCATCCCGAAGTGCGGCAGGATCACGCAGGTCCCTGCCCGATCTGCGGCATGGCGCTCGAACCTGAAACCGTCACGGCCAACACTGGCCCCAGCCCAGAACTCATCGACATGAGCCGGCGGTTCCGGATCGCTCTCGTCCTCGCGCTCCCGGTCTTCCTCCTCGAAATGGGCGGGCATGTCTTCCCGGCGCTGCACCATCTGGTGCCGATGCACATTTCGGTGTGGATCCAGCTGGTGCTGGCAACCCCGGTGGTCGTCTGGGCGGGGAAGCCCTTCTTCGAACGCGGCTGGGCATCGCTCAGGACACGCAACCTCAACATGTTCACGCTCGTCGCGATGGGCACCGGAGTGGCCTGGAGCTACAGCATGGTCGCTACCCTCGCGCCCGGCCTGTTCCCGCCAGCGTTCCGCGGGGCCGATGGCAGCGTGGCGGTCTACTTCGAAGCCGCGGCGGTAATCACCGTGCTCGTGCTGCTCGGTCAGATCCTCGAACTGCGCGCGCGTGAACGCACCTCGGGCGCGATCAAGGCCCTGCTCGGCCTTGCGCCCACGACCGCACGGCGCCTGCTTGCGAGTGGCGAAGACGAGGAAATCAGCCTCGATCTCATCGAGGTCGGCGACCGCCTGCGCGTGCGCCCCGGCGAAAAGGTGCCCGTCGATGGCGAGGTAATGGACGGGCGCTCCTCGCTTGATGAGTCGATGGTGACCGGCGAATCCCTTCCCGTCACAAAGGCCAAAGGCGACAGTGTGATTGGCGGCACGCTCAACCAGACCGGCTCGCTCGTGATCAAGGCCACCAGGGTCGGCCGTGACACCATGCTCGCGCGCATCGTCCAGATGGTGGCGGATGCGCAGCGTTCGCGCGCGCCGATCCAGCGCATGGCGGACCGTGTCTCGGGATGGTTCGTGCCGGTGGTCATTGCGGTTGCCGTGCTGGCTTTCACCTGCTGGAGCATCTGGGGACCGGAGCCGCGCTTCGCCTATGGCCTCGTCGCCGCAGTCGCCGTGCTCATCATCGCCTGCCCCTGCGCATTGGGGCTCGCCACGCCGATGTCGATCATGGTCGGTATCGGTCGCGGCGCCGGGCTCGGCGTTCTGATCAAGAACGCCGAAGCGCTGGAACGCATGGAGAAGGTCGATACGCTTGTCGTCGACAAGACCGGTACGCTGACCGAGGGACGACCGGCGGTAACGGCTGTGGTTCCAGCCAGGTACAGTTCGGAAACCGAAGTCCTGCTGTTTGCCGCTGCGGTCGAACGCGCATCGGAGCATCCCCTCGCGCTCGCGATCGTCAAGGCGGCAAGGGAGCGCTCGCTGCCCTTGTCGGACGTCAGCGATTTCGAATCGCCCACGGGACGCGGCGCGCTCGGCACTGTCGACGGGCGCCGCGTTGTGCTCGGCAATGCCCGGTTCCTCGGTGAGCAGGGTATCGATACAACCGCCCTCGGCGCAGCCGCCGACGATCTGCGCCGCGACGGGGCCACGGCGATCTTCGTCGGCCTTGATGGCAAGGCGGCAGGCGTCATCGCGATTGCCGATCCGATCAAGCAGACCACCCCTGAAGCGCTTGCTGCCCTGCGCGCCGAAGGCATCCGCGTGGTCATGCTCACCGGCGACAACCGGACGACGGCACTGGCCGTCGCGGCGCGGCTGGGGATCGACGAGGTCGAAGCCGAAGTCCTGCCCGATCAGAAGAGCGAAGTCGTTACGCGGCTGAGGCGCGAGGGCCGGATCGTGGCAATGGCCGGCGACGGCGTGAACGACGCGCCTGCGCTGGCCGCGGCCGATGTCGGCATCGCCATGGGCACCGGCACCGACGTTGCCATCGAGAGCGCGGGCATGACCTTGCTCAAGGGAGACCTGACCGGAATCGCGCGCGCACGCCGGCTGAGCGAGGCGACCATGGCGAACATTCGCCAGAACCTGATGTTCGCCTTCGTCTACAACGCCGCGGGCGTGCCGGTCGCTGCCGGTCTGCTCTACCCGTGGTTCGGCATCCTGCTCTCGCCGATGATCGCAGCGGCGGCGATGGCGCTGTCCTCGGTGAGCGTCGTTTCCAACGCGCTCCGGCTCAACCGGAGGCCGCTGTGAATATCGGCAGCGCATCGCGGGCGAGCGGCATATCGGAGCGCATGATCCGGCACTACGAGAAGATCGGACTGGTCCCCCCGCCACCGCGCCGGGACAGCGGCTACCGCGATTACAGCGAGGCAGATGTCCACCGGTTGCGCTTCATCGCCAATGCCCGCGATCTCGGCTTCGGGATCGACGAGATCGCAACGCTCCTGTCGCTCTGGTCCGATCACCGGCGCGCGAGCAGCGAGGTGAAGGCCCTGGCGCTCGCCCGAGCTGCCGACCTTGGCCGGAAGGTCGCGGCGCTGGAGAACATGCGGCGCACGCTTATCGACCTTGCCGAGCAATGCCACGGCGATGACCGCCCCGAGTGCCCGATCCTCAATCGCCTTGTCGACTAGGACGCCACCTGCGTCTCCAGCGCAGCGCCTCTCGTCAGCCGAGCAGTTCCTCGATCTGGCCGAGGCGTTCCTTGCCGAAGAACATCTCGCCGCCGACGAAGAAGGTGGGGATGCCGAATGCACCGCGATCGACGGCGTTCTGGGTATTGGCCGCGAGGCGGTCCTTCACCGGCGCGGACTGGGCACCTTGCGCCAACGCAGCCGCGGGGAGGCCGGTGGCGGCCAGCACGGCATCGACGGCAGCGCTGTCCGACGGATCAAGCCCGTCTTCCCAGATCGCGCGCAGGAACGCATCGGCAAAAGCCTCACCGCAGCCGAGATCGATGGCGGCGAGGAGCATGCGCTGCAGTTCGACCGAGCGGAAAGGGAAGGCCGGGTTCATCCGGAACTTCGTCAGCCCGTGGCGCGTGACGAAGCGCTGCATTTCGAGCTGGGCATAGGCATTCTTGCCCTTCACATCGGCGTCACGCATGAACGGCGGGGCATTGCCGGTCAGCTTGTGCATGCCGCCGAGGAGCGCCGGAGTGAGGACGATGGTCGCGCCCTTGCGCGCGGCAAGCTCCTTCAGGGGCTGCCATACGAGGTAGCCATTGGGGCTGACGAAATCGAAGATGAACTCGATAGAACGGTTTTCGGGGGTCTGGGTCATCTCAGAAGCGCTCCTGCCAGGGGCGAAGATCAAGCTCGTGCGTCCATGACGAGCGGGGTTGCTGGTGCAGCCAGACAAAGGCCTGAGCGGCATCTTCGGGCTTGAGCACGGAATCTTCGGCCAGCAGCGGGGCGACATCCTCAACGCGTGAGCGCAGGAATGTGCCGTCGATCGCACCGTCGCAGACGACATGGGCGACATGGAGGCCTTCGGGGCCAAGCTCGCGCGCCATCGACTGGGCGAGCGCGCGCAGGCCGTGCTTGGCCGCGGCGAAGGCCGCAAATCCGGCGCCCCCGCGCAGCGAGCCAGTGGCACCCGTGAACAGGATCGTGCCCTCGCCGCGCGGGGCCATCACGCGCGCCGCCTCACGCCCGGCAAGGAAGCCCGCAAAACAGGCCATTTCCCAGACCTTGTGAAACACGCGCGAGGTCGTCTCGCGGATACCGAAGCGGACATTGGCGCCGATGTTGAACACGGTGACAGTGATCGGGCCGATCTCTCGCTCGATCCGGTCAAACAGGGCGGCGGTTTCCTCTTCCGAGCGGGCGTCGACACCAAAGGCGTGGGCCGTGCCGCCCTCGGCGCGGATCTCGGCACAGAGGGCTTCGAGCTGGTCGAGATGGCGGGCCCGGCGCGTGACGCAGACGGTAAGGCCGGTGCGCGCGAACGCCCGCGCGATGGCCCCGCCCAGCCCGTCACCCGCGCCGATGACGAGGCAGACGCCTTTAGCCTTTGCGTCATTCATGCCGCTCTCCCGTTCTGGCTATTCGCTTTGGTAGCGCGCGGCGCGTGCAGATAGCAATCGCCGGAGCGCACGAGCGCTGCTAGGTTTCGCGCCATGAACATGTCCTCCTTTCGTGCCGCCGTCGTGCAGGCGGCATCCGATCCGGCTGGCGCCAGCGCTTCCGCTGCCAAGGCCGCCCGTTTGATTGCTGAAGCCGGTGCTGCCGGGGCGCGGCTGGCCGTATTCCCCGAAGCCTTCATCGGCGGCTATCCCAAGGGCGCGCGGTTCGGCGCGCCGATCGGGCTGCGCCTGCCGGAGGGGCGCGAAGCCTATGCGCAGTACTTTGCCGCCTCGGTGGCGCTCGACGGCCCGGAGATCGCCCTGGTGCGCGAGGCGGCGGGTGCAACGGGCATGGTCGTGGTGATCGGGGTCATCGAGCGCCTGGGCTCGACGCTCTATTGCACCGCCCTCATCATCGACGGAGCGGCAGGGACGATGGCGCATCACCGCAAGCTGATGCCGACAGCGGCAGAGCGGCTCGTCTGGGGTTTTGGCGATGGTTCCACCCTGCCGGCAGTGGAGACCGCGCTCGGCACCGTGGGCGCGGTGATCTGCTGGGAAAACTACATGCCGATGCTGCGCATGGCCATGTATGGTCAGGGCGTGACGCTTTACTGCGCGCCGACTGCGGACGACCGCGACGGGTGGGTCTCCTCGATGCGGCACATCGCACTGGAGGGGCGCTGCCACGTGCTCTCGGCCTGCCAGTTCCTGCAGCGGCGCGATCTGCCCGAGGGGCAGGAATGCGTGCTGGGTGAGGATCCGGAGACCGTGCTGATGCGCGGCGGCAGCCTGATCGTGGGGCCGCTGGGCGAACTGCTGGCGGGGCCGCACTATTCCGGCGAAACGATCCTCTATGCCGAGATCGACCCGGCCGAGATCGCTCGCGCCCGCTACGACTTCGATCCGGTGGGGCATTATGCGCGGCCGGACGTGTTTCGCCTGACGGTGGACCGCCGCGCCAAGCCGCCGGTGGCGTGGATCGAGGATGCCCAGTGAACGGGCAGGGCGAAGTTGGGCAAACAATTTGATTCACTCGATTGAATCAATGCAAACCTTAGGGTAAGCGGAGGATCAAAGGCTCCATCGAGAGTCGTGCGGGAGAGAGCCTTTGAGCATTGCAACCCCAGCAGGAATCGAGCGGGCAGAGAGGAAGCACAAGCCGATCCTCTCGCTGATGCGCGTGGTCGAGATGAACCTGGGGTTCCTGGGGCTGCAATTCAGCTTCGGCCTGCAGCAAGGCAACATGGTGCCGATCTATTCGTGGCTCGGCGCGGACGAATCGAACCTTCCCATCCTGCAACTCGCAGGGCCGGTCACCGGCCTTCTCATACAACCACTGGTGGGAGCGCTGTCAGACCGGACGAGCTCCCGGTTTGGCCGGCGCACGCCCTACTTCCTGATCGGTGCGGTGATGTGCAGCCTCGGCCTGCTGTTCATGCCGTTTTCCGCAAGCCTCCTGATGGCGGCGAGCCTGCTATGGCTGCTCGATGCGGGTAACAACATCACGATGGAGCCCTACCGCGCCTATGTGAGCGACCGGCTCGACGAGAGCCAGCACGAGATCGGCTATCTGAGCCAAAGCGCGTTCACCGGGCTCGCACAGTGCCTCGCGTTCCTGTCGCCCTCGATCCTGGTTTACTGGGTGGGGATCGACCGCAATGCGGTGGATGCGCACAACATTCCGACGATCACGCATATCTCGTTCATGGTCGGTGCGGTGCTTTCGATCTCGACGATCCTGTGGTCGATCTGGCGCGTGCCAGAGCTGCCGCTGAGCGAGGAGGAAAAGGCCCGGATCGCCGCCGCACCGCGCTCCGCCGGGGCGACACTGGGCGAAATCGGCCGCGCCATCGTGGAGATGCCGCAGGCGATGCGCTCGATGGCGTGGATGAGCCTGTTCCAGTGGTACGGCTTCTCGATCTACTGGTCCTACAGCTCGCTGTCGATCGGACGGTCGATCTATGACACAGCTGACAAGAGCAGCGAGGCCTTCCGCGCGGCAGTGCTGACGACGCAGCAACTGGGCGCGTTCTACAACCTTGTCGGCTTTGTCGCTGCTCTCGCCATGGTGCCGATCTCCCGCGCGCTGGGCGCATCGCGCGTGCACATGGCATGCCTTGCAGCAGGCGGACTGGGCATGGCAGCGCTGGCGCACGTTTCGGGTGCGGCGAATGCGCCGGGGCCGATCTTCTCGGCACTGGCGATGCCCGATCTCGGCAGCCACACCCCGCTGCTGCTGATCGCGGTGACGCTTGGCTGCTGCTGGGCGAGCATCATGGGCAACCCCTACATCATCCTGGCAGGCTCGATCCCGCCCGAGAGGACGGGGGTTTACATGGGCATTTTCAACATGATGATCGTGATCCCGATGCTGCTCAACGGTCTCACCTTCGGCTGGATCTACAACCACGTGCTGGGCGCGGACCCGCGCAATGCGCTGAGCTTTGCCGGGGCACTGCTGGTCATGGCAGCACTCACCATGCTGCGCGTGCCCGATCCGCGCCGGGCCGCAGGGCTGGCGCATGTCTGATACTGCCCCCCACATCACCGCGCCGAAGATCATCGCGCTGGAGAGCCCCGGCTGCAGCGCCGTATGGGAATTGCCACCCGGCGAGGCCCCGCTGTGGCGCTATTGGGGTCCGCGCCTGCCCGATGGCGCGCGGCCTTCCGCGAGCCTGCGCAGCGAGCGGCCCGAGCCTAGCTTCTCGCTCCATTTCGACCAGCCACTGACGGTATTCCCCGGCTTCGGCATGGGCTGGTTCGGCCAGAGCGCGCTGCTCGCAGACCGTGCGGGGCGCGATTGGTCGTTTCAGGCGGGCGAATGCAAGGTCGAACAGCCCGATGCGCAGACCGTGCGCTTCGTCCTGCACGATGCGGTCGCACGGATCGCGGTAACGACGAGCTATTCGCTCGATCCCGCGACCGACGTGATGACGGTGCGCAGCGCAATCTCGAACGAAGGCGATGCGCCGCTCCATGTGCAATGGCTGGCGGCGGCGGCGTTGCCACTGCCCGAGGATGCGGCTGAAGTTCATTCGCTGGCCGGGCGGCACAATTCGGAATTCGTGCCCGTGCGCGATCCTCTCACCCGCAGCCTGTGGCGTCGCGAAAACCGGCGCGGCCTGACCTCGCACGATTGCTTCCCCGGCGCGGTGGTGACCTGCGCTGATGGCAGTGCCTATGGCGCGCAGATCGCGTGGTCGGGCAATTCGGTCCAGACCATCGAGTGGGTCGACGACGGGCGGCACCAGTGGCAGCTGGGCGAATGGCTCGCGCCGGGTGAGGCGATCCTCGCGCCGGGCGCAGTGCTGCAGAGCCCCGAGGTGCTGGCGACAGCCTCCGCCGAAGGACCGAACGGCGTGGCCCACGCCTTCCACCGCGGCATCCGCGCGCGGATGACCTGGCCGGGCGGTCCGGAACGTGCGGCCAAGCGCCCGGTCCATATCAACACTTGGGAAGGCTTCTACTTCGCGCACGATGAGGCCGCGCTGATGGACCTTGCCAAGGCGGCGGCGGACATCGGGATCGAGCGCTTCGTGCTCGACGACGGGTGGTTCGGCAAGCGCGACGATGACACCTCGTCGCTCGGCGACTGGACCGTCGACAAGCGCAAGTATCCGCGCGGTCTCGGCCCCCTCGCCCAGCGCGTGACCGAACTGGGCATGGAGTTCGGCCTGTGGGTCGAGCCCGAGATGGTCAATCGCAACAGCGACCTCTATCGCCGCCATCCCGATTGGGCGCTGCACGTCGATGGCCGTCCGCTGCTGGAGGCGCGCAACCAGCTGGTGCTCGATCTCGCGAAGCCGGAGGTGAGCGCCTACCTGTTCGACGCCATCGCGGCGCTGCTGCGCGAGCTGCCGATCGGGTACCTCAAGTGGGACCACAACCGCGATCTCGTCCATGCCGGCAACCTCGCCCATTACCGGGCGCAAGTGCTGGCGACTTACGCGCTGATGGACCGGCTGCGCGCGGCCTTCCCGAAGGTGGAGATCGAGGCTTGCGCCGGAGGCGGCGGGCGGATCGACGCGGGGATCATCAAGCGCACGCACCGCTTCTGGACGAGCGACTGCATCGATGCCGTCTCGCGCGTGGGGATGCAGCGCGGGTTCCTGCAGTTCATGCCGCCCGAAGTGATGGGCAGCCATGTGGGGGCGAGCCCTGCGCATTCCACCGGGCGTTCGCAATCGATGGCGTTCCGCTGCGGCGTGGCGCTGCCGGGTCATTTCGGCGTGGAGCTCGACGCGCGCAAGCTCGGCGACAAGGAACGCACCGAGCTGATGGCCGGGATCGTGCGCTACAAGGCTCTGCGCGAACGCCTGCATCAAGGCCGCGTCTGGCTAGGCGAAGTGGGCGACGGCGTGGTGTGGCAGGCCCATGGCTCGGCAGAGGACATGGTCGTGCTGGTCACCCGCACATCGCCTACCACGATGCGTCACCAGCCCAACTTGAGGCTGCCGATGGCCGTGCCGGGACGCACCTATACGCTTTCGTCCGAAAGCGGCGTGCTGGCGAGCATGGACGGTGGCTGGCTCAGCCGCGTAGGCATGGCCATCCCCCCGCTCCCCGCCGAGGCGGTGCTGGTCCTTGAGGTGCGTTCATGAGTTTCGATCCGGCAGAGCATCCGCATCGGCGCTACGATCCCCTGAGCGACACCTGGCTGCTGGTTTCCCCGCACCGCGCGAAGCGGCCGTGGCAGGGCGCGGAGGAAGTGCCCGACGTGACGCGTCCACCCGCGCACGACCCGGCCTGCTACCTCTGTGCGGGCAACACGCGGGTGAACGGGGAGCGCAATCCGGATTACACCGGCCCTCACGTCTTCGCGAACGACTTTGCTGCGCTGCTGCCCGATACGCCCGCGCCGGATATGGGAAGCGGGCTGTTCCGCGCCGAGCAGGCGACCGGCGAAGCGCGGGTCATCTGCTTCTCGCCCGATCATGGCCGCACCCTGCCCGAGCTTTCGCAAGGCGAACTGCGCGCGGTGATCGATTGCTGGTGCGAGCAGGCGGCGGACCTCGGCCAGCGCTATGCCGTCGTCTCGATCTTCGAGAACAAGGGCGCGATGATGGGCTGTTCGAACCCGCATCCGCACGGGCAGGTCTGGGCGACGAGCCACGTGCCCCAGCTGATCGCGACCGAGGACCGCACGCAGGCGGCGTGGCTGGCCGAGAAGGGCCGCCCCATGCTGGCGGAACTGGCAGAGGCGGAAGCGGGCGGCCCGCGCGTGGTCTGCGCCTCTAAGCATTGGCTGGCCATCGTGCCGTGGTGGGCTGTCTGGCCGTTCGAGACCCTGCTGCTGCCGCGCTTCGACGTGGCGCGGTTGCCCGACCTGACCGATGCACAGCGCAGCGATCTGGCGGTTATCCTTGGTGATCTCACCACGCGCTACGACAACTTGTTCCAATGCCCCTTCCCCTATTCGATGGGCTGGCACGGCGCGCCGTTCGGACAGGAACCGAGCGCGCACTGGCGCCTCCATGCGCATTTCTATCCACCGCTGCTGCGCTCGGCCTCGGTGCGCAAGTTCATGGCGGGGTTCGAGATCCTCGCCGAGACGCAGCGCGACCTGACTGCCGAGCAGGCGGCGGAGCGGCTCCGCGCCTGTGGCGGTCCGCATTTCCGGAGCGTTGCATGACTTTGGCACAGCAGTTCGCAGCAGCCTTTTGTGCGCCTCCCACGGTGATCGCGCGCGCGCCGGGCCGGGTGAACCTGATCGGCGAGCATACCGACTATAACGACGGCTTCGTGCTGCCGTGCGCAATCAGCGTGGAATCGCGCATTGCCGCAAGGCCTCGCGGCGATGGGATGATCCGCGTCATGGCCTGCGACTTTGGCGGTGCCGTGGCGGAGTGGCCGCTCGATGTGCCTTATGCCGCCGATCCCGCGCAGCCCTGGGCCGACTATGTGCGCGGGATGACTGCCGCAATGACGCAGCGCGGCCATGCGCTGACCGGCGCAGACATCGCGGTGAGCGGAACGATACCCAAGGGCGCCGGGCTTTCCTCCTCGGCCTCGCTGATGGTGGGCATCGGCACGGCGCTGGCAGCGCTGGCGGACCTTGCCATTCCGCCCGCCGAGATCGCGCGCATGGCGCAGGCCGGCGAGTGCGACCATGTCGGCATGCGCTGCGGGATCATGGACCAGCTCGCCTCGGCAGCGGGTGCCGAGGACCACGCGTTGATGATCGACTGCCGCTCGCTCGATGTGCAGCCGGTTGCGCTACCGCAGAGTGCGGAGATCCTGATCGTCCATTCCGGCGTGGCGCGCGGCCTCGTCGATGGTGCCTACAACGAGCGGCGCGCGCAGTGCGAAGCGGCGGCGGCGGCGATGGGCGTGGCGGCGCTGCGCGATGCGGACATGGCGATGCTCGATGCCGCAGCACTCGATCCCCTGACCCATGCGCGGGCGCGCCACGTGGTGACAGAGAACGCGCGGGTGCTCGCCGCAGCCGAGGCGCTGGCAGCAGGCGATCTGGTCGAGATGGGCAAGCTCATGGCTGCCTCGCACCAATCGATGCGCGACGATTTCCAGATCACCGTCCCCAAGGTCGATGCGCTGGTGGCAGAGCTGCAGGCACTGATCGGGGCGGAAGGCGGCGCACGCATGACCGGCGGCGGCTTCGGCGGCGCAGTCGTCGCGCTGTGCCGTGCAGACCGCGCCGATGCCGTGCTCTCCGCCCTCACCTACCGCAAGCCCGATGGCACACCGCCGCTGGTCCTGCGCGAAACCGCCTGCGCCGGAGCGGGCCTCGTCATGCAGTAATCGCTTCTCGCTGATGGCCCTGCTTGCCGGGGCCAGTTTAATCGTTTGTTTTTCAGGACCGAACTTCCATGCCCGTACTCACATCACCGACCACGCACTGGACCGGCGACCATCTCCGCGCCCTGCAATTGGGGCCCTGTCACCAGATCCCGCTGGTCGACGGCGCAAGCCTGCGCCATCCGCTGCCCGGCTACGATTTGTGGGACCTGTGGCCGTTGCAACTGGCCGACGGCACAACGGCCGTGGTCGAGGGCTGGACGCTGTGGTTCGTGCTCTCCGCACCGGCCGGCGAAGACCCCGAAGCGCGGCATGACATTGTCCGCATCCGCCTGATGGCACTGCGGGACGGCGAATGGCGCGATCATGGCAATGCCCTGCCGGACGACCTCAATCCCGGCAGCCGCGAGTGGGCCGGATCGGCGCTCTATGATCCGGAGACGGCGGCGGTAACGCTCTACTGGACCGCATCGGGCCTGCGCGGGGAGGAGCCGCGGACCTTCATCCAGCGCATGTTCGAGACGACGGGGACGCTGACCGGAACTGCCGAGCAACTTGCCGTCGAGGACTGGAGCGCGCCGCGCGAAATCGCGGGCGGGCCGATCCCGCACTATGTGCTGGTGACGGCGGCAGAAGGCGTGCCCGGCATGATCAAGGGTTTTCGCGATCCCGCCCATTTCCGCGATCCCGCAGATGGCGCCGACTACCTGCTGTTCACCGGATCGCTGAAAGAGTCGGCGAGTACCTGGAACGGCTGCGTGGGCCTGCTGCGGCGCGAGGGAGATGGCTGGGCCGTGCTGCCGCCGCTGCTCAGCGCGGACGGGCTCAACAACGAGCAGGAACGGCCGCACGTGGTGTTCCACGGCGGGCAGTACTACCTGTTCTGGTCGACCCAGCGGAAGGTCTTTGCGCCGGGTGAACCGAGCGGGCCCAACGGGCTCTACGGCATGGTGGCGGAGAGCATGCAGGGGCCGTGGCTGCCGCTCAACGGCAGCGGGCTTGTGGCCGGCAATCCGGCTGAAGCCCCGGTGCAGACCTATAGCTGGTGGGTGACAAGCGACCTCACCGTGCATGGCTTCGTCGACTATCCCAATTCGCTCAAGGGCAACGACCACGGCGATGCCGCATGGCGGCGCGCGCACTTCGCCGGGGTGCCGGCGCCCGTGTTCCGGCTTGTCCTTGATGGCACGCGGGCGGAAGTCGCGGCATGAGCGCGGCGCGCTATGGCCTGATCGAGGCGGGCGGCACCAAGTTCGTGCTGGGCGTGGCCGATGCCCAGCGCACCATCACGGCGCGGGAGCGTATCCCGACAACGACGCCTGCGGAAACGCTGGGTGCGGCAGTCGAGTGGTTTGCCGCGCAGGGCGTGGAATACGCCGCATTCGGCATTGCCTCGTTCGGGCCGCTCGATCTTGATCCGGCTTCGCCCCGCTTCGGCTGCGTGCGCCCGACGCCCAAGCCGCACTGGAGCGGAGCGAGCCTGATCGCGCCGTTCCAGGAGCGCTTCGGCGTGCCAGTCGCGATCGATACCGATGTGAACGGCGCCGCGCTTTCGGAGGCGCTGTGGGGCGCGGGCGCTGGTCTGGGATCGGTGCTCTATCTCACCATCGGCACGGGCATCGGCGGTGGTTTCTGCAGCGATGGCCAATTGCTGCGCGGGCTCTCGCACCCCGAGATGGGGCATATCCGCATGCCGCGCCATCCGGAGGATACAGACTTTGCCGGAACCTGCCCCTTCCACGGCGATTGCCTCGAAGGGCTTGCCTGCGGGCCGGCGGTGATTGCGCGTTGGGGCAAGTCGCTATCCGAACTGCCCGAGGGGCATCCCGGCAAGCGGATCATCGCCTGGTATATCGGCCGCGCGCTGGCGACGTTCCAGACCGTGATGGAGCCTGCCCACATCGTGCTGGGCGGCGGGGTGACAGCCACCGAGGGCCTGCTCGATCTGATCCGGGCAGAAGCCAAGGCCGCGAACGGAGGCTATACCGTGGGCAAGATCGACGAACTGATCGTTCCGCCCGGCCTCGGCGACAACGCCGGGCTGCTTGGCGCGCTGGCCCTGGCGCTCAGGTCGATTCCCTGACCAGCAGGCGGGGCTGGAGGATGACCGAGTGGATCTCCTCCCCCGCTATGCGCTGAACCACGATATTGACGAGGTTCTCGGCGCCCTGCTCCAGATCCTGCGCGATCGTGGTCAGCGGGGGCATCGTATGCTCACCCAGCGGCAGGCCGTCGTAGCCGATCACTTTCACGTCACCGGGCACCGAGAGGCCCTGTTCGGCCAGCACGCGCATCGCGGTGACCGCGATGACGTCCGACGCTGCCACGACGCCATCGGGACGGTGGGACTTGGCGCGGAAATACTTGCCGATCTCACCCTGCGCAGCATCTGCGACGAGGTGCGTCGGGACGACACTGAACTGGGCGCCGGCCTTCTCCACGACCGAGCGGACGCCTTCGAGGCGCTGGCCGATCTCGATCGCGCGGGGATCGCCGAAGAACACGATATTGCGGCAGCCGCGCTCGATGAGGTGCTGCGCGGCAAGTGCGCCGCCGCGGAAGTTGTCCGAACCCACCGAGCAATGCGCCTGCCCCGCGATGTGCGAACCCCAGACCACGAGCGGGCGGTAAAGCTCCGCCACCCGGTCGAGCACGGCGGACTGGTCCGACTGGCCGATCACGATGATCCCGTCCGACTGGCCCGAGCGCGCCAGCTTGAGCAGCCAGTCCTCGTCGGTCGGCACCACGCGGGACAGGAGCAGGCTGTAGCCGCGATTGGTCAGCTTGTCCGCGAGCAGGCCAAGCATGCTGATGAAGAACGGATCGGAGATGTTCTGGCGCACTTCGTGGCCGAGCGGGATGACCACGCCGATCGTGTTCGTCTTGCGCATCCGCAGATTGCGCGCGGTGGCATTGGGCGTGAAGCCATGTTGCCGCGCAAGCGCGACGATCATGTCACGTGTGGCGGGCGTGACGAGATCCGAGCCTGAAAGTGCGCGTGAAACCGTGCCGCTGGTAACACCGGCAAGCTCCGCGAGTTCCTTGAGGGTCTTTGGCCCGGTCATTGTGAATGAATCATCTGGTCGAACTGTCTTCAGGCGGAGGTGGGCACAACATCGAAAGCGATGTTGAGCCGTTCTCCCACCGCGAACGGATATGTCCCATGCCACAGGATCGACGGGAAAACCACAAGCTGGCCGACACGTGGTGGAATGACGGCATAAGGCGCAAGATCGATGCCGAGCTCGGCTGGCGGCGCACCAAGGTGGAGCGCCCCTGCTGGCGAACGGCCGGGATCGTCGGGCAGCGCCACGTAGAGCACGGCGGAAAGCCAGCCCACCGGATGGCTGTGCGTGACGTTGAAGCCCCCCGCCCCGAGCCGCACCGACCAGCTACCCGAAATCTGCAGCCCGCCACGCGGACGGCCCAATGTCGGATGGGGCACCGGATGACGCGGATCGACCGGCGGCAGCGTCGCGACGTAATCGCGCAGGGCCTCCATCACCTTGGCACGCACCGTGCCGAGCAGCGGTTCATGGCGCAGGAGGATAGAGCGATCGGTCTGCGTGCCATGCCGCACCGATTGTTCGGCATAGGGCAGCGAAGCGGTATGTAGCCCGCGCAGCAGGGCGGCAAGATCGGTGAGTTCTGCTGCGGAAAGGCCGGGGTCGAGCACGCCGTGGAGGACGGGATCGCCGTCGAGCCACTGCGCGCCGGGATCATCCAGCAGGCGCCACGCCGTCGAAAGATAGGGCCAGACCTGCCCGGCAAGCCGGGTGGCGGTCAGCGGCAGGGCAAGATCACGCGCGGCCGCGGCATTGCCGGTACGCAGCGCGGTACGGATGCGGCAAAGGGCGAGGAACTCGTCGTCAGGTCCGGTCAATGCGGCAAGGCGGGTCTGCGCCTGCGCGAGGTCACCGCTCTCGCTGGCAAGGAACGCGCGGGCAACGGCCAGCGGGCGGGTCTCTCCCAGTTGGGCCACTGCTTCATCAAGAATGCGGCGCGCGGATGGCCAATCGCGCTGCTGCGCGCGCAGGGTGAACCATCCGAGCCAAAGTCCCTGATTGCGCGGCTGCGCGCGGACCGCCTCGGCAAAGCCGGCGTCGTAGGTTTCGGCATCGCCGTGGCTGTAGCGCAAGCTGGCGAGCACGCGCTGTCCGTCGAGCCAATCGGGCCGAACCGCGAGCGCACGCATGAGGACGGCCTGCGCCTCCTCGTGGTGCGCTTCCGAGGCAAGGGCGAGCGCGTAGTTCCTGAGAACATCCGGGTTCTCGGGCCAGAGCCGGACGGCCTGCGCAAAGAGGGCGGCGGCGGGATAGCCGAGTTCGTAGGCCGATTGCGCCCGCAGGAACGCCGTCAGCGGATCGGACGGCGCAAGGCGCGCAGCTTCGGCGATGGCCAGGTCGGCTCCGGCCATGTCCTGCACAGCGCGCAGGGCCCTCGCCTTGTCGCGCCAGACTTCGGCCTCGAACGCAGCGGACACGCGCTTCAGGCCGCAGCCGCCGTGCCGGTGAGGCCGGCGATGAAGGCTTCGTGGCTGGGCAGACGGGCGGCTTCTGCCGCCATGCCGGCGCGCAGCTTGGCGAGGTACTCACGCGCGTCGATGCCGCGATGCTCGATCAGCGGGTCGAGGCCTTCGGGATAATTATGCTGGCCGATATGGACCGCAAGCCAGGAGGCGGGCGCGAACAGGTCCATCTCGCGCGCGATCAGGCGGCCGTGGCGGCGGAAGTGCTCGAGCTTGAGCGCAAGCGTTTCCGGCACATCCATCGCGGAAACGTAGCGCCAGAGTTCGTGATCCTGTCGCTGGGTGAGCTTGTAATGCAGGATGATGAAATCGCGGATGCGGTCGGTTTCGGCATGCGCGATGCGGTTGAACTCAGCGATCGTCGCAGGATCGAAATCGCGGTCGGGGAACAGGCCGATCAGCTTGGAAATGTTGGCCTGAATGAGGTGGATCGAGGTTGATTCCAGCGGTTCGAGAAAGCCGCTGGAAAGTCCCACCGCGATGACATTACGGTTCCAATGCTGCTTGCGCCGTCCCGTGCGGAAGCGGACAAAGCGCGGATCGCCGAGCGCTTCGCCATCAAGCCGCGAGGCGAGCAATTCGGCCGCCTTCCCGTCCTCCAGGAACTGGCTCGAATAGACATAGCCGTTGCCGATGCGGTGCTGGAGCGGGATACGCCACTGCCACCCCGCCTCGCGCGCGGTGGAGCGGGTGTAGGGCGTGGCCGGCCCGGCGCTGGCGCAGGGCATGGCGACAGCGCGGTCGCACGGCAGCCAGTGGCTCCAGTCCTCGAACCCGGTCTTGAGGGCGCCTTCGATCAGCAGCGCGCGCAGGCCGGAGCAATCGATGAAGAGATCGGCTTCCAGCTTGCGGCCATCTTCCAGCGTCACGCTTTCGACGAAGCCGGTCTCGCCGTTCAGCGTCACGTCGCCGATCTTGCCCTCGACGCGGGTGACCCCGCGCGCCTCGGCATGGCGGCGCAGGAACGCGGCGTAGAGCGAGGCGTCGAAATGGTAGGCGTAGTCAAAGGTGGAGAGCAGCGAGCGCTGATCGGGCACCGGGCGCGCCATGTGGCCGGCGCGGGCGATGTGCCATGCCATCGAGAGGTCTTCGATCGGAAACGAACCCGGCTCCCCGCGCGTGCGCAGCCAATACTGGTGCAGCGGCACCATGTCGAAGTTGCGGCCATGCGGGCCGAACGGGTGGAAATAGCGCGAGCCGACCGAGCCCCAATCGACGAATTCGATGCCGAGCTTGAAGGTGCCGCGCGTCTCGCGGATGAAATCGGCCTCGCTGATGCCGAGGGTTTCGTTGAACAGGCGGATAGGGGGGATGGTCGCCTCGCCCACGCCGACGATGCCGATCTCGTCGGATTCGACGAGCGTGATCCTGCAATCCTGCCGCAGCATGGTGCCGAGCATGGCCGCCGTCATCCAGCCGGCCGAGCCGCCACCCACGACGAGCACCGAACGGATCCGCCGATCACTCTGGTTCACCACACAATCCCCTACCTGCGGCTCTGCCGTTTCCCGGCAGGGACCTAGCCTTAAGCAAAAAAGGGTGGGCGCGGAACCATCTGGCCGCACCCACCCCCTTTGAAGTCACCTCACCCTTTCGGGGGGCCGCTCAGCGATCAGAAGCTGAAGCGGACCGAGGCGTTAACGTTGCGGCCCAGCACCGGCGAGATGCCGCCGACGAAGGTACCGTTGCCCGGCTGGAAGTCCGTCCCGGCAGGCCCGAGCGGGGTCAGCTTGTTGAACAGGTTGTAGGCATTGAGGCCAAGCTCGAGGTTCTTGATCGGGCGGACCTTGATGTTCGCACCGAACACGCTGCCACCCGGCCACTGGTTGCCCGCACCATCGAGCGTGCTGGTCACGCCGGTGATATTTGCGCCCAGCGAGACCATGTCGTCGAAGTCGTAGTTCGCGGCGAAAGTGTACGAGAGGTCGGGAATGTTGTTCGACCGCGCGAACACCGAACCCGGCGCCGAGGGCTGCTTCTTCGACTTGTTGTACGTCATGTTCGCGAGGAGGCTGAAGCCGCCCATGTTGAGCGTGCCGTAGAACTCCGCACCGGTCGTCTTGTACTTGTCCGAGATGATGCAGGTGAAGGTCGTCGGGCTGCCGGTGACGATCGGGCAGATCGTCTGGCTGAGCTCGAACGTCGTGATGTTGAAGTGGCTGTGGTACGCGGTCAATTCGACCGTGTAGCGCGCCGCGCCGATGTTGCCGCGGTTCTTCAGACCCACTTCGTACTGGTAGACGTTGTTCGAGACCGCCGTGTTGCCGCGATCGTTGAGCGTGCCATTGGCGTTGAAGTAGCCACTGAAGCTCAGGCGATCGGCGTTGGCACGGACGCCCTTCGAGGCGCGGACGAACAGGTTGAGGTTGTCCGCCGGCTTGAAGCTGGCGCCCACCGACCAGGAGGTCGTGGCCTTGGTGTAGTTGATCACCTCACGCGCGCCATCGGGCAGATAGTAGGGCAGGCTGACCTGCTGCGAAGCGCCCGTCACCGGGTTCACCGCGTTCTGCGTGATGAAGTGCGTCACCGCGTCGCCCACTGCCGGGTTGGCGTTGATGCCCGAGCCCGAACCACGGTTGATGTCGTGACGGATCGACGCGTCGAGCCCGAACTTGCCCACGTCGAAGATGAAGTCGGCGTAAGGCGCGTTGTCGGTGAAGGTGTAGTCGTAGGTGCGGGCGCAGCAGCCGCCCCAGTTGTTGTTGTAACCGGTGAAGCCGTTGGCGCTGAGCAGGTTGCCAGCCGAATCGAGCAGGTCGATCGGCGAAGCGGCCGGGGTCAGCGAGGCGTTGAACTGGTTGGGGTGCCAATCCATCGCGATCTTCTGGTTCATGTAGAACCAGCCCGCGGTCAGGTTGGCCTTCACCGCACCGAGATTGCCCTGCCAGTTGAGCTTGGCATCGTTGACGAAGCTGCCGACGTCGCGGATCCGGGTGTAGACCGAGACGTTGTTGTTGTAGAACGCTTCAGCTACGTCCTTGCCCTTGTCCGGACCGGCCGAATAAACCGCACGAGCGACAACGCCGCCGTTCTTGGTCGAACCGATCAGGCCCGACAGCGGCGAAACGCTGAGGAAGTTCGACGAGAAGCCGCCGCTCATGTTGGTGTAGCGGGCGTTGTTGTCGACGGTGATGCCGTTGTCGAACTTGTAGTGCAGCTGCGCCTGGATCGACTGGGCATTGGTGGTGATGCCGTTCAGCGGGGTGCTGGCGAGGCCCTGGCTGTTGAAATCGACGTAGTTGACGGTGGTGTTGTAGGGCGAGAAGTTCGACGCGCGGCGCGGATCGAAGCCCGGGCATGCCGAAAGGCCGGAGACCTTGCCGCCAGACAGGTTACCGCAGGCGATGCCGCCCTGGGTGTTGGGCTCCTGCGTGTCCTGCGCCTTGAAGTACAGGCGGAAGAAGCCACGGTTGTCGTCGAACTCGCGGGTGATGTTACCCTTGATCAGGTACGACTTGCTGAGCTGGTAGCCCGAGTGCCACGGACCATCACCGGCGCCATAGTAGCCGCCGATGTTGAAGTAGGTCTTGTCGTCGAGGCCGCCCGAGAAGCGGAAGCTGGCGCGGGTGTAATCGTAGGTGAGGTTGCGCTCGACCTGGACATAGCCGCCTTCGCTGCGATCGGTCTTGCTGATGTAGTTGATCACCGCACCCGGCGCCTGGCTGGCGAGCGTGGCAGCGGTACCGCCGCGGATCGCGTCAACGCGGGCGTCCATCGGGCTCGACTTGGTCCAGTAGTCGTTGTTGCCGAACTGGATGTCGCCGAACAGGACGGTGGGGAGACCATCTTCCTGCAGCTGGACGAAAGTGGCACCGCCGGTGGCGACAGGCAGACCGCGGACGGCGAAGTTGCCGTTACCACCGGGGCCCGACACGTTGGGCTGGAGACCCGGCAGCAGGCGAAGCAGATCGCCTTCCGACATCGGGCGGAAATTCTGGATGATCGCCGAATCGACCGAGGAGATCGAGACCGAGCTGTCGAGCTTGCTCTTGGTGCCGGTCGAGGCGGTCACGACGATTTCGCTCAGCGTATCGGCGGGAGCGTCAGTCGCGGCTTCGGCAGCGGCAGGCGCGGCCGACTGGGCGTGCGCAGGTGCGGCAAGGCCGGCCACGGCCAGCGCAAGAACCGATGCACACGATTGAATCATGGATGACTTCACAGGTTTCCTCCCCGGTTGCGAGCACTTTTGTGCGTGCGTATTCCGCGAATCGAACTTCGATCCGCAGTCACGGCGGCTTAGTGGCAAATGAGTCCGCCGACTGCAAGCATCAATTCAAGCGATTGAATCAATCTGGGCGCAATCCTTGCACGGTTGGGCAGGAGCGTGACTTTCTTGCCGCACCTCTTGACGTTAACGTAAAGTGGAAGGATGGAGGGACAGATGACCGATAGGCGCGTCCGCGCCCCGAGTCACACTGCATCACGGGCAGCCAAGCCCCTGAACTGAAAAGGGAGAGCACCATGCATCTTGATTTCAGCCCCGAGGACCTCGCCTTCCAGCAGGAAGTGCGGGCGTTCATCGCCGAGAATTATCCGGCTGACCTGCGCGGCAAGCAGGACGAGGGCGACGAGCTTTCGAAGGAAGACTTCCTCTCGTGGCACAAGGTGCTGGCAAAGAAGGGCTGGGTCGCCCCGGCATGGCCCGTCGAATACGGCGGCACCGGCTGGACCGCGACGCAGCGCTACATCTGGTCAGAAGAAACCGCGCGCGCGGACTGCATCCGCCTCATGCCCTTCGGCCTCTCGATGGTCGGCCCGGTGATCTACACCTTCGGCACGCCCGAGCAGAAGGCGAAGTTCCTGCCCCGCATCCTTTCGGGCGAGGACTGGTGGTGCCAGGGCTATTCGGAGCCGGGCTCGGGTTCGGACCTTGCCTCGCTGCGCACCAAGGCGGTGCGGGATGGCGATCACTATGTCGTCAATGGCCAGAAGACCTGGACGACGATGGCGCAGCATGCCGACTGGGGCTTCTTCCTCGTCCGCACCGACCCCGATGCCAAGCAGCAGGAAGGCATCTCGTTCCTGCTCATCAACATGAAGACGCCGGGCATCACCGTTCGTCCGATCATCACGCTGGGCGGCGAGCACGAAGTCAACGAAGTGTGGCTTGAGGACGTGCGCGTGCCGGTCGAGAACCGCGTCTATGAAGAGAACAAGGGCTGGACCTGCGCCAAGTTCCTGCTGGCGCACGAGCGCACCGGGATCGCGGGCGTAGCCGCTTCGAAGCGCGGCGTCGAGAAGGTGAAGTCCATCGCGCGCGCTGAAATGGACGGCGACAAGCCCCTGATCGCCAACGCGTTCTTCAAGCGCAAGATCGCCGAACTGGAAATGGACCTGACGGCGCTCGAGTTCACCGAACTGCGCAGCCTCGCCGGAGAGAGCGCGGGCAAGGGTCCGGGGCCGGAATCGAGCCTGCTCAAGATCAAGGGTTCGGAGATCCAGCAGCGTCTGACCGAGCTGACGCTGGAAGCCGTGGGCCACTATGGCGCGCCCTACTTCCGCGGCTTCGGGGAAGGCGACAACGAGCATCCGATCGGGCCGGACTACGCGCACCGCGCCGCACCGACCTATTTCAACACCCGCAAGACGACGATCTACGGTGGCTCGAACGAGATCCAGCGGAACATCATCGCCAAGATGGTGCTGGGGCTCTGACGGAACAGAAAGGCCGCCGCGCGCAATCGAAGATGCGGCGGCCGTTTAGCGGGATTTGAAGACCATGGATTTCAGCTACACCGAAACGCAGGGCATGCTGCGTGACACCCTCGCGCGCTTTCTCGCCGACACCTATGATTTCGAAACGCGCAAGAAGATGCTGCTGCGCCCCGAAGGCCGCGATCCGGGCATCTGGAAGGCGCTCGCCACCGAGCTTGGCATTCTGGGCGCGCCCTTTGCCGAAGAGCACGGCGGCCTTGGCGGCGGCGCGCTCGAGAACATGATCATGATGGAGGAGCTCGGCAAGGTCATCGCGGTCGAGCCCTATCTCCAGACCGTGGTGATCGGCGGCGGCGCCATGAAGCGCGCTCCGGCAGCGATGGCCGACGCCGTGATCCCCGAGATCATCGCCGGCAACGCCGTGATCGCCTTCGCCTATGCCGAACCGCAGGGCCGCTATGACCTCGCCAACCTGCGCACCACCGCCAAGGCGGACGGCGCGGGCTATGTGCTTTCGGGCCACAAGGCCGTGGTCTATGCCGCGCCCTGGGCAACGCACCTGCTGGTGACGGCACGCACAGGCGGCAGCCAGCGCGAGCGCGACGGCGTCGAGCTGTTCCTGATCGATGCCAGCCTGCCGGGCATCGTGCGCCGCGACTATCCGACAGTCGACGGTTTCCAGGCGAGCGAGATCTACTTCGAGAACGTGGCCATCCCCGGTGATGCCCATATCCCCGGCGGCATCGGCCTGATCGAGCTGCTGGCGGACGAAGCCACCATGGCGATCTGCGGCGAGGCCTGCGGGGTGAGCCGCAAGCTCCACGAAGGCACGCTCGATTACATCAAGCAGCGCAAGCAGTTCGGCCAGCCGATCGGCAAGTTCCAGGTGCTGCAGCACCGCATGGCCGATATGTTCGTCGAAATGGAGCAGATCGCCTCGATGGCGCTGATGGGCACCCTGAAGCTCGATCTGCCGGCGGATGAGCGCAAGGCGGCGGTGAGCCTCGCCAAGGCGAAGGTCTCGCGGTCGATCAACTTCGTCGGCCAGAACGCGATCCAGACCCACGGCGGCATCGGCATCACCGTGGAACTGGCCATCGGCCACTACTTCAAGCGCGCCACGATGATCGAGAACCAGTTCGGTTCGGCCGACTTCCACCT
>CANGJI010000042.1 GCA_947454135.1 Sphingomonadaceae bacterium
CGGCGCAATCTCGATCGCGGCGCCACGACCGTCCGCCTGTTCGAGATCGGGCGCCGCTATCTGCGCGGTCAGGGCGGGGCCAGCGACGAGCAGCCCAGTCTTGCCGTCGTGCTCGCGGGCGAGGCCCAGCCGCGTGGCTGGGCAACCGGCAAGGCCAAGTCCTTCGACGCGTTCGACGCCAAGGCCGAGGCGCTGGCCCTGCTCGCCGAAGCCGGTGCGCCGGTCGAGAACCTGCAGGTCATGGGTGAAGCGGGAAGCCAGTTCCACCCTGGCCAGTCCGCCACGTTGCGGCTTGGGCCGAAGACGGTCCTCGCGCGCTTCGGCCTGCTCCATCCGAACACCGCCAAGGCCTTCGACCTCGCCGGCCCCGTCGCCGTGGTCGAGCTGTTCCTGGACCGTATCCCGGCGCGCAAGGGCCCTGGCAGCTTCGCGCGCCCGCACTTTGCGCCGCCCGCGCTGCAGGCCGTGACGCGCGATTATGCCTTCCTCGTGCCTGCGGCGCTGCCCGCAGGCGATCTGCTGCGCGCGGTGCGCGGGGCGGACAAAGCCAATATCGTTGCGGCGCGGGTGTTCGACGATTTCCGGGGGCAGGGCGTGCCTGAGGGCCAGAAGTCGCTGGCCGTCGAAGTCACGTTGCAGCCCGTCGAGAAGAGCTACGACGAAGCGGCACTGAAGGGCATTACCGACCGGATCGTGGCAGCCGGCGCAAAGCTCGGCGGCGTGCTGCGCGCCTGAAACGCCAGTCAGCCGGGGGTGCGATGAGCGACCAGATTGCAATCGCGAGCGAAGGCCTCACGGCCCGCATCAATCCGTTCGGCGCGGAGCTTTCCTCGCTGACCGATGCAGCGGGCCGCGAATACATGACCGACGCCGATCCGGCCTTCTGGTCGGGCCGCGCGCCGGTCTTGTTCCCTATCGTCGGCGCGCTGGCGGAGGATACGCTGCGGGTGGACGGGCAGGGCTACACCATGCCCAAGCACGGTTTCGCCCGTCGCAGCGCCTTCACGCTGGTCGAGCAGGCCGCCAACCGCGCCGTGTTCAGGCTGGAGGACAGCGCCGGGACACGGGCCAGCTATCCCTTTGCCTTCGCGCTCGACATGGCGTTCACGATCTCTGGCATGACGCTGGCGATGGAGGCGAGGGTTCACAACACCGGCGATACGCCATTGCCCTTCAGCTTCGGCTTCCACCCCGCCTTCGCCTGGCCGTTGCCCGGCGGCGCGGACAAAACCGCGCACCGCGTGGTGTTCGAACAGGATGAGCCGCAGGACATCCGCCAGCTAGAAGGCGCCAGCGGCCTGATGCGGCCGGGCGGACTTCCCACCCCGGTCAAGGGCCGCGAACTCGCGCTCGATCCCGAACTGTTCCGCGCCGATGCCCTGATCTGGACCGAGCTTGGCAGCCGCAGCCTCACCTATGGCGCGGAAGGCGGAGCTTCGCTCGATGTGGCTTTCCCGGACACACCGATGCTCGGCATCTGGCAGATCCCCGGCGCGCGCTACATCTGCATCGAGCCGTGGCAGGGCCATGCTGATCCCATCGGTTACGAAGGCGATTTCCGCGACAAACCGGGCGTGGTGACGCTTCCGGCAGGCGGCAGCCAGAGCTTCCGCATGGACGTGACAGTCCGCCCCGTATAGTGGCGCAGGCCATGAGTTCCAATCGCCGCACCTTCGCCATCATCTCGCACCCTGACGCGGGCAAGACCACGCTGACCGAGAAGCTGCTGCTGCAAGGCGGCGCGATCCACTTGGCCGGTGAGGTCAAGGCACGCGGGGCAGCGCGCCGTGCGCGGTCGGACTGGATGAAGATCGAGCAGCAGCGCGGCATCTCGGTCACGTCGTCCGTCATGACCTTCCAGAAGGACGGCGTCGTCTTCAACCTGCTCGATACGCCGGGCCACGAGGACTTCTCGGAAGACACCTACCGCACGCTGACGGCCGTCGACTCCGCGATCATGGTGATCGACGCGGCCAAGGGCATCGAGCCGCAGACGCGCAAGCTGTTCGAGGTCTGCCGCCTGCGCTCGGTGCCGATCATCACGTTCGTCAACAAGGTCGACCGCGAAGGCCGCCCGGTGTTCGAGACGCTCGATGAAGTGGCCGATGCGCTTGCGCTCGATGTCTGCCCGATGTCGTGGCCCATCGGCATGGGCGGCATTTTCGAAGGCGTCCTCGATTTCGCGACAAACATCATCGCCCGCCCTGAAGGCGACAGCCGCGAGTTTCTCGGCAAGCGCGATCCCAATGTCGATGGGGCAATCCCCGCGGACATCGCTGAGGAAATCGAACTCGCGCAGATGGGCTATCCCGAATTCGATCTCACTGCCTATCGCAATGGCGACCTGACCCCGGTCTACTTCGGCTCCGCGCTCAAGAACTTCGGCGTTGCGGAAATGATCGACGCCATCGCCCGCTACGCCCCTCCGCCGCGCCCGCAGCCAAGCGAAAGCGGCACGATCGAACTCGATCATCCCGAGGTGACCGGCTTCGTGTTCAAGGTGCAGGCCAACATGGACCCGATGCACCGCGACCGCATCGCGTTCATGCGCATGGTCTCGGGCACCTTCAAGCGCGGCATGAAGCTGACGCCTTCAGGGCTGGGCAAGCCCATCGCGGTGCACTCGCCGATCCTGTTCTTCGCGCAGGACCGTGAGATCGCCGATACCGCCGAGGCGGGCGACATCATCGGCATTCCCAACCACGGCACCTTGCGCGTGGGCGATACGCTGTCGGAAAAGAACGTGGTCCGCTTCACCGGCCTGCCGAACTTTGCGCCAGAAATCCTGCGCCGCGTCCAGCTCAAGGATCCAACCAAGACCAAGCAGCTCAGGAAGGCGCTAGATGACCTTTCCGAGGAAGGCGTGATCCAGGTGTTCTATCCCGAGATCGGCGCGCAATCGATCGTCGGCGTGGTCGGCCAGCTCCAGCTCGACGTGCTGATCTCGCGGCTTGAGGCGGAGTACAAGGTCGAGGCGGTGCTCGAGCCTTCGCCGTTCGATACTGCCCGCTGGCTCAAGGGAAGCGAAGCCGCGCTCAGGAACTTCGCCGATTTCAACCTGTCGAACCTCGCCAAGGACCGCGACGGCGATCCGGTGTTCATGGCGCGCTCGGCATGGGATGTCGGCTATCAGCAGGAACGCAATCCGGAGCTGACGTTCAGCGCCACCAAGGAGCGGTAAGGCCATGCGCATCGCGGTTACCGGGAGCAGCGGCAAACTCGGCAAAGTGGCCGTGGCGGCATTGCGAGCCGCCGGGCACCGCGTGACGGGCTTCGATATCGTCAGCTCGGTTTATGGCGATGACACTGTCCGCCTCGATTGCGCTGATTTCGGCGCGGTGATGGGCGCGCTTTCCGGTGTTGATACTGCCGCGCGCCGGTTCGAGGCGGTGCTCCACCTTGCCGGCATCCCCAAGCCCGGTGCGACGACCGACGAAGCCGCTTTCCGCATCAACGTCATGGGCACCTACAACGTGTTCTCCGCTGCCGCGCGCCTCGGTATCGGCCGCGTCGTCTGGGCGTCCAGCGAGACGATACTCGGCCTGCCCTTCGCAGAGCCGCCGCTGTTCGCGCCCATCGACGAGACGCACCCGCTGCTCCCCAACTGGTCCTACGCGCTGGGCAAGCGCGTCGGTGAGACCATGGCGGACGAGTTCGCGCGCTGGCATGCGAGCCTTGCGATTGTCTCGCTGCGCTTCTCGAACGTCTATGTCGCCGAGGACTATGCAGCCTTGCCGCAGATCCAGACTGATCCGGCCAGCCGCAAGTGGAACCTGTGGAGCTATATCGACGCCGAGGACGCGGCGGAGGCGTGCCGCTGCGCGCTTGAGGCGAAGACCACCGGCCACGAGGCGATGATCATCGTCGCCGCCGACAACCTCATGGGCCGCCCCTCGCGCGATCTCATGGCGGAGCACTTCCCCGGCGTGCCACTAGCTGAAGGCCTGGCGGGTGAGGCTTCGCTGCTCTCATCGGCCCGCGCGGGCGAGCTGATCGGCTATGTTCCCCGCGTTTCCTGGCGACAGCGCGTCTAGCCAACCTGTCCAAAACCGCACTTGCGGCCTGTTCGCACCTGCGGCAGAGACAGCGGATGACACTGCTCGGCCCCACCTCGAACACCTTCATCTCGCAGCGCCTGCGGCTCCACTATGTTGATTGGGGCAATGCGGACAAGCCGCCGCTCCTGCTCATTCATGGCGGGCGCGACCATTGCCGCAGCTGGGACTGGACCGCCGAAGCCCTGCGCGACGACTGGCACGTGATCGCGCTCGATCACCGCGGCCATGGCGACAGCGAGTGGGCATCGGACGGCAACTACCGCACGATGGACATGGTCTACGACGTGGCGCAACTCGTCCACCAGCTCGGTCTGGCTCCCGTGACGATCGTGTCGCACTCGTGGGGTGCCAACGTCTCGCTGCGCTATGCCGGGCTGTTCCCGGAGGATGTCGCCAAGCTCGTCGCGATCGAGGGCATCTTCCCGACGCCCGATTGGGAACTGCGCATGAAGGACGTCCCCTTCGCCCGCCGCGTGCGCGATTACATCGCCGAAAAGCGCAAGGCCGCTGGCCGCCTGCCGCGCCGCTACGCGACGCTCGAGGACGCCTATGCGCGCATGAAGTCGGAGAACCCCTACCTGACCGATGTGCAGGCCCGCCACCTCACGATCCACGGGATCAACCGCAACGAGGACGGCACCTTCACCTGGAAGTTCGACCCCTACGTCCACATCGATCACCCCTACGACATCTCGACCGAGCGCAAGCACGAGCTGTGGGAGGCGATCACCTGCCCGACCCTGCTGCTCAACGGCGCGGATTCGTGGGCAGGCAATCCCGAGCGCGACGGGCGCATCAAGCACTTCCGCGATGGCACTGTGATCGAGTTCGAAAACGCCGGCCACTGGCTCCACCACGATCAGTTCGACCGCTTCATCGCCACCTTGCGCGATTTCCTCTGATGGCGGATTTCACCGACAGCATCCTGCCCCAGCATGAAGCCATGATGAGCGCGCAGAGCGTGTTTTTCGTGGCCACTGCGGCGGCGGATGCGCGGATCAACCTGTCACCCAAGGGCTATGACAGTTTCCGCGTGCTCGGTCCCAACCGCGTTGCCTATCTCGATCTGGCAGGTTCGGGCAACGAGACGCACGCGCATCTTGTTGCCGATGGCCGCATCACCATCATGATGTGCAACTTCGGCCAGCCGCCGCTGATCCTGCGCCTCTATGGCACTGGCCGCCCGGTGCTGCCGCAGCACCCGGAGTGGGAGGAACTCGCCGCCCACTTCACCATCCTGCCCGGCACCCGCCAGATCTTCGACATCAGCGTCGATACAGTCCAGACGAGCTGCGGCTGGGGCGTCCCCGTAATGACGCTGGAGGCCGAGCGCCACACGCTGGTGAAGTATCACTCCCAGTCCGACGAGACGGCGTGGATGGCCAAGACCTCGGGCCGCACCCGGAGCATCGACGGCCTGCCGACGACACCGACGGACCGCTTCTTTCGGGGCGATTGACGGCACTTTCTGTGCCTAATTTTTAGGCACCCCTTCGAATCTGCCCAAGATTCGAGCGTGACCCTCCGTAGTTTTTCGCAGTCGCAAAAAAGATTCCCCCTGATTCCAGCGTTCCGCGCATTTGGCACGCTGTTTGCGAGGAACCTTCCGCCGGCGGGTCGCCCGGCGAGAAGGCCGCAAAGGGGGCATGAATGAAATTCATCATCGCCATCATCAAGCCGTTCAAGCTCGACGAAGTGCGTGAAGCACTCTCCGGGCTTGGCGTTGCCGGGATGACGGTGTCGGAAGTGAAGGGTTTCGGACGGCAGAAAGGCCAGACCGAAATCTACCGCGGCGCCGAATACACCACCAACATGCTGCCAAAGGTGAAGATCGAGATCGCTGCGAGCGACGATCTTGCACCGCGGATCATCGAGATGATCCAGCAGACTGCCAGCACCGAGGCGATCGGCGACGGCAAGATCTTCGTTCTCGATCTTGCTTCGGCCACTCGCATCCGCACCGGCGAGACCGGGGATACCGCGCTGTGAGTGCCGGCATCGGAAACGCGGTGGGGACCGCTACTTCTGACATGAGGGGAACTTCGATGATCCGTAAGATGATCGGCGGGGTCGTGGGCGCGGGCTTGACGCTCGGCGCCGCTTCCACCGCCTTCGCCCAGGCGGCGATGGTCAAGGCGCCCGACGTGGCGGCCCAGGCCACCATGGTGAACAAGGGTGACACCACCTGGATGCTCGTTTCGTCCGTGCTCGTCCTGATGATGAGCGTTCCGGGCCTGGCGCTGTTCTACGGCGGTCTCGTCCGCACCAAGAACATGCTTTCCGTGCTCATGCAGGTATTCATGATCGTCTCGATCGCGGGCCTGCTCTGGGCAACCTATGGCTACAGCCTCGCCTTCACCGGCGGTTCGCCCTTCATCGGCGGCTTCGGCAAGGCGCTGATGGCCGGCGTTACCAGCGGGACCTTCTCGGCGACGTTCTCCAACAACGTCTACATTCCCGAGCTCAGCTACTTCGTGTTCCAGATGACCTTCGCCATGATCACGCCGGCGCTGTTTATCGGTTCGTTCGCGGAGCGCATCAAGTTCACCCCGCTGATGGTGTTCGTGGTGCTGTGGTCGACCTTCATCTACTACCCGATCGCGCACATGGTCTGGTACTGGGCTGGTCCGGACTTCCTGGCCGATGCGCCGACCGACGCCGGCTTCCTCTACGCCAAGGGCGCGCTGGATTTCGCGGGCGGCACCGTGGTGCACATCAACGCGGGTATCGCGGGCCTCGTCGGCTGCCTCCTGCTCGGCAAGCGCCTGGGCTATGGCAAGGAAGCCACTCCGCCGCACTCGCTGACCATGACCATGATCGGCGCCTCGCTGCTGTGGGTGGGCTGGTTCGGCTTCAACGCGGGTTCGAACCTTGAATCGAACGGCGTCGCTGCGGTTGCCTTCGTCAACACCATGCTGGCCACTTGCGCTGCTGCGGTGAGCTGGGCGGTGATCGAGCAGGTCGTGCACGGCAAGCCTTCGATGCTCGGTGCTGCCTCGGGTGCCGTCGCCGGCCTCGTCGCGATCACCCCGGCCTCGGGTTATGGCGCGCCGATGACCTCGATCGTCCTCGGTCTCGTCGTCTCGCCGCTGTGCTTCTTCTTCGTCAGCACGGTGAAGAACAAGTTCAAGTACGACGACACGCTCGACGTCTTCGGCGTCCACTGCGTCGGCGGTATCACCGGCGCACTGGCGACCGGCATCGTCGCTGCCCCGTCGCTCGGTGGTCAGGGCGTCATCGATTATACCAAGTTCCCGGCTGTCGCGGCTCCGACCTACGACATCGCGGCCCAGCTCGTCATCCAGCTCGAAGCGGTGCTCATCACCCTCGCCTGGTCGGGCATCGGCACCGCGGTGATCTGGTTCGTACTCGACAAGACCCTGGGCATGCGGATCAGCGAGGAAGGCGAGCGCGAAGGCCTCGACATCGCTGACCATGGTGAGCGTGCCTACAATTACTGAGTTCTAACCAGCTTGGCGGGGCCAGTGGGCGAGATCCTCTCCCTCTAGCCCGACGGGGCCCCGCCAGACCATGTTCCTCCTGCGAACAGACTAAGGCCGGAAGCGCACCAGTGCTTCCGGCCCTTTTTTTGTTCCTTGCTGCGGGCTTGTGGCAGGGCCTTGACCGGTCATGCCGCGTTAACCTTCCCACAACGCCATTGCGGTACATACCTAATTTGAATTGCCTATCAGGTTGGGGGAACACGAGGGTGGGGCTGCGCAAGGCACGCGGAGTTTTCGGAATGGGGGCAGCCGATGCCCCGCCATCGCGCACCGCCGATAGCGAAGCTGCGGCCCTGTGCCACACGTACGAGGATCTCGGGCTCGGCTTCTTCTGGTCGACTGACGCGGAAGGCCAGGTCACCTATCTTTCACCGGGCGCCCAAGCGCTGCTGGTGGGGGAGGGCTTGGCGACCGGCCAGAACTTCGTCGAACTGTTCCTGCGCGCCGGCAACGAGAGCGAGGGCGAGCGTACGCTGCCCTTCGCCTTCGCGCGCAAGGGCCGCTTCGAAAAGCTGACAGTCCGCAGCACGCGGGCCGATGGCGAAACGCTGTGGTGGTCGATCTCGGGCGAGCCTATCCTTGTCCGCGGCGAATTTGCCGGCTTTCGCGGGCACTGCGAGGACATCACCGGCGAGCGTCGCTCGGCCGAGGAAAGCTCCCACATGGCGATGCATGATGCGCTGACCGGCCTGCTCAACCGGCGCCGCATGTCGCAACTGCTCGAGCGCACGCTCACGCAGTGTTCGCAGCAGCGCAGCCCTTGCACGATCATGATGATCGATCTGGATCGGTTCAAGCAGGTCAACGATACGCTCGGCCATGCCGCCGGTGATGCCTTGCTCAAGCAGGTCGCGGCGCGCCTTGTCCGCGTGGTGGGAGACAAGGAAAAGGTCAGCCGTCTCGGCGGCGACGAATTCCAGGTGATTCTGTCCGGGATCGAGGATCGCGGCGTGCTCGGCGATATGGCGACGAGCATCATCACCAGCATTTCGCAGCCTTACACGATTGATGGCAGCCGCTGCCTCATCGGCGCGTCGGTCGGCGTCGCGGTTTCTCCGTTCGACGGTGATGACAGCGACAGCCTCGTGCGCAACGCCGACCTTGCGCTCTATGCTGCCAAGGGCGGCGGGCGCGGCCGGTTCCGCTTCTTCAGCGCGGACCTGCTCAAGGCCGCTGCCGACCGCCGCCTGCTCGAGGAAGACCTCCACGACGCGCTGCAGAAGGACGAGCTCGAGATCCACTACCAGCCAGTGGTGCGCGCGGCGGACAACCATGTCGTCGGCGTCGAGGCGCTGGTGCGCTGGAACCATCCCGACCACGGCCCCGTCAGCCCCGCGCGGTTCATCCCGATTGCCGAGGAATCGAACCTCATCAAGGGAATCGGCGAATGGGTTCTGCGCCGCGCCTGCGAGCAAGTGGCCGCCTGGCCCGGCGGCTTGCGCGTGGCTGTCAACGTTTCCCCCGTGCAGTTCGCCGACGACGGGTTCCCGGCGCTCGTCGCCAGCGCGCTTGCCAATTCGGGGCTTGAACCCGAACGGCTCGAACTGGAAATCACCGAAAGCGTATTCCTTCAGGAAGGCGGCGCCACCAATGAACGCTTCAAGGCGCTCAAGGGGCTCGGCGTCCGGCTGGCGCTTGACGATTTCGGTACCGGCTATTCCTCGCTCGGCTATCTGAAGACGGCTCCGTTCGACAAGATCAAGATCGACCAGTCCTTCGTGCGCGGTGCGACCGAGGCCGGTTCGCGCAACCGCGCCATCATCGCCGCGATCGTCGCGCTGGCGCAGGCATTGGAAATGGAGACGACGGCGGAAGGCGTCGAGAGCTTCGATCAGTTCGATCTGATGAAGAGCCTCAGCGTCACGCTCGTGCAGGGCTATATCTACAGCCAGCCGATCTCCAATGACGATTTCGTCAACAAGCTGAACGAAGGCAATTGGACGATCGAGCCGTCCGGCCCCGCCTTTCAGCGCCATGACCGGCAGGCGATGTTCCGCCGCATCGGCGCGATCCACGATAACCACTACTATCCGGTCGTGCTGCGCAACCTCTCGGTCTCCGGTGCGCTGATCGAAGGGCTGGTCGACGTGCCGGTGGGCACCGAATTCGTGATCGATCTCGGCGAAGGCCAACTCGCGGTTGCCCGGGTGCGCCGCTCGCGCAAGCGCCAGCAAGGCCTCGAATTCGAGCAGGCGCTGGTTCCCGACGGGAATGGCGGCCTGTGTACCCGCCACCGTGCCTCGCCCTATCAGCTGGCCGCAGCCGGTCTGCCGCAGAGCCCGCGCGGCGAAGGCGGGCAGCCTGTCGGCCCGCACCTCATTGGCGGCGACGAGGATGGCAAGGCCTCGATGCCGGCCTTCGCGATGGCGAGCGACTGGAAGGGCGCAGTTCTCCGCGTTGATCCGTAGAGCCGGGCCCTGGACGATTGGGCTTCAACTACCCGCGCGAGACAGTTCCCTTGACGCAGCAAGCCCGCTAAGGCGCGCGGGCCATGTCAGAGCCTTCCGCCCCCGCTCCCGCCACTCGTCCTGTGCCCAAGCCGTGGATCGCGTCGATCCATCCCTATGTGCCGGGCAAGTCGACTGGCACCGACGGACAAGTCCTGATCAAGCTCTCGGCCAACGAGAACCCGCTAGGCACCAGCCCGCTGGCGCGGGCCGCGCGGCTCGGCAGCGGCGAGGGGGCGGGCGATCCCGCGCGCTACCCCGATCCCGAAAGCCACGCCCTGCGCGCCGCGCTTGGCGGGCTTCATGGCATCGATCCGGCGCGGATCGTCATGGGCACCGGCTCGGACGAATTGCTCCACCTCGCCGCACAGGCTTTCGCCGGGCCGGGGGACGAGGTGCTCTACCAGCGCTACGGTTTCTCGGTCTACGAGATTGCCGCGCGCCGCTGCGGGGCCGAGCCGGTCGAGGCGCCGGACCGTGACTATGCGGCGGACGTCGATGTCCTGCTTGGCTGCGTCAGCCCGCGCACCCGCGTCGTGTTTCTCGCCAATCCGAACAACCCCACCGGCAGCTACATGCCACGCGCCGAACTCGCCCGGCTCCATGCCGCGCTTCCGGCGGACGTGCTGCTGGTGGTCGATCAGGCCTATGCCGAATATCTCGCGGCTGATGCGGATGACGGCGCGCTGGAACTGGCGGCTTCGACCGAGAATGTCCTCGTTACCCGCACGTTCTCCAAGATCTATGGCCTTGCCGGTGAACGCGTTGGCTGGGCGACCGGTGCGCCGCACCTGATCGACATGCTCAACCGCATCCGCGGTCCGTTCAACCTCACGGTCACGGCGCAGGCCGCCGCGCTCGCCGCGCTCGGCGATCAGGCGTTCGTCACCGCCTCGCGTGAACACAACTGCGCCGAGCGGACCCGCTTCGTCGCTGCGCTTTCGGCGCTTGGCAACCACGGCCTGCGCCCCTTGCCGAGCGAGGCGAACTTCGTCCTGATCGAGTTCACCGGTGCGCTCACCGCCGAGGCCGCCTACAAGGGCCTGATGGACCACGGCTTCATCACCCGCTGGCTGCCCGGGCAGGGCCTGCCGCAATGCCTGCGCATCACGATCGGCGCGGCTGAGGAAATGGACCGCGTCGCCGCCGTGCTGCGCCAGATGGCCGAAGCCGCGCGATGAGCGGCCCGGCGCCTTTCACCCGCGTCGCCGTCATCGGTCTCGGCCTGCTTGGCGGCTCGGTGACGCGCGGCGTGCATGCGCACCTGCCCGATGCGATCACCACCGGCTTCGACGCCGATCCGGCCGTCCGGGCCCGTGCGCGGGAAATCGGGCTGGCCAACTTCATACCCGATACGGTGGCCGAGGCCGTCACCGGGGCCGATCTCGTGGTCCTGTGCGTCCCCGTCGGCGCGATGGCGGCGGCGGGCGCGAGCATCGCTGAACACCTCCCGCCGGGCGTGATCGTCACCGACGTCGGGTCGAGCAAGGCCAGCGTCGCCAAGGTTCTCGCAGAAGTTCTGCCGGGCGTCTCCGTGATTCCAGCGCACCCGGTTGCCGGCACCGAACAGAGCGGGCCGGATGCGGGCTTTGCCGCGCTGTTCCATAACCGCTGGTGCATCATCACGCCCCCCGCCGGCGCAGACCAAGGTGAAGTCGCGCGGGTCTCGGCGTTCTGGGAAGCACTCGGCGCGCGGGTGGAACTGATGGATGCCGAGCACCACGACCGCGTGCTCGCCGTAACCAGCCACCTGCCGCACCTCATCGCCTACACCATCGTCGGCACCGCCTCGGATCTCGAGGAAGTGACGCAGAGCGAGGTGATCAAGTATTCTGCGGGCGGCTTCCGCGACTTTACCCGCATTGCAGCTTCCGATCCCACGATGTGGCGCGACGTGTTCCTGAGCAACCGCGAGGCCGTGCTCGAAATGCTCCAGCGCTTCAGCGAAGACCTGACCGAGCTGCAAAAGGCGATCCGCAAGGGCGATGGCGCGGTGCTGTTCGATACCTTCACGCGCACCCGCGCGATCCGCCGCTCAATCATCGAGATGGGCCAGGACGATGCGCGTCCCGACTTCGGCCGCAGCCATAGCTGATTGCTGCTTCGGCCTAACCGAAAAAGAGCGGCACCGGCCCGCTCCCCCGCCCGGCCACCCACGAGAGTATCCTGAATGGGTGGCCGGGCGGGGGAGAGGGCCGGTGCCGCCTTCGCCGCCAGGCGAACAAACGGACTCTAGCTCAGCAGGAACATCGCCGAGACGAGGATCATCACCGTCGTTGCCGCCCAGCCGCCGATCTTGAGCAGCGGGGGCAAGGTGAGCCGGCCCATGACCTTGGGATTGCTTGCTGCGAACATCGTCATCACCATCAGCGGCGGAGCCAGCAGGCCGTTGATCACTGCGGTCCAGTAGAGCGCCTGCATCGGATCGATGCCGATGAGATTGAGCGCGACGCCGCCCAGCACCGCGACGACAATCGCGCCGTAGAACGCCTTGGCCTCGTGCGGCTTACGGTCGAGCCCTTCGGCCCAGCCGAAAGTTTCGGACAAGGCGTAGGCCGCCGATCCGGCAAGCACAGGCACCGCCAGCAGCCCGATGCCGATGATCCCGACCGCGAAGAGCAGGAAGCTGAGGTCGCCCGCGATGGGGCGAAGCGCGCTGGCGGCGGCATCGGCAGAGGCGACTTCATTGATGCCGTGCGCGTGGAGCGTCGCGGCGGTGGCGATCACGATGAACAGCGCGGTCACGCTCGTCACCCCCATGCCCACGATCGTATCGGTCCGCATCCGGTTGAGCCCGGGGCCTGCCGCACGCGGGAACACGCCGAGGGGATGCTTGTGCAGCCGGTGCTGTTCTTCCACTTCCTGCCCGGCCTGCCAGAAGAACAGGTAGGGGCTGATCGTGGTGCCCAGCGCGGCGATCACCGCCATGGCGGTCTGCCGATCAAAGCTGAGCTGCGGCACCAGCACCCCGCGCAGCACTTCACTTGGCGAAAGCTGCGCGACAAATGGCACGAGGATATAGGCGATCAGCGAAAGCGCCGACCACTTGAGGATGCGAGTGTAGCGCGCATAGCTGACGAAGATCTCGAGCAGCACCGAAATGCCGCCGAACATGGCGACATAGAGCATCGTCGGCCCCGGCAGCAGCAGGTTGAGCGCAGCGGCCATCGCGCCGAGGTCGGAGCCGAGGTTGATCGTGTTCGCCACCAGCAGGAGCACCACGGCGAACCACAGGACAGGGCGCGGATAGTGGCGCTTGAGGTTGTGCGCGATGCCGTGCCCGGTCACCGCGCCGATGCGGGCGCAGATCAGCTGCGTGGCGACGAGTAGCGGATAGCTGAACACCATGATCCACGCGAGGCTGAAGCCGAACTGCGCGCCGACCTGGCTGTAGGTGCCGATCCCGCTCGGATCGTCGTCCGCCGCCCCGGTGATGAGGCCCGGGCCGAGCACTTCGCCCCAGGTGCGAGCATCTACCTCGGTGTGCCGCTCATCAATTTTCGCGTCCGTGTGGGTATCCGCGCTGGTCACGGGTTCAGCACATTGATCGCGGCGTGGACGCGGGCCTCGATTTCCTCGCGCGGCAGGCCGGGCGGGATCTCCTCGCCGATGCGGTAGCGGATCGTCCCCGGGCGCTTCCACAGGCAGTGGTAGAGTGGCCCGCTATCGACGGCCACGGGCACGACCGGCAGGCCCAGCATCTTGTAGAGCCCCGCAAAGCCCGCCTGGAGCGGTGGGCGGCTGCCATGCCGCACGCGGGTGCCTTCGGGGAAAATGATCAGTGGCCGCCCGTCCGCAGTCCAGCGCCGCGCTTCGGCAAGCATGGTCCTGAGCGCGCTCGCCCCGCGCGCACGGTCAACCGCGATCAGGCCATAGCGCGTGCCGATGGCGCCCCATAGCGGGATCCGCAGCAACTGCTCCTTCGCGAACACCACTGGCATGGGATACATGTGCGGCAGTTCGATCGCCTCGAAGTAGGACTCATGCTTGATCGCATAGAGCACGCCTGCCCTCGGCGCGAACGCGTCCGCCTCAACCGTGATGCCCAGCAGTACGCGCACGCACAGGCGGTGCCAGGCGGACCACCACCGCACGACTTCCTTGTAGCGGTCCCCGCCCAGCAGCATGACCGTGATGGCCACGATGACCAGCAGCACGGTCATGCCATAGAATGCGGCATAGAAGGCCAGGCTGCGCAGCATGGCAGACAGGCTCGGGCCGACTGCGTCCTTGCTCGTCATGCCATGCCTACCAACCTGCGAGCCAGGCGAGCACCCGTGCGATCAGCTTGTTGTACTCGATGAACAGGGTTTTCATGCTGGGCCGCGAGGGCACGGCATCGGGCAGGATTTCCACGCCGCGCGGCGCTGCCATGGCGAGATCGAATTGCGCACGGCGCATGTGCCAGTCCGTGGTGACGAGCCGGACCGAAGTGATGTGCTCCGCCGCGATCCAGCGCGCCGCTTCGAGAGCGTTGGAACGGGTGTCGACGGATTCGAAGCCAAGCGTCACGCAGCAGGCCAGAAGCTGCGGCGAGACCTTGTACTCGGCGGCAAATTCGCCGGGCTTCACTTCGCTTGCCACGCCTGCGATCAGCACCTTGCGGGCTTGGCCTGCACGCAGCACATCGATCGCGCGCGGGATGCGCCCGCCAGCGCCGGTCAGCGCAATCACGCCGTCCGTCTTCTGCACCCCCGCCGGGCGTGGCAGGGCGAGCGCGAACCACAGGAAACCCAGCACCCAGACCAGCATGATGGTCGCGCCGATGCGGCGGAGCAGGCCGGGCGGTTTGCGCATGCGCGCCATCTCAGAGCATCCGCCGCAGGGCCGCAAGCACGGTCATGCGCGCGGTCAGCACAGCCAGCGCAACGCCTGCAAGCGGGATGGCTGCAATCACGATCCAGTCCTGCCAGTGCAGCACGGCGCCTGCCACCATGCCCGAACCGAGCCCGGCGAACTGGCGCGAGAGCGCAGCAATCGTCGCCACGCCAAACAGCATTCCGGCAAGGCCGCCCGCTGCCGCATCGAAGGCCATCGAACGCTGGAACACGCGCGCGATCTGCCGGTCCGTGCCGCCCAGCATGTGGACGATCTCGATGGTATCGCGGTGGTTGCCCAGTGCATTGCGCGAAGCGAGCAGCACTGCCGCGATCGTCGCGAGCGCGAGCAGCGCGATGAGGCCGCCCGCCAGCCACTGCAGCGTGCCGATCGCGGCGAACACCGGCGTGAGCCATCCGGCCTGCGCATCGACCCGCGCCGAGGAGGCCACAGGCACGACCAGCGCGCGCAAGTGCGCAATCTGGTCCGCTGTCGCTGCGCCCTTCAGCCGCACGTCGATCAGCGCCGGAATCGGCAAGGCCTCGACATCGTCGCCGGGGCGCGTGCCGAGCCAGGGCTCGACCAGCGTGTTGAGTTCTTCCTGGGCCACCTGACGGACCTCGGCCACTTCGGGCGCCTTTGCAAGCACCTGGGCTACGGCTGCAGCCTGCCGCAGCCGCTCTGATGGCGCCGCCGTGACGATCTGGACCGTGACGCCGCCTTCAAGATCGGCGCTTGCGGTCTTTGCGGCATTGCGCAGGGCAAGCCCGATGGCAGCCGCGACGACGGTCAGCGAGATCATGATCGCAATGACCCACGGCATCGGACCGGAAAGCTGCGACTCGGGCAGCAGGCGTGGGTCTCCGGTGGGAGAGGTGCCGCGCCATCGCTGCCACAGGGAAGAGAACAAGGCCATCGTCGCAGCGGGCTCAGGCCGGTGGCGGCGCGCCAGCGCCTATGGAGGTCGTGCCCATTGTCGGGCGGCGCGGCGGATAACGCAGCGCGCCGGTCGGATCGCTGAGCCGCCCCTTGTCGAGCCGCATGATGAGCGAATCCGGCACCTTCCGGATGAGGTGGACGTCGTGGGTGGCGACCACGACCGTGGTGCCCAGCCGGTTGAGGCTCTCGAACAGGCGCAGCAGCTTGAGCGCCATGTCGGGATCGACGTTACCGGTCGGCTCGTCCGCCACCAGCATGTCGGGCCGGGCAATCACCGCGCGCGCGATCGCCACGCGCTGCTGCTCTCCGCCCGAAAGCGTGGCGGGCCGCGCATGCTGACGGTCCCCCAGGCCCACCCAGTCAAGCATTTCACCAACCGGCCGCGCGATGTCCTTCTCGCTCACCCCGGCCACCCGCAGCGGCAGCGCCACGTTGTCGAACGCGGAGAGGTGCTCGACCAGGCGGAAGTCCTGGAACACGACGCCGATGCGGCGGCGGAAGCCGGGCAGACGCTCGCGCGGGAGGGTGATCGCATCGGTGCCGAACAGCCGGATCAGCCCGCGTGAGGGGCGCTGGGCGAGATAGAGCAGCTTGAGCAGACTGGTCTTGCCCGCGCCGCTCGCGCCGGTGAGGAAGTAGAAGCAGCCCGGATAGAGCGTGAACGAGACGTCCGCGAGGATCTCCTTGTCCGTCCCGTAGCGCAGCCCGACGTTGTCGAACTGGACGATTTCGGCATCAGGCTGGCTCATGTCAGGCGTTGCGGTCCCGGAGGGTTGTGGCGCACGTGCGGGAGCCGCACGCCGCTTGTCTGCGGCTATAGGGCGCAATCGATGTGGAAAAAAGGGCGGGGGAGCACTTCTCCCCGCCTGTGCCTATTGTTTCACCTTGTCCCGCCATGCTTAACCCGCGGGATGATCATCGCGTGCCCCGCCTGCTCGACGCGCTACGTCGTTCCCGACAGCGCGATCGGTGTGGATGGCCGCACCGTGCGCTGTGCCAAGTGCCGGCACAGCTGGTTTCAGGATGGCCCCGACCTGCCATCGCGCGAACCCACGGCCGCGCCACCCGCGTCGGCACCGGCTCCTGCTCCCGCCCCTGCGCCAGCTCCTGCCAGCGCCCCGGTCGCAGCGCCCGAAACCGAAGCGCCGGAAGCTCCGGTATCGGCGGAGCCGGTTCCCGAACCGCCCGCTGTTCCGCGGCCCGTGGTGCGCCCCGCAAGCCGCGCTGACGATGCGGCCTTCGAAGATTCCGCTTCGAGTTTCGATCGCCAGCCGCCGTTCCGCCCGCGCCGCAACATGGCGAAGCTCTGGACGATGGCGGGCATCGCCTTTGCCGTCCTTGTCGCGGTGCTGATCGCGCTGGCGGTTTGGCTTGGTCTCCCGCGCTGGCTGCCTGCGGCACACGCCACATTCGGTGCCGGCAATCCCGATCTGGTGCTGGCATTCCCGTCCGAGCGGCAGGATCGCCGCACGCTGCCCAATGGCACCGAGTATTTCGGCGCGAGCGGCACCGTCACCAATGTCGGCAAGCAGCCGCAGGAAGTGCCGCCGATCCTCATCGTGCTGCGCGATGCCAAGGACAAGGTTGTCTATACCTGGGATGTCACCCCCCCGCGCGAGATGCTGAAGCCCGGCGAGAGCGTCACGATCAACGAAGCGGTGACCGACGTGCCCAAGAGCGCCAAGGTGGCGGAGATCGGCTGGAAGCCGGAATAAAAAATCGCCGCTTGGTTGTTGCGCAGGGCAGGGGGCTTTGCTAGGGGCGCCCCTCTACCCCGGCGGGGTGATCTTTTCGCAAGGTCAAACCCCGCATCGATGTGCGGTCGTGGCGGAATTGGTAGACGCGCAACGTTGAGGTCGTTGTGGGCGAAAGCCCGTGGAAGTTCGAGTCTTCTCGACCGCACCAAACAGTCTGACAATCGAAACCGATTTTGCCTGCGGGCACCCCTTTTCGCTGAGCGGCGCAGTTCTGCGGGGGCTACGCCTGTGTGCTTTTGCCGTCTGGGCCTCGCACTGGGCAATCCGCATGCGGGTGCGTAGCGAGGCAAGCGGGAGCGACCAGTCGAACAACGATCGAGGGCTCCAGCTGCTTGCCGGAGCCCTGTCTCGGTCACACGTTTCTGCGAGGAAGCAAGGCGCTGAACCTCGCCTTCACGCGACTAGGCCATGATGAACAGGTCCGTGTAGCTGAGTGCAGGGTGCGTGTTTGCACCAAGCAGCGCGATCTGAACGGCAGCGGCTCCACCGATGCCGTCAGCATCGTAATAGAGGGCGCCGGTGGTCGTGTTATAGACGAACCGATCGGTCGCATCGTGCGCAGAGGTTACACCGGCACCCGACCAGAAGGCATCGATGCCAAGTGCTCCCGGAGCAGCCCCTGACAGACCGGTGAAGGCGGTCTTGCTCAAGCCGAGCTTGTCGATCCCCGTGGCGAAATCCGTGATGGTATCGCGGTTGCTCGACGCGTTGGGCGCGGTGTCAAAGATGAACCAGTCGGCGCCTGTCCCGCCCGTCAGCACATCGTTGCCGAGGCCGCCGCGCAGCTGATCGGCCCCTCCGCCTCCAACGAGCGTGTCGTTGCCAGTGCCGCCCACCAGCCAGTCATCGAGTGCAGAGCCGGTAAGGGTTGTCGCCGCGCCGGTGTTGGTGACGTGGTATCCGGCATTGCCAGCAGTGGTTGCCGTCACAGCCGCGAGGTTCACGGCCAACCCGTTGGTCGTGATGTTGGCCGTACCCTGGTTGACCGTCGCTGCCGTTGCTGTCCACGCCACTGTCGCGGTGGCATTGACCGTAGCACCGGCTGATACGTTCAGCACATCCGCGCCGCCATTGCCCAGATCGCTGATCGCATCGGTGCCTGCGGTGACGCGGAACGTATCGATGCCCGAGCCGCCCTTGAGCGTGTCGTTACCGGCACCGCCCGTGAGCATATTGGCGCCTGCATTGCCGAAAAGAGCAATACCATAGCCGAGCGCGCTGGCGTCAATGTTGTTGGCGGTTGAGCCGGTCGCCTCTGCCGTGTTGCCGGCGCCCGTACCGATCACCACCCGCTCGATGCCCGTGTCGCCAGCGAAGAGCGTGAGGGTGCTGGCCGTGGTCGCGGCAAAGCGCACTTCGTCGGTGCCGGTCGCGCCGCTATCGGCAAACTCGGCCGCCACATGATCCGCCGCTGCGGCGATGATGTAGATGTCAGAGCCATTTGCGCCGTTGAGGACGTCCGTGCCCGCGCCGCCCGTAAGCGTATCATTGCCCGCGCCGCCGGTCAGCCAGTCGCCCAGCGATGAGCCGGTGAGCGTCGTCGCTGCGCCGGTGTTGGTCACGCGGTATCCGGCATTGCCAGCGGTGGTTGCGGTCACGGCCGCCAGGTTCACGGCCAACCCGTTGGTGGTGATGTTGGCCGTGCCCTTGTTGACTGTCGCTGCCGTTGCCGTCCACGCCGCCGTCACGGTGGCATTGACCGTCGCACCAGCCGATACGCTCAGCACATCCGCGCCGCCGTTGCCCAGATCGGTGATCGTATCGGTGCCCGCGTTGATCCGGAACGTGTCGACGCCCGCGCCGCCCGTGAGCGTGTCGTTGCTGGCACCGCCCGTGAGCGTATTGGTGCCTGCATTGCCGACAAGAGCAATGCCATAGCCGAGCGCGCTGGCGTCGATGTTGTTGGCGGTTGTCCCGGTCGTCACGGCGGTGGCAGCAGTGCCTGTACCGATCACAGCCGTCTCGATGCCCGTGTCGCCAGCGAAGAGCGTAAGGGTGCTGGCCGTGGTCGCGGTAAAGCGCACTTCGTCGGTTCCGGTCGCGCCGCTATCGGCAAACTCGGCCGCCGCATGGTCCGCCTTTGCGGTGACGATGTAGAGGTCAGAGCCATCTGCGCCGTTGAGCACGTCCGTGCCCGCGCCGCCCGTAAGCGTATCATTGCCCGCGCCGCCGGTCAGCGAGTCGCCCAGAGCGGAGCCGGTGAGCGTAGTCGCCGCGCCGGTGTTGGTGACGCGGTATCCTGCATTGCCAGCGGTAGTGGCCGTCACAGCCGCGAGGTTCACCGCAAGGCCGTTCGTCGTGATATTGGCCGTGCCCTGATTGACTGTCGCAGCCGTTGCCGTCCACGCCGCCGTCACGGTGGCATTGACCGTCGCACCAGCCGAGACGTTCAGCACTTCCGCGCCGCCGTTGCCCAGATCGGTGATCGCATCGATGCCTGAGGTGACGCGGAAGGTATCGATGCCTGTCCCGCCCGTGAGCGTGTCGTTACCGGCGCCCCCATCAAGCGTGTCGTTGCCCGCATTGCCATTGATCGTATCTTCTTCGCCGCCGGGCTTGGGCTGACCGGCAGGAGTTGAAAGCGGCGTGATGGTGTCGTTGCCGGTCGTCCCCGCAATGGTCACGCCGCCAACGTTGGTAACCGTCACCGCGATTGCCTGGGTATCGACCAGCGCGCCATCACTGACTTGAACGACCACGTCATAGACGTTGTCGGCACCCGCGTCGGTCGGTACTTCGAAGTCGGGCGCCGTCTTGAAGGATAGCGCACCTGTGGCCGCATCAATCTTGAACAGCGCCGCATCGGCTCCGCCCGTGATCGAGTAGGTGAGGGTCGCTCCCGTATCGACATCGCTCGCGGTGACCGTGGTTACCGCCGTGCCGTTCTCGGCAATCGAGGCCGCCGCGGTCACGTCGCCGCCGTTGCTGCTGATGACCGGCGCATCGTTGACGCCGACCACCGTCACATCGATGACATGGGTCGTGCCGTCCAACTCGCTGATGGTGATGCTGTCGACAACACTCTGGCCCTCGGCAAGAGCCTGCGCCGCAGCGCTGGTGGTGTAGGTCCACTCACCGTTGTTGCCATCGACCTTGGTGCCGTTGTTCAGGACCAGATTGTTGGCGAGATGCAGCACGCCAAGATTGGCGGTGCCGGTCAGGTCGCCGCAAACGAACCCCTGCATGGAAGGGTCGGCCTTGCCCAGTTCGATGAGGCCGGCTGCTGCAGTGGTGGCATCTTCGGTAATCATGCCGGCAAAGTCACCGGCGATGCCCAGCACGGTCACGGGCCGCATCATGTCGTGGTCTTCGTGGCTCAGGATGTGGCAGTGCCAGACGTAGCTCCCGGGGCGGTCGAACTTGGCAATAACCTGCAGCACCTCGCCCGGGCCGACCCAGACGGTATCCTGATTGCCGGTATCTTCGGGGTACAGGTTCTGAATGCCCGGCAAGTCGGCACGGGTATCGACGAGGTCTCCCAGATCGTTCTGGTACCCATCGATCATCACGCCATCGCCGTTGGTGTCTGTCGTGCTGATATGGTAGCGCGCCAGCACCTGGTATTCACCCAGGTGAATGTGCATCGGGTGAGCATCGGCGGTCGTGTTGTAGAATTCCCAGATCTCGGTCGCGCCGAGCTGCACGAACTCCGTAACCGGGGCATCCCAGCCCAGACCGCCCAGATGCATCTTGCCGGTAAAGTCGGGGCGTTCCTCGGCCGTGCCGATCATCGGCATGATCCGGCCATACTGGTCGGTCGTTTCAAAGACACCCAGCTTGCGAGTAACGGTCGCATCCGACGGCGACATGGTGACGTAGCCCGGATTGAGCACGGTATCGTCGGTCATCGTCGAATGCCACGGCGTTGCGGCATTGACCCTGAATTCCATGATCTGGCCGACCGAATCCGCTGTCGTCGCAGCGACGACCGGAACCGGATTGCCGAGGTCGTCATAGCCCGGGCTGAGAGTGCCGTCCGAGGTAAAGCCCTTGAACGGCTCAAAGGCCGCGCCGACGTTGAGGAGGTGAACCTTGTCGCCGACCGGGACGTTGCTGAAATCGAACATCAACTGCAGGCGGTCACCGGGGGCCATGGTGATCTGTTCACCCGGATCGTCGACACCGTCGCCGTTCATGACCGTGATTGGCTTGGGCAGGAGCCCGCCGTCCGTCCCGACAATCGTGACCTTGACCCAGGGGTTGTCGAGCTTGAACGTGTAGAAACGCGAATCCGAGCCGTTCAGGAGGTCAAACATCTCCTGACCCTGCGCGACGTGCGCATGAGGCCAGGCCGTGCCATTGACCATGATGAAATCGCCGAAGAACTCCGGCACGGCCGTGGGAAATGTTCCGCCCAGCGCCTCATAGTCAGGCGGGAGAACGTCTCCGACCACGCCGCCGCCAGTACCCGGCAAGGGATCGGTGGCTGCGGCGCCGGGGTAGTAGAGCTGGCCATCGCTCGTGAACGCGCGGTCGGCGATCATCAGGCTGGTTTCGTGCGCGCCGAGAGTTTCGGGCAAGACGCCGGCCGTCACCAGATCGCGCCGGTTCTGGTCTTCGATGAAATACTCGCCGGCCAGCCCGGCGTAGACGTTCAGTCTGGTGTAGCCCAGCGAATGGTCGTGATACCAGATCATCGCCGAAGGCTGGCTGTTGTCGTACGTGTAAGTCGAGCTTGAGGCCATCGACATGCCCGGCGACATGACCATCCCCGGATCCATGCCGGCCTGGACAAGCGCCAGCGAAGGATAGCCATCATAGATCGCCGCGGAGTGCCCGCCATGCAGGTGGGTCACGATCGGGATCACGTTCGGATCAACCGCAGTGGTGCCCATGCCGCCCATCGACATGAGGATGCTGCCATCGAGCGGCAAAAGGTGCCCGCCGGTCGCCGGCAGCATGTTCATCCAGGTGACCTGGATCGGCGTGCCGCTGCTGACCAGGAATGTGGGATTATACACGACATCGGTGGCGGTGTGCGTGTGCCCGCCGATCATCGAGGCGGCGCTGGGATCAGCAAGCTGATACGCATAGACCATCGTCTTGGCCGGAAGGCCGGTCACGGGATCGATGACGCCGAGACCAAGGTCCATGGCAGTTTCGACAGCCATCAGGCCGAAAGATCCGCCAAGGCGAGCATCAACCACCATTGGCTTGGCCAAGTGAGACGCGAATTGCTGTATCAGCGGCGGTGCAAGCAAGTTAACCATAAAAGACGGGCCCCCAAAGACAATATGGTTAATGCGAAATACGAATCACCATTTAATCTATTCGGGCAGCGCTATGGCGATGACGGTTTCTTGCCGAATCGTAACGGTGCCAAAACGAGGATGTTCTGCCGATTTCGCGCGGGACATCCCCAAAACGGCGATGCCGGGACGCAGCGCTCGTCTGCGGAAAGGGCTCATGGTGGCCGGGGCCTGCCGAGTTCTGAATGCGGTCCGATCGGGTAAATGCGGTGATCTGAACCAAGCAGTTGGGTCCACTTGATCTGAAATAATGTCTATTTTACATATTATTATCGCATGCTAGGCGAGCGCAGCCCTCCTGGCGTGGCACGTGCGAGCGATGCAATCGTGGGGTTGGTTCCGGGTAGGGATCCGGCGCCCGGCAAAGCCCTGCCCCCAGGGCGTAATGCTGCCGATCTGGGTCTGAACTGCCGCATGCAGGCCATGGTCGATGGCACGGTTCTTCGCGATCAGGTCTTCTCAGGATGCCAAATCAAGGAACTGGTCAGTGCCGTTGCGAGATCAGGTGAAGAATTGTTGCTGCTTTATTACTAAGATAAAAGGTTAACTTACTTGTGGGCTATGATCGCGGCAGAGTGCGGTCGCATGGGAGTGGTTAATCAATCTTAACGCGAACGGTGATCACTGCGCACGTCGCACGCTTCCGTGCGCATTGGCGGAGCGCCCTTGTGACGGGGGCTTATCGCGCGGCCCGGCGCAGAGCCCCGCGCAACTGGCGATGCGCGGGGTGGGGGAGGCTCAGGGCCCTGGCGAGACGAGATTTTCAGGTGGTGTGATGGTGATGGGTGGTGCGGTGCGGTTTGCGGTGGGGTCGCGGAGGGGGCGCGGTGCGGTGTTGCCGATGGCGCCGGCGTTTTCGGCGGCGCGCAGGAACGGGGTGAGGAGGGGGATATCGCCGTTGTGCCTGACCTTGCGCAGGTGCTGCCCGGCGTCATGGCGCGCGGCATCGGGCATCAGCCACGATTGCTCGAGCGCGCCGGCTGCGGCCAGCACGCGGGCCTTGGCGAGATAGGCGCTGGCGATGGCGGTGTTGGAGTTGCTCCGCGCGAGCAGCAGTTCGCGGGCAAGATCGAGCACGTCGAGCGTGGTGATGAGGCCTGCGCGCTGCTGGAGGACGGCGCCTTCATAGGCCTTGCGCGCGGAATCCTCGGCGGAGCGGTAGCTGGCGATCGCCGCCTGCTGGGCCTGCCAGTCGTTCCATGCGGCGGCGAGCGCGGCGCGGTTTTCCCTCAGCGAGGCATCGAGCAGGCGCCAGTCGGCGTCGTTCGCGGCCATGGCCTCGCTCACCCGCGCGCGGCGCAGGCCGCTCTCGAAGATCGGCCCGGAGAAGATGAACTGCCCGCGCACGTCGCGCTGGCGCAGCGCGTCGCTATAGGCGCTTTGCGAGCCGTAACTGGCGCTGCCCTGGAAGTCGATGCGCGGCATGAGATCGGACTTGGCCGCCGCGAGGCTGGCCCGCGAGACTTTCTCGCGCGCCTGTGCGGCAAGCACGAGCGGGTTGTGGATCTCCGCATAGGCATAGGCGTCTTCGAGTTGCAGCACCGGGAGCTGGAGCGGATTGGGCGCGGCGAGCTCGCCCGCCGTCACACCGACCATGCGCAGGAAGCTTGCCTCGCTCGAGGCGGCATCGCGCTGCGCGGAATAGACCTGCGCCTGGCCCAGCGCGACGCGGGTGGAGATCTGCTGCACGTCGGTTGCGGTCACTTCGCGCACGGCGAGCCGCGCCTTGTTGTCATTCAGCTGGCGCTGCAGCGCGGCGAGGTTGTCCTTGGCGATGGTGACGGCGGCGCGGTCGCGCAGCACGCCGATATAGGCGGTGATCGCATCGAGCAGCGCCTGCTGCTCGGTCGAGCGCAGGACCTGCTTCTGGAAGTCGAGCTGGGCCTGCGAGGTCCGCTCCTGCGCGGCATTGCGGCCGAAGGTGAACAGCGGCTGGGTCAGCACCGCCGAGGCGGTCGTCGTCCAGCCTGACAGCGAGAGGGGCAGGCCGGCCCGCTGGTCGAACCGGTCGTGCTGCCAGCTCGCGGCGAGGCTGTAGGTGAGCTTGGGCCCATAGTTGGCCCGCGCCTGCGCGATGCGGTAGTCGTAGCTCTTCACCGTCGAGCGCTGGGCAAGCAGCGTCGGCGAGGTCCAGTAGGCCAGCCGCAGGGCATCGGTGAGCGAGGTGACCGGGGCGCCGGCGAGCGCCAGTTCGGCGACATCGGCGGGGGTCTCCTCGGGCAGTTCGGGGCGCACCGCGATCCGGTCCGCTTCCGCATCGGTGCCGTCATCCGTTGCGTCACCCATGGCGGGCCCGCTGTCCGGATCGTCGGTGCCGTAATTGCCGGCCTGCGCGCCGGTATCGGGCGGTCCCTGCATCTGGGGCCCCTGTATCCGGGCACCCTGTATTGGGTCGGCCGCTGCGGGCAGCTCCTGCGCGATGGCCGGGGACAGCGCGGCACACGCCGCCGAGGCGGCGAGCAGCGCGGCGCGAAGCGGCAGGGGGCGAAGCGGTAGGGCGAGGTTCATTCCCATGCCGCTCAGTTATCGCGGAAGGCGCGCATGAACTGGTCCATGAACGGCTTCGTGAGGTAGGACAGCATCGAGCGATTGCCGGTCTCGATGTAGACTTCGGCCGGCATGCCGCTGCGCAGCACGAGGCCGTGCTTCTTCACCGCGGCGAGATCGACCTCGATCCGCACCATGTAGTAGGTCTGACGGGACTCGGGGTTCTCGGTCCGGTCCGTTGCCACATACGTGACCTTGCCAAGGATCTCCGGGGTGGTCGGCCGGTTGAACGAGGTGAAGCGTACGCGCGCGGTCTGCCCCTTCATGGTCTGGTCGATGTCGGCCGGGCTGATCATCGCCTCCACCACGAACGTATCGCGGTCGGGCACGATCTCCATGATCGGCTCGGCCGGGCGCACCACGTCGCCGATCGCGGCGAAGGCGATCTTCTCGATCACGCCGGTATAGGGCGCGCGGATCTCGCTGCGGTCCTGCTGGTCGGAGGCGGCGACGCTGCGCAGCTGCTGCTGGTTGAGCGCGGTGTTGACCTGCGCGAGGTCGGTGCCGGCCTGCGCGCGCCGGGTCTGGGCCAGCTGGATCGATTGCGCCTGCGCTTCGGTGATGCGCGCGCGGGCCTGCGCGATCTGGGCCTGGAGCGAGGCGACATTGCCGTCGAGATCGACCGCGGTGCGTTCGAGCTGGTTCAGGCGGTTGATCGTGACGAGCTGCTTGTCCCACAGGTCCTTGACGCCCTGCCGCTCGGGCTCGATCAGCTTGCGCTGCTGCCCGAGCGCGGCGATCTGCGCTTCCAGCCCGCGGATTTCTTCGTTGTACTGCTGCACCCGTGCCGCAAGCTGGGCGCGCAGGCCCGCTTCCTCGGTCTGCCGGATCGCAAAGAGGCGCGTCTCGTCGGCCATCGCCTTGCCCGCGCTGGGGCTGTGCGAGGTGGTGAGCTCGGCCGGGAACACCAGCTTGCCCGCACCGAGCCGTTCGGCCTCGAGCCGCGCCTTCTGGGCGAGCAATTGCTCGACCGTGAGGTTGGAATAGGTCGCGTCGGCACCGGTCACCCGGTCGTCGAGCCGCATCAGCAGCTGCCCCTGCGTCACATGCTCGCCATTGCGGACGTAGATCGCCTTGATCACGCCGCCGGTGGGGTGGGCGATGCGCTTGACCCGCGATTCCACGCCGACCGCGCCGCCGCCGATCACCGCGCCGCCCATCGGGATGAGCGCGGCGAGCAGGAACAGCACGATGAGCAGGCCGCCGATGGCGTAGAGCAGCCGCCCCAGCAGGACCGGCGTCTGCGCCTTCTGCGCCCCGTCCTCGGCAAACACCGGCAGGAGCTGGCGGGCGGGATCGGTCATGGTGGTGGGCCTGTTCATGCGGCGGCTTCCTTGGCCGGAGTGGCTTCGGCCTGAGTGGCTTCGGCCTGAGTGGCTTTGGCCTGAGTGGCTTCGCCATGGGCGGAGCCATCGGCGACCTGGCCCGGCGCACTGTTTGCCTGCAGGCGCTGCAGCACTTCGTCGCGCGCCCCGAAATCGGCGAGCCGCCCGGCGCTGATCACCGCAAGGTGGGTGGCCGGGCCCAGCGTGGCCGGGCGGTGGGTGATCATGATGACGATGCCGCCGCGTGCGCGCATGCCGGCAATCGCATTGGCCAGCGCGGCATCGCCGGCGGTATCCAGATTGGAATTGGCCTCGTCGAGCACGAGCAGGAACGGATCGCCATAGAGCGCGCGGGCAAGGCCGATGCGCTGGCGCTGGCCGGCGGACAGCTCCACCGCGCCGGCCGAGACCGGCGTCTCATAGCCATCGGGCAGGGCGAGGATGACCTCGTGCATGCCCGCCGCCTTGGCCGCGGCCATGATGCCTGCCGATGTTGCCTCCGGATCGAAGCGTGCGATGTTCTCGCCGATGGTGCCGTCCACCAGGTCGACCGTCTGCGGCACATACCCGAAATAGCTGCCCAGCGTCTCGGGATCCCATTGGTCGAGCGTTGCCCCGTCGAGCCGCACCTCGCCGCGGTTGGGCTTCCAGATGCCGAGGATCGCGCGCACCAGCGTGGTCTTGCCGGCGGCGCTGGGGCCGATCACCGCGAGCACCTGCCCCGGCGTCAGCGTGAAGGAGATGCCCGACAGCGTGAAGCGCTGCGTCCCGGGCGGTGCCACCCAGATATCGCGCAGGGCCAGCTCGCCCGAGGGGCGCTCCAGCGTGACGCCGCGTGCGGGGGGCTTGCGGAACGCGGCGAGGGCCTGCGCGATGCGGGCCCAGCCGGCGCGCGCGGCAACGAGGCCCTTCCAGTTGGCGATGGCCTGATCGACCGGCGCCAGTGCGCGGCCAGACAGCACCGAGGAGGCGAGGATCACGCCGCCGCTCGCCTGGCCGTCGATCACCAGCAGCGCGCCGACCGACAGGATCAGCGATTGCAGCAGCATGCGGAACGCCTTGCTCGCGCCGCCGAGCCGCGTGACCGTGCGCGCGAGATAGGACTGCGCCTCGATGAAGTCCGTCTCCCAGCCCGCCGTGCGCGCCACCAGCCGCTCCTGCATGCCCATCGCGTAGGCGCTCTCGGCAAAGCGGATCTCGGAAAGCGCGGCGGCAGAGCGGCGCCCGGTGATGTTCGCCAGTTCGCGCGATCCGGCCTGCGTGCGGCGGTTGGAGACGATCGCGATGCCGGCCATGACGAAGACGCCGGCCAGCGCCGTCACCCCCAGCCACCAGTGCAGCGCGAACAGCACGATCATGAACGCGATGACCCACGGCAGATCGATCAGCGCGACGGGGCCCTGGCCGGCCAGGAACGCGTGGATGGAATCGAGATCCCGCGTGAACTGCAGCCCGTCACCCTTGTCTGCGCCCGCGCGCAAGGGGCGGGTGACGGTGGCATGGTGCACGGCCTCGAACAGATCGTCGTGCACGCCATTGGCAATGCCCAGCAGCGCCTCGCCGCGGATCGCCTCGAACACCGCCTGGAACGCATAGACCAGCAGCAGCATGCCAAACAGGCCGATCAGCGTCGGCACACTGCGACTGGGCAAAACCGAATCGTATACCAGCAGCATGTAGGCCGAGCCCGCAAACACCAGCACGTTCAGCATCACGCTGGAAATGCCAACCAGCACCAATCCACCGCGATAACGACCCGCAAATAACCGCATGAATTGACGGTCCACGACCACATTCCCCC
>CANGJI010000043.1 GCA_947454135.1 Sphingomonadaceae bacterium
ACTGCGATCGAGAAGCTGGCGGCCATCGACGCGGGCGGGGCGCTTGCCAGCCGCATCGCGGCGCTGCGCGAGATTGCCGCTGCGCTGGGCGGCGCGGCGCGGCTCACGCTTGATCCTTCGGAGCGGCATGGCTTCGAATACCAGTCGTGGCTCGGCTTCACGCTCTATGCCGATGGCGTGCGCGGCGCGCTGGGGCGGGGCGGCACTTATCGGATTGCCGGGGCGGGAGCGGGCGAGGCGGCGACCGGCTTCTCGCTCTATCCCGATGGCCTGATCGCGCAAGTCGCCGATGCCGAAAGCGGCGCGGACAGCGTGTTCCTGCCGCTCGGCCATGACCGCGAAGTCGCCGCGCGCCTGCGCAGCATCGGCTGGCGCACCGTGGCGGCGCTGAGCGAGGCGGACAGCGCGGCCTCTCTCGGCTGCACGCATGAACTCGCCGGCAGCGAGCCGGTGAAGCTCTAGAGCTTCACGACCTCGCCATCTTCCTTGGTGAAGCTTTCAGGGCGGCGCTCAAGCAGATCGAGGACCAGTTCCGACGGGCGGCACAGCCTGGTGCCCTTGGGGCTGGCGACGATGGGGCGGTTCACCAGGATCGGGTGCTCCACCATCGCGGCGAGGATCGCCTCGTCGCTCGCGCCGGGATCGGTGAGACCGAGCTCTTCTGCCGGGGTGCCCTTGGTGCGCATGATCTCACGCGCCGAACCGCCGGTTGCCGCGACGATGGCGTCGAGCTGCGGGCGGGTCCAGCCGGCCTTGACGTATTCGACGACCTCCGGCGCGTAGCCCGCCGCCTGGATCATCGCGAGGGTGTTGCGCGAGGTGCCGCACTTGGGGTTGTGGTAGATCGTGATGGGGAAGGTATCGGTCATGCCGCGTCCTGTGCCAGAAGCGGTTGGCTCCGGGCAAGCGGGATGTGCTGTTCTGGACCCGTTTCCCTTGCCCTTGCCGCCGCTCTCCCCTAGGGCGCCAGCCGACTTCGAACTGCAACAGAAAGTGTGCGTAAGCCGTGGCCAACGTGACCGTGATCGGCGCCCAGTGGGGCGATGAGGGCAAGGGCAAGATCGTCGACTGGCTGGCAAGCCGTGCCGATGCCGTGGTGCGTTTTCAGGGCGGCCACAACGCCGGGCACACGCTGGTGGTCGATGGCTCGGTCTACAAGCTTTCGCTGCTGCCATCGGGCATCGTGCGCGGCACGCTCTCGATCATCGGCAATGGCGTGGTGCTCGATCCCTGGGCGCTCAAGGCGGAGATCGAGAAGCTGACCGGGCAGGGCGTTTCGATCCATGCCGACAACTTCGCGATCGCGGATAACTGTCCGCTGATCCTGCCGCTGCACCGCGATCTCGACGCCTTGCGCGAAACCGCCGCCGGTTCGGGCAAGATCGGCACGACCGGGCGCGGCATTGGCCCCGCCTATGAAGACAAGGTGGGCCGCCGCGCGATCCGCGTGTGCGATCTGGCGCATCTCGATGCGCTCGATTCGCAGTTCGACCGCCTGTGCGCGCACCACGATGCGCTGCGGGCCGGGTTCGGCCAGCCGCCGGTCGACCGCATTGCGCTGCTGGAAGAGCTGCGGGAAATCGCGCCCTTCGTGCTGCAATTTGCCCAGCCGGTGTGGAAGCGCCTGAAGAAGGTCCGCAAGGCCGGCGCGCGCATCCTGTTCGAAGGCGCGCAGGGCGTGCTGCTCGATGTCGATCACGGCACCTACCCGTTCGTCACGTCGTCCAATACCGTTTCCGGCACGGCTGCTTCGGGTTCGGGGCTTGGCCCCAATTCGACCGGGTTCGTGCTCGGCATCGTCAAGGCCTACACCACCCGCGTCGGCTCGGGCCCGTTCCCGACCGAGCTGGAAGATGAAGTCGGACAGCGCCTTGGCGAGCGCGGCCATGAGTTCGGCACCGTCACTGGCCGCAAGCGTCGCTGCGGTTGGTTCGATGCGGTGCTGGTGCGCCAGTCCTGCGCGATTTCGGGCGTTACCGGTATCGCGCTGACCAAGCTCGACGTGCTCGACGGGTTCGACAAGGTGAAGATCTGCACTGGCTACCGCCTGCGGGGCAAAGTGCTCGATTACTTCCCCAGCCACGCTGCCGATCAGGCTGCGGTCGAGCCGATCTACGAGGAAATGGAAGGCTGGCAGGGCACCACTGCCGGTGCGCGTTCGTGGGCGGACCTGCCGGCGCAGGCGATCAAGTATATCCAGCGCGTGCAGGAACTGATCGAGACCCCGGTCGCGCTCGTCTCCACGAGCCCCGAACGCGAAGATACGATCCTCGTCCGCGATCCCTTCGTCGACTGACATCGCCCGCTGCCGAATCGGAGGCGTTTGATTCTCCAGCCGTCCGGCTGGCAGGAATGCGCGTCTCCGTGCCGTTTGCCGAGCCTCTGCCGCACTGCGGAATACATCCGTGCGGCGCGCTTCAAACTGTTGGATTTGCGCGATTACGGCGGCTCCAGCGGGGGCGATCCGCCAGCCTCCATCCAGTTTGGAGGCATATGATCTTGACCTGATCTCATTTTGTTCCACTCTTGTTCGCATACGGACATTTACGGAGTGCACTTTCGATGGGACAGGCCGCCAAGCAATTCGATTACGCCAACGGTGAAGGGCAGTCCCCGCGCGTGGTTGAAATGCGGGACCGGGTGCAGGATCGCCCCTTCGGGCGCGTGCAGGATCGCGGCACGTCGGCCCTCGCGGTCTCGATCTTCGCCGATCGCAGCTATCTGCGTGCCGAGATGGAGGAAGACGCGGCCGCTGCCGGCCTGCGCATCGCGCAGACCGCCGATCTCGGCAATCTGCTGGCCACCGATGCGGGCCCGGCGCTCGGCGATCTGGTGCTGGTCGATTGCCCGGTGATCGACGGGGCAGAGCTTGCGGCCCTCGCCCGGCTCGATCTGCGCGCGGCCAAGAGCGGGTCGCAACTGGTCGTCTCCACCAGCATCGGCTCGCTCGATGACGTGTTCGGTTGCCTCGATCAGAGCGAGGTGCAGATCCTGGTGACGCCGAGCCGCGCCGACCGCGTGATCGCGCTGGGCCGCACACTGGCCCGCGCCGGCAACCGCGTACGCGAACTGTCGGAAGAAGACCGATTGGCGCTGCTGCGCCTCACCGAACAGGTCGGCCAGATTGCCCAGCGGCTGGAAGCGCTGTCGTCCGGTTCCGGGCCTGCCGCAGGGCAGGGTTCGGCCTTCCGTTTTGACGGGTCCGATGAAGAAGCCCGCCTTGACGAGGGGACAGACCGGCTGGTCCGCGCAGCGCGACCGCCGCTCCCGGATCCGCGCCTTGTCCGCAAGATCATCCGCCAGCGTCAGCTGCGCGCGCGCTTCTTCGAGGGCGATCTCTTCGCTGATCCGGCGTGGGACATGCTGCTCGATCTGACCGCCGCGCGTGCCGAGCATGTCCGCGTCTCTGTCACCTCGCTCTGCATCGCCTCGGGCGTTCCGCCCACAACGGCGCTGCGATGGATCGGGCAGATGACCGACGCCGGTCTGCTCCAGCGCGTCGACGATGAGACCGATCGCCGCCGCGCCTTCATCACGCTGACCGACAAGGCCGCGGATGCCATGGCACGCTACTTCGCCGAACTCGGCGCTTCGGCTGCAGCGCTGGTCTAGGCCGCAGGGAGGGGCGGCTCTTCAGCCTTCTGCCGTCTCGCCCTGCCGCTCGGCCTGGCTGCGCAGCGGGCGCGAACGCAGTCTTCCCTCCAGCACGGCCAGTTCCGGTCCGGCTGCCTGCGTTTCGAGGGCAGCCAAGAGGGCGCGGTAGGTGGACAAGACTTCCTGCCCCTCCACCGTCAGCCGTGCGCCGCCACCGCGCGCGCTGCCGGGGGATGTCTCCACCAAGGGCGCAGACCAGCAGCGGTTCATCAGGTCGACCAGTTGCCACGCCCGCCGATAGCTCATGCCCAGCAGGCGCCCTGCGCCAGAGATCGAACCTTCGGCGGCGATTGCATCGAGGAGGTCCGCCTTCCCCGGCCCCATGGCGATCGCATCACCGCACATGATCTGCAGCTTGAGTTTGAGGGGAGAGGGCGCGCTCATCATGACGCCTGATCATTAGGAGCGCTTGGCGAGCCACTCAAGCCATGGCGCGGCGGCGCAGTTCCCCGAGCGGGACTGGAGTCGGTGGCCCGCGGCCGGTCAGTTCGGTGATGGGCCGGATGGCAATGTCGCTGGGCGCAGGCCCGGGCATCCGGGCTGCCGATAGTTTCCTTGGGCATCGCGCGGCAAGTCGAGCAAGGAGACGACCGGAAAGCAGACGCCAAAGTCACTCGCAAGGCGGGCCTTGAGGGTTTCCAGAGCGCGCTTGCTGCCTCTCGTAACGGGGTGTTCAAGCTCCATGGTCACGTCCCTGCCCAAAAGGACGGGATCACCCTTGAAGCTGTCCCAATTGCTCAGGATCATCTCCCAACGGGCGAACGAGGTCCACGTGTTCCACATCGACTTCTGCGGTGCCGGAAAGTTCAGCGAAGCGTCTGCCTTGCGCAGGAGCCGATACATCTCGCCCCCACCATCCTCGAGGGGTTCGTAGGCAGCCGACAGCGCCGTTCGCCAATGGCCCATCGCATCGGGCGAGGCGCCATGGCGCAGTAGCTCAGTCACATACCACGGATCCTTGCCCTCCACGGCCACGACCAGCGGCGGATCACCGAACTGGCCGGGCTTTGCCGTATCGAAGCCCGCGTCCAGCAGCGCGGTGAAGGCGGCGCGGTCGCGGCATTCAATGGCCCAATCGAGCAGCGAAACCCCGTCCACGCCCCGTTCGCCCAGCTTGGCGCCGGAGTAATCAGCCGGAGCCGCCGGACCATCGCCGCAGATCCGCTCAGCCCATGGTACCAGCCCGGTTCCGGCAAAAGCTTCCGCTGCCGTCTTGCCGCGCCATTTGAAGCCGATCTTCGCGGGCGGCGACAGGTCTACGGTCGATGATGCCGTTGCCACGCCCCTCGCATCGAGCATGGCATCGCACTGGCGCACGATATCGCCGATAAACAGCCCGATAATGTCGCTCTCGTTGCCGGACCTGATCTGCGCGGCCAGTTGCGGCGAAGGTGCGTAGGATAGAAGTCCCATGGCCTGGCTGTTCTCGCCCGCGATGGCGTTGATCTGCTCGGGCGACAGGCCGGCATTGGCCTTGGCAAGATCCGTCGCGAGTCGCGACTGCATCTTTCGTGCGGCAAGAAGCCGCGCTGTGCGCAGCGCAGGGTCCGCAGCTTCGCCCGCCTGATCGGTGGCCTGTTGCGCCACAAAGCCGCAGAATTGCAACTGGCGCGGCTTGGCCATGGGGCCGACGATCAGCGAGAACATGTTCCCTGATACGGCAGGCCTAGCCTGTGCTGCCGGTATGCCCTGCAGTATCAAGGTGAGAGCGGCCAAACCGCGCAGCAGCCAGCGCAGCGCCTTGCCGTTCGATATGGTGTGCAGTCCCGTCACCGTGTGCAGGCTAACGGCGCCCGGCAGCGCTTACAAGCAAGCGCGAAGGCTCCGCTCAGTGTCTTGCAGCGGGCCTCGCTCAGGCCGCCGCTTCGTGCGCCTGGCCGATGATGCGCCTGCCAAGCTTGCGGCCGGACAGCCACGCGCATTCCACGCGCGGGCCGAGCAGCCAGTCGCCGCAGGCGCCGACCTGCTGCTTGTCGTTCCACAGACAGCCCAGCCCGGTGCCGGCTGAGAGGGCGTAGCGCCAGCGGTGCGCCGAATGGACGATCGGCGTGTGGTCATGCGAACCGGTCGCCTCATGCAGCGCGGCAAGGAGCAGCGGGGCAATATGTTCCGGCGTGTGTTCGAGGTGCGCGGCCGACCACTGCGGCGTTGCCTGCACCACCCAGCTTTCCGGACCACCGCGCCCCGGCTTGGCGCTGTCACGCGCTGCCCATGCGATGAGGCCGTGGTTGCGCAGGATGTGTTGGCCGTGCGGCAGCGGGCCGTCGAAGGCGAACATGCCGGTCCAGCACGGCTGCGAGCGGGCAAAGAGCGCGGTACGGGCCAGTTCGAAATCGTGCAGCGTGAGAATCGGTGCGGCCTGTTCGGCAGGAAGCGCCAGCACGGCGGCATCGAAATGCTCTGCCGGCATGCCTTCACCAAGGAGCCGCCACTGCTTGCCCTCACGGGCAAGGCCGCTGACATGGTGCGAGAAGCGCACTTCGTGCCGCGAGGCCATCTCGCGCACGACAGCGTTCATCGCGGGAAGGCCGATCCACGCATCTGGGCCCGCTTCGGGCCAGCGCACTGCCAGCCCGGCTTCGGCCCAGCGCGCCACCTGGGCGGCAAACCCGTCATCGCGCACGGTGAAGTACTGCGCGCCGAAGTCGAAGTAAGCCTCGCCCTGCGCCGTATCCATGCGCCGCGAGGCCATGCGCCCGCCGGGCCTGCGCCCCTTGTCGAACAAAGTGACCCGCCAGCCTTCCGCGGCCAGAACATCGGCGCAAGAGAGACCGGCAATTCCGGCCCCGACAATGGCAACGCTACGCATGGGTTTATCAGCCGCTTACCTGCGACCCATCAGCGACAGCACTTCCTTGCGGCTGCTGTCATCCTCGAGGAAGCAGCCGAGCATACGGCTTGTCACCATGCCGACGCCGGGGGTGCGAACGCCGCGCCCGGTCATGCAGCCGTGCTGCGCTTCGATCACCACGGCCACGCCGTGGGGCTGGAGATTGTCCCAGATGCAGTTGGCAACTTCGCTGGTCAGGCGTTCCTGGATTTGCAGACGGCGGGCAAAGCCGTGCAGCACGCGCGCAAGCTTGGAAATGCCGACGACGCGGTTCTTCGGCAGGTAGGCAATCGAAGCCGTGCCGGTAATCGGGGCGAGGTGGTGTTCGCAGTGCGACTGGAAAGGGATGTCGCGCAGCAGAACGACTTCATCGTAGCCAGCGACTTCGCTGAACGTGCGGCGGAGATGGATGCCCGGATCCTCTTCGTATCCCGCGCAATATTCCCGCCACGCGCGGCCCACGCGGGAGGGCGTATCGGCCAACCCTTCACGCTCCGGATCATCGCCCGCCCAGCGCAGCAAGGTGCGGATTGCTTCCTGAACCGGTTCAGGAACAATCAGTTTTCCATCTTCATCGCGCGCCTCGAACTCGTGGTTGACGTAATTCATGCGTGCGCTCCGTGGGCGAGAGGATAGTTGCGTGCCGGTCCGGGCTCCGCACTTGCAGCAGAAAAAGGGCGCAAATCGGCGCAGCGCATCTTGCAGCGCCGTCGCAAATGAGGTTACCCATGCGGCAATCTTGGGTCTAAAGATCGGGACGAGGCCGGTTTTTGGGAACATGGACCTAAGGGCAATTGCGCAGAGCGCGCCGGAGCCGAAGGAAAAGAATATGGCAATAGGCGCAATGATCGAGAACAGCTTGGTGGCCGCGGTGGTCAGCAACCCGCGTTTGCCGGACAATCCCATCGTGGATTGCAACGCGGCATTCATGGAACTGACCGGCTACGGGCGTGATGAGATCATCGGGCGCAACTGCCGCTTCCTGCGCGGGCCGGGAACCGAACCCGAACTGACCGAGCAACTGCGTGACGGCATCTTCCGCCGCGTTCCGGTCATGGTCGAACTGCTCAATTACAAGCGCGATGGAACCCCGTTCCGTAACGCGGTGATGATTGCGCCGATCTTCGATGCTTCGGGTGAGCTTGAATGGTTCCTGGGCAGCCAGGTGGAAATTGCCGGTGCGGCTGATGCGGTGCCGAGCGCCCGTGCGGTCGAAGCGCGCGACAAGGTCGCCTCGCTTTCGCGCCGCCAGCGTGAAATTCTGGAGTGCATCGCGGCCGGGCGGCTCAACAAGCAGATCGCCTACGAGCTCGGCCTCAGCGAACGGACCGTCAAGCTCCACCGCGCTGCGGTGCTGCGCGCCCTTGGTGTGCGCACCAGCGCTGATGCCATCCGCATGGCGATCGAAGCGGGGCTCTGAAACCCCAGCCAAACTGGTTGGGTTTGCCCTAGGGGACAGGTTGAGGCAGCGGGGTGCGAGGCCCACCTCTGGCGCATCGGGTCGATGGAGCAAAGCTCCTCTTCGCGGTCGCAACTGGGTGCGAGCCTTTCGGTCCCCCCCGCTTCACCGGGAGGCTCGTACCTTTTCCCTTCGCGGCCATCACAGCGGAATTGCGAAGGCCTTGCTGCGCAGCGCGGCGGCGCGCTCTGCACCATATTCCGCACAAAGGCCCCCCGGCCTTGCGACCGGGGGGACAGGCTGCGTACCTCTTGAATGCAATCAGAACGCGGCGGTGATCGATGCCACGAACTTCGATCCGGCGATGGTCTTCCCGTTCTTGGTCGAAGAGAAGTTCGGCTGGAGATAGAGCGCTTCGGCGTCGCTGATGTCGGTATCGACATAGGCGAGGCCGAGCGTCAGCTTGCCCACCGCGATATCCGCGCCGAGCAGCCAGTCGACATATTCGCCGGTCGGCGCCACGCTGGTGCCGTTGGGGCCGAGGCCTGAGTTGCCCTTCGAGTAGCCGATATGGGCCTTGAGGGTGACCGGGGTCGAGGGGATGCCGGCGGCGGCGTCGGTCCAGATGTAGAAGTTGTCCATCTTGGCGCCGGGGTTGTCGTAGACACCAGCGACCGCCGAAGCGCCCGTATTATACCACTTGCCGAGCGCTTCCTGCTTGGGCGCATAGGCGACGCCCGTGGTCAGGCTGGCCGGGCCGACAGTGCCGGAGATCTTCACGTAGGGTTCGGCGAAGGCGGTTTTGCTGGCACCGCCCGGATAGGTGTAGAACGTCAGGCCGACATCGAGCGCAGCGCCCTTGGCGATCGGGAACTTGTAGCCCGCGATGAGGTCGAGTTCGAGGTTCGGGCCGCCGAAGGTGCCCCAACCTGCGAGGTTCGAGGACCAGAAGCCGGCATATGCGCCGCTCTCATGGGTGACGGTGATGCCTGCCTGCACGGCCGCGCCGCCGTTCGACTGCGAGACGCCGCGGAAGCGGTAGTCGGAGACCAGCGCGGCGCTGCCCGAAATGGTGATGGCGGGGGGAGGCGCGGTTTCCTCGGCATGCGCGGCGGTGGCGGCGAATGCGGAAACGGCGGACATAAGTGCCATGGTGGCGAAACGGAACTTCATGTGGAACGACCTCCCTGGGGCTTCGCCCGAGATTAAGGATACCGTTCCTGCCTGCGACCGCCGCTGCGTGGCCTCTCACCATCTGGTGCCACATCCTGTGCGATGCAGAATTAATTACGGTGACTGATTTGCTGCTTGATTGCTGATTGGTGTCCAAATGTTGCTGGGCGTGTTGCAGTGCAAAAAAATCGTGCTGCGATGTTTTTGCCACAGCGGGCCGGTTCAGGCTGGATCGACCTCTGCAGGAAGAGGCAGGCGGATGACGGCGGCGAGGCCGGACCCTTCACCATCCATGCGCCGTTTGTTGATGAGCGATAGCGTGCCGCCTTCAAGACGCACCGCAGCCTGCACGATGGAGAGGCCAAGGCCCATCCCCGGCGTATCGCGCGTCCGGGCTGTATCGAGCCGGAAGAACGGCTGGAACACGTCTTCCATACGGTCCTCCGGAATGCCGGGGCCATCGTCCTCGACGCGGATGATGACCGCTCCCGGCTCGCTCGCCAGGGAGACTCGCACGGTCCCGGCATAGTGCAGCGCATTGTCGATGAGATTCGCGAGCGCCCGTCGGATCGAGACGGCACGCGCCGTGATCTCGAGGCTCTCCGGCCCTTCATAGTGCGCATCGAGCCCCTGATCGGCAGCGCTGTCGACCAGCGTGGTGGCCATGATGGCGATGTCGATGCGCTGCGGCGGGATCTGGGTGCCACCGGCCTCGACGAAAGCCTGAAGCGATTCGAGGAGGTGGCGCATCTCGCCAATGTCGTGCTCGAGTTCGGTGCGGGTCTCGTCTTCCAGCCGTACGCCGTCGAGCCGGAGCTGGAGCCGCGCGAGCGGCGTGCGCAGATCGTGACCGATAGCGAGCATGGACTGGGTGCGCTCGGCCTGCTGGCGCTGGATGCGGCGCTGCATCTGGTTGAAGGCGCGTATCAGGCGGCGCACTTCATCCGGCCCCTGTTCCGGCAAGCCGCCTGGATTGGGCGTCTCGATATTCCGCAGGGCGCCCACCAGCCGTTGCAGCGAGCGCATCGTCGCGCGGAACATCAGCCAAGCGAGCGCGCCGAGGAGGAGCGTGGGCAGCAGCATGGGCAGAATCTGCCAAAGCGACAGCTGGAGCCGGACTTCGCCCGCATACGTGTGAAAGCGCAGCGCGCTGCCATCGGCGAGCACCAGCGTTCCAGCCACTTCGCGGCTGCTGTGGGTGTGCAGCACGACCAGTCGCTGGCCATCCGCGCCGAGTTCCGGCCCTGCGGCGAGAATCCGTGCAACGAGCGCCGGATCGGACGAACGCAGCTCCTCAGGCGTGGCCCGGGGGCGCCATACCAGTTCGAAGCGGGGGGTAGCCAGCTCGCGGGCCGCTTCTGCCCGGTGTTCTGGCTCCTCGCGCGTGATGGCGCGGGCAGCAAGCGTAAGATGCTCGCTGATGCGCGCGGCATCGTCGCGCTGCACCGCGGTGTTCGTCGCCGAATCGAACAGGAACGTATTGGCGAGGAAGTCGACCGCCGAGACGAGCAACAGGATCGCCAGCAGGCGCTCGGTCAGCCCAAAGCGCCGAAATCCCAGGCGATTCAGACGTTTCAACCGCGCCGGACTTCCGCCTTGAACATGTAGCCTACCCCGCGCACCGTCACGATCGGCGGTTCGCTGCCACTGGCCGATAGCTTGCGGCGCAGGCGGCTCACCAGCACGTCGATGCTGCGGTCCGAGCTGTCACCCAGCCGCGTGCGGGAAAGTTCGATCAGGCGTTCGCGCCCAAGCACGCGCTGGCGGTGGCTGACGAAGGTCGCGAGAAGATCGAACTCCGCACCGGTCAGATCGACCATTGCCCCGCTCGGCGAACGCAGCTCGCGGCGCGAAAGCGAGAGCGTCCAGCCTTCGAAGTGGACTTCGCTGGTGCGTTCGTCGCCCTTCGCGAGGCCCTCGCCGCCGCCTCGGCGCAGTACGGCGCCGATCCGCGCAATGAGTTCGCGTGCGCTGTAGGGCTTGGCGATGTAATCGTCCGCGCCGAGTTCGAGCCCGAGCACGCGGTCCTCCTCGCTCCCGCGCGCAGAGGCGAAGATGATCGGCACGTCGCTCTGGCGGCGCAGCTTGCGGAACAGCTCGATCCCGCTGGCGCCAGGCAGCATGATGTCGAGGACGACGAGCTCGGCCGGTTCGGCTTCGAGCATCACCCACATTTCGGCGCCCGTGGCGGCGGTGCGGACGGAATAGCCGTTCTCCCGCAGCGCCCGCGCGGTCAGCATGCGCAGCGAAACGTCGTCTTCAACAAGTAGAATGGAAGGTGCAGTCATGGCCGGGTTCCGAGCCTAGAGGGGGGCAGGGGAGGCGGCAAGCCCCCCTCGCTGGGCAGATCAGTTTGCTGCTGCCAGTTCCTCGCTGCGCCCGGCATTGCCGCGCGTCTCGGCGCGGGCGTGCGCGGCGTGCGCGTGGCAGGCCGCGCCCTTGAGCGGATCCGGATTGCAGGCGACCGGCGCGCTGGCAGCTGCACGGTTGGAGGCGGTCCGCGACGAGGGCGTGTGGCGCTGCGCATGGCAGGCGATGCTCTTCATCGAATCGGGATTGCACGGCACTGCGGCGGCGCGGACGGGCACCGCGGTGGCGACGGGCTGGGCGACGGCAAGAGCAAGAGTGGCAAGCAGCATGGGCGACTCCATTGCAGAGGGGACTTACCCTGCGATGGTGTCATTTGTTTGCCTGTCATGGTCTGGATCGTGACGAATTATGTCCTCGCGCCAATCCAGCTGAAAGGAGCGGGCGTATGACCGGCTGCGTATCGCTCGATTGCCGAAGGTTTCGGTAATAGGGGGTTTCCGCAGGCAGCGGCCGGAGGATAAGTATTCTCGCGCAGATTTTAAGGCTCTTTGCCTCCTGTTTGAGGCGAGGGAGCGGCTGCTGCGTTGATCCGGTGTAGCGCCTGCCCTTCTGGGCAAAACTGGATCAATCAATTAAGTAACTAATAATATTGTAAAAACTTGGTCTACTTTGCCTTGCGGCAGGGGCTTGTTGGTCGTTTGGACAATATCAGCAAATTCAGCCTTTCTGGCTATCGGGCTTAAAGCGCACGGTTAACCTGCCCCTCCTTACAACACCCCTATCGAGAGGGGGTACTGTCATGGACGCAGTGCAAGAGAGTTACGGGACGGTCTACCAGGTCATCAAGGAAGCGAATGTCACGGGTTATATCACCCCTGGCCTGCGCGGCCGCATGTACCAGGCGATCGATACCTTGAAGCAGTTGAAGGCGCCTGCTGATCACATCAGCATCGCCGAGCGGATTTCGGTGACTTTGCATGCGCTCGAGTGGGCGACGCTGCGGCGAGACGATTCGCGCCGCAAGGCGGACTGGCAGTCGCTTGGCGCCCTTGAGGAACAGTGGCTTTCCGCCCCTGTGCCGCAGTCATGATGGCGCGTTTCCTGCGACGCCTGCTGGTCGAGGACCAGGCTGGCGCAACCGCGATCGAGTACGGGTTTCTGGCTTGCCTGATCTCCGTCGCGATCATCGCCTCGCTGAACACGCTCAGCAATTCGCTCAATAACACGCTGAATAAATCAAGTAACAGCATGACTATACAGCCATAAAAATGAATGGGGTCGCAGATGCAATTGGTAGTGAATTTGCTTCATAGCCGAATGAAGCATCACCTTGATCGTTATGATGGCGTGCTGGTTTTGCTGGAGGCTGCCTTCGGCCAGTATGAGTCGCGGCAGATTTCGATCAACGGATATCTCGATACCGTCTGCGCGATCGATCAGCGCGTCCGCCAGCAGCGTCCGCTCTGGCTGCAGCTGTGCGACTGGTCGCTCGCGCTGCGCTGGCTGAACAGCGCAGAGCGGCGCGCGTTCAACGAGACTTGCGATGCGCTCGATTGGTGCCGCAACTGGGCGATCCGCCAGCGCGGCGTCGATGTGGCGACCTGCCTCGAAAGTGCGACAGCGCACGCTGATGCGAACGCGAACGGGGACTACGATTTCGTTCCGTCGCTGGGATTGGCGGCATGATCCTGTTTGCCTTTGACATGTTTTCTGCTGCCTCGCGCCATGCTGCGGAGTCTGTGCGATGAGCGATCCCAAGAACCGTCCGGATCGGTTCGGCAATCGTCGGCGCTATCGACGCCTTGAGGCTGGGCAGAGCCTGATCCTGATTTCCGTGGCGAGCCGGATCGATGGCGAACTGCAGGACCTTTCGCAGACGGGCGCGCGCGTGAGCTTGCGCGCCGTGCCGCCGCGCCGGGGGCGCGACGTGCTCCTGCGCTGGGGCGCGCAGGAGATCTTCGGGCAGGTGGTCTGGACCAGTGGCAACGATGTTGGGGTTTCGTTCCACAAGCCGATCACCCCCGAAGAACTCGTCAACACGGTGGGCGGCGAGGCTCCGGCCATGCTGCAGGATGGCCGCCGGGTGATCTAGCGCCAAACTCGATCAGGGGCCTTGAGTGCTCGCTGATCGAGTTCGCGCTCCATGCACTGATTGACGAACGCCCCAAAACTCAGCATTAGCGCCGCTTCCGCGCAAGCGGGCGGTTAGCTCAGTTGGTAGAGCATCTCGTTTACACCGAGAGGGTCGGCGGTTCGAGCCCGTCACCGCCCACCACCACTCCCTCATCAGATCCGCGCGACAGGCTTTGGCCATAGGCTGAGGTTATAGGCTGGTCGCAGCAGATCCGATTGGCCCGCCAGAATCCGCGATGTTATCTCATCACTTGCGGACCGGGCCCCTCTGGCAGCTGTCTCCCTCCCCCCCGCGACAGCTGCGATGTCGGACCGCATCGAGTCGACCTGGCGTAGTCCAATCCCCCAACAGATAGGGACTGCGTCAGGCGGCTCGAACCGACCATTCGGATACGGAGAGAGGCAATGCACGCACACGACTATCGCCTGAAGCAGGTACACTACCGGCTCGACACGGAAATCTGCCGCGAGCAGACCCGGGCAGTACCGGATCGCTGGCGGCTGATGCGGCTCAAGAAGCTGAAGCTGGCGATCAAGGACCGCTTGCACCGACTTTCAGGCGCGATGGCCTGATGCCGTCAGTCCGGCTCTAGCGCACCGTATCGGCGAGCATCGCGTCGGTGCGCGGGCCGGACCAATCGTGTGATCCGATCATGCGCCACACTTCCTTGCCCTCGGCGTCATAGAGAACCGTCGTGGGCAGCACGCCGGTGTTGTAATGGTCGCTGAGCGCGTTCTCGGGATCGAGCCAGGGCGCGAGGTGGGCGAGTTTGCGCTGCTTGAAGAAAGCATCGACTGCCGCCGCCTGATTCATGTCCTGCGAGACGGTGAGGACCGTCATCTTGCCTGCCTTGGCCGCCGCGAGGGCATCGAGCGTGGGCATTTCGAGCACGCAGGGCCCGCACCACGTTGCCCACAAGTTGATCAGCAGCGGCTTGCCCTTGAGATCGAGCGTGCGGACTTTCTTGCCGGACGGATCGCTGAAGGTGAAATCGGGCAGCGCGGCGCCGCGGTTGCTGATGTCGAGCGTGCCGTTGAACGGGCCGGCGGCGGCTTCAGCGCCTTCTGCTCCGGCGGCAGGCCCGGAAGCAGCGGCAGAAGGCGCGCTCTGCGGTTGCGTGTCCGCCGGGGTTTGCTTATCGCACCCGGCGAGAAGGCCCGCAGCCAGAAGCGGGACCACAAAGGCGAACGGACGCGGCGACATGAGCGGCAATTCAGGCTCCAACCAGATGTGGGGCGGGCGCTTCGCGGCGGGCCCTTCGGCCGTCATGCGCGAAATCAACGCCTCGATTCCCTTCGACAAGGCCTTGTGGCGGCAGGACATCGCCGCGTCAAAGGCCCATGTGGCCATGCTCGGCCAGCAGGGCATCGTGACGGTGGAAGACGCCGCGCTGATTTCGGACGGGCTCGATCAGGTCGCGGCGGAATACGAGGCGAACGGGGTTCCCGAGAACTGGGACCTCGAGGACATCCACATGACGACCGAGAGCCGGCTGGCCGAGTTGATCGGCCCGGCTGCGGGACGCCTGCATACTGCGCGCAGCCGCAACGATCAGGTGGCGACCGATTTCCGCCTCTGGGTGCGCGACGCCGTAGACCAGACCGAGGCGGCGCTTCATGCGCTGCAGGTGGCGCTGGTGACCCGCGCGGGCGAACATGCCGCGAGCATCATGCCGGGCTTCACCCACCTCCAGACCGCGCAGCCCGTCACCCTTGGCCATCACCTGATGGCGTACTACGAGATGATCGAGCGTGACCGTTCGCGCTTTGCCGATGCGCGGGTGCGGATGAACCGCTGCCCGCTCGGCGCGGCGGCGCTGGCCGGTACTGGCTTCCCGATCGACCGCCACGCCACTGCAGCGGCGCTGGGCTTCGACGGCCCGACGGCCAACAGCCTCGATTCGGTGTCCGACCGCGATTTCGCGCTCGATTTCCTGATGGCGGCGGCGCAGTGCTCGCTGCACCTCTCGCGTCTTGCCGAAGAGTTCGTGATCTGGGCGAGCCAGCCCTTCGGCTTCGTCACCCTGCCGGACAGCCTTTCGACCGGTAGCTCGATCATGCCGCAGAAGAAGAACCCCGACGCGGCCGAGCTGGTGCGTGGCCATTCGGGGCGGATCGTTGGCTGCCTCACCGCGCTGATGATCACGATGAAGGGCCTGCCGCTCGCCTATTCCAAGGACATGCAGGACGACAAACCGCCGGTGTTCGAGGCGGCCTCGCTGCTGGCGCTTTCGATTGCCGCGATGACCGGCATGGTGGCCGAAGCCGCGTTCCGCACGGAGCGGATGCGCGGCGCCGCAGAGCTTGGCTATGCAACCGCGACCGACCTTGCCGACTGGCTGGTCCGGCAGGCCAACATTCCCTTCCGCGAGGCGCACCACATCACCGGTTCTGCCGTGAAGCTGGCGGAAAGCCGGGGCGTGGCGCTCGATCAGCTGGCGCTGGCAGACCTCAAGGCGATCGATCCGCGTGTGGATGAGCGGGTGTTCGCCGCGCTTTCGGTGGAAGCCAGCGTGGCGGCGCGCGCCAGCCATGGCGGAACCGCGCCCGACGAGGTAAGGAAGCGCGTGGCCGAGGCGCGCGTGGCGCTGGGTCTGCCAAAGGACATCACCTTCTGATGCACAACCGCCGGACCCTTCTGCTGCTGGCCGGAATGGCCATCGCTCTGACGGGATGCGGCGCGCGGCGCGAGCTCATGCCGCTCAAAGGTCATGCCCTGCCGCCCGCACCCTATGGCCGGGGGGACAAACCGGGGCCAGATGTGCTGCTGACGCCGCCAGTACAGGCGAAACCGCAGCGCAATATCGAGCTGCGCAGCCGCTCGGAGGACCGCGAGGACGATCCCTTCGACCTCCCCCCCGAGGAATAAGTTTCTTCTCTGGCTAATTGCCGGAACCCAGTTTCAGGAATTTCCGATGGATCATTTCGAATATCGCGCCGGCGTGCTTCATGCCGAAGACGTGCCGCTGCCCCTGATCGCAGCCGAAGTCGGCACCCCCGTCTACGTCTATTCGCGCGCGACGCTGACGCGCCATGCCCGTGTGTTCCGCGATGCGCTGGCGGTGCTGCCGCGCGTCCACCTTGCCTTTGCGGTGAAGTCGAACCCCAATCTGGCGGTGCTCAAGGTGCTGGCGGCCGAAGGCTACGGCGCGGACGTCGTCTCGGCGGGCGAGATGGACCGCGCGCTGGCGGCGGGCATTCCTGCGGCGGACGTGGTGTTTTCGGGCGTGGGCAAGACAGCGGCCGAAATGCGCCGCGCGCTGGAAGCGGGCTGCGGGCAGTTCAACCTCGAGAGCGAGGAAGAGGGCGAGGAGCTGGCCGAGATCGCGGCCAGCATGGGTCTCACCGCGACGGCGACGCTGCGCATCAATCCCGATGTCGATGCGGGAACCCACGCCAAGATCTCGACCGGCAAGGCGGAAAACAAGTTCGGCGTGCCCTACGACCGGGCGGCGGGGATCTATGCGCGGCTCTCCGGTTTGCCGGGACTCAACTTGCGCGGCCTTGCGCTCCATATCGGCAGCCAGCTTTCGAAGCTCGATCCGCTGGAAGCAGCCTTCACCAAGGCCGGGGCGCTGATGCAGGCAATCCGGGCGGAGGGCTTTGCGGTAACGCACATGGACCTCGGCGGCGGGGTGGGCGTGCCCTACAAGGCGGGCGAAGTCTTCCCGCAGCCTGCACAGTACGCCGCGATGATCGCGCGTGTGACGAAGGACTGGGACGTCACGCTGATGTTCGAGCCGGGACGGCTCATCACCGGCAACACCGGTGTCCTGCTGACCGAAGTTGTCCGCGTAAAGCAGGGGGCGCTGCATCCCTGGGTGGTCGTCGATGCGGCGATGAACGATCTGGCGCGCCCGGCGATGTATGACGCGTGGCACGATTTCAGCGCGGTGACGCCCAGCGGCGAGACGATGACCGCCAACATCGTCGGCCCGATCTGCGAATCGAGCGATACTTTCGCCATGGCCCGCGAAATCGACGTGGTCGCGCGCCGCGATCTCGCCGTATTCCGCACCGCAGGCGCCTATGGCGCGACGATGGCCAACACCTACAACTCGCGCCCGATGGTGCCCGAAGTGATGGTGGACGGCGCGAAGTGGGCCGTGGTGGCGGACCGCATCGAGCCCTCCACCATCCTGTCCGCCGAGCGGGTACCCGAGTGGCTCGAATGAGAACGTCCGCATGACCTTGGCCAGTCTTCCGCTGTTCCACCGCCTCACCGGGCAACCGGTGGTGGTGCTGGGGCATGGCGAGGCGGCTGAGGCCAAGCGGCGGCTGGTGCTGCGCGCAGGCGGCAGGGTCATCGAGGATCTGGCCGAGGGCATTGATATCGGCGCGCGGCTCGCCTTCATCGCGCACGAGGACGAGCGCGCGTGCGAGGCCGATGCGATTCGCGCACGGGGGGCAGGGCTGCTCGTCAATGTCGTCGACAAGCCGGCGCTGTGCGATTTCACCACGCCTTCGATCATCGACCGCGCGCCGGTGATTGTTGCAGTCGGCACCGGCGGGGCCTCGGCAGGGCTCGCCAAGGCGCTGCGGCTGCGGCTGGAGCGCTTGCTGCCGCAAGGGCTGGGGGCGTTGGCCGAAGCGCTCTACGCGGCGCGCGGGGCGATGCGTTCGCGCTGGCCGACGGGGCCGGAACGGCGGCGCGCGCTCGATGCCGCGCTGGAGGAAGGCGGCGCGCTCGATCCCTTGCGTGAGGGCGGCGATGTCACCGCATGGGTGGCGGGTGCTGCGGATGGCGCGTCAGGCCGCTTCGTGATTGCACTGCGTTCTGATGATCCCGATGACCTGACACTGCGCGAGGCGCGGCTGCTGGGGCAGGCGGATGCGATTGTGGCGGGGCCGGGTGTGCCGCCTGCGGTGCTGGCGCGGGTGCGAGCTGACGCCGCGCGGCTTGTGCCTGGCGCGGCTGAGCCGGAAGACGGTATCGTTGTGGTGATCGAGCCGGTCTAATCCGGCGCGATGATGTGCGCGAAAAGCTGGTCCAGATGCAACTGGAGTTCCTGCACCGCCAGATTGTCCGCGTGGCGCGGCAGGCTGAGCGGCAGGCTCATGCTCTGATGCAGTGCTGAAGCTTCGGGGATCGTGAGCAACCCGCGCTTGCGCAGGATATTGGCAAGGCTGGCGATCCCGTTGATCGCGGCAATGTCCGAAACCTCGAGCGCCGCGAACAGCTGGGGCAGATCGAGATCCGGTAGTTCGTCCATTCAGACGGTGTCTAGCGCGGATGCCAGGCGCTCGAGCCGCGTGCGCTCACGCCCTTCGGCGACTTCGCGGAGTTGGTTGGCCATGGCGCGCCAGGCCTTTTCCGAACGCAGCGCGCGATCGCGAACGTTGTCCAGAAGGGCGCCCGCTGCTTCCGTGGCGGCCTGTTCGGCGCGCTCGATGATGAATTCGTAGGACAGCGCCATCAGGAGCGACTCCGCAGACAGAGGGGCAAAGAGAGAGGGGCAAAGGTGCCCCGGCGGCCAGCAGTCTGGCCGCCGGGAAGCGCCGTGATCAGTTCGCGCTGGCGAGATTGACCGCCGATTCCTTGCCGTTGCGGCCGGTCTCGACTTCGTAGGAAACGCGCTGGTCCTTGCTCAGCGTGGCGAGGCCGGCGGCCTGCACAGCGGAGATGTGGACGAAGCTGTCCTTGCCGCCGTCATCCGGCTGGATGAAGCCATAGCCCTTGTCTTCGTTGAAGAATTTGACGGTTCCGATAGTCATGTTCGCTTCCTTTCAAGAAACGTAGGGCTGCCGGCAGGAGTGTCGGCAGCGGTCGTGCGTCAGGTCGTCACTTGAAAGGAAATCGATGGAGTCGAAGGCCTGGAAACAGCGTTTCCCTGCCTGGGATAGATCGTCGATGCCCGTCTCACTTCAACGAGAGCAGCATTGGTAGACCGGCGCTTGCCGGTGAAAAAGCCATGCATCATGTGAGGGAAGAGGCGCCGGCAGCGCGGCAGCCAGATCAGTCGCAATCGACGAGAGGCAATTTCGTTATAACGGATTGTAAAAAAATTGCAAGGCCATTGCCGGTGGGCAGCCTCAGCCCTTCGGCGGTGCCAGCAGGAAGTTCATCCAGCTGCTGGCCACCAATTTGCTGCGATCGCCCTGCCACGCCTCGACCCGCACGTTGGCGACACGGCGACCGGCGCGGATCACTTCGCCGCGTGCGAAGGTGCGCACTTGCACGCCGCCGCGCAGATACTCGATGCTGATGTTGACCGGCTTGATGCGGTAGTCGCTGCCTTGCCGTTCCAGTTCGGCCCGCAAGGCGGCGTGGGCGGCCATTTCGAGCAGGCCGCCGATCGCGCCGCCATGCAGGAAACCGGGGCGGCCCTGCACGCGCTCGGCGAAATCCATCGCGATCACGGGGACACCGCCATCGTCGATGTGGTCGATTTCCATGCCCATCGTGCGGGCATAGGGGGGGAGATGAAATTCGCTCACGGCTTTGACCACCCTTCGCTGCTCACCAGCATGAAGATGCCCGCGGTGTGGGCGATGGGATCCCCGGCGTCGCCGTCGTGGGCAATGCCCCGTACGAACGCCATCGAGCGGCGCACCTGATAGCATTCGGCGCGCGCGATGACCGTCTTGCCCGGCGTTGCGGCGCGCACATAATCGATGCGCAGATCGAGCGTGACCTGCGGGTTGAATGTCCCCTGCCGGGTCCAGACGGACATCGACGTCGCGTTGTCGAGCAGGCTGATGATCGGGCCGGAAGCCAGCACGCCGGTCTCCTCGACGCCGACAAGATCCTCGCGCCAGGGGAGGGCGAGCTCGATCCAGTCGGGACCGTGATCGTGGTACTCCATGCCGAGGAAGCCCGTGTGCCCCGCGCGGGTGAACCAGCGCGCGCCGCGTTCGGGATCGAACACGAACCCTTCGGGCAGGATCGTCTGCATCAGGGTGGCGGCCTTTTCATCCTTGTTCATGGCCAATGTCCTGCCGGGGCGGTGAGGTGCTGACAACCATCAATTACGGGCACCAATTGCGGGAAGGGTCAGAACGCCGCACCAACCATCGCGTCAATCGCGCCCTGCAGGATCAGTGCGGCGGCGTGCGAATCGATTCGTTCGGCGCGGCGGGCGCGGCTGAAATCCTGCTCGATCATCGCGCGCTCGGCCGCCTGCGTGGTCCAGCGCTCGTCCCACAGCAGGATCGGCAGGCCAAGGTCGGCAAGGTTGCGCGCCATGGCGCGGGCGGCCTGGCTGCGCGGGCTTTCGCTGCCATCCATGTGGAGCGGCAGGCCGATGACGAGGCCCCTCACACTGCGGGAGGCGATCAGCGAGGCCAGTTCAGCCTTGTCCTGCGTGAACTTGCGGCGGCGAATGGTCTGGCCGGCAGTCGCGAAGCGCCAATCGCGGTCGCACAGCGCGACGCCGATGGTCTTGGTGCCCGGATCGAGCCCCATGAGCGCGCCGCCGTCGGGCAGGAGCCCGCGCAGTTCGCTCGCGCTGGTGGTGATCACTTCGAGGCCCCATCGCGCTTCGCTGCGCCCTGGGCTTCGCGCTGCGCCAGCCACGCCGCCGAACGGCGCGCGACATCGGCGCGGATGTTGGCCCAGAACAGCGGCACATCATAGACGTGGTAGTTGTTGCCGGGCAGGACATAGGGCCCCAGATCGGGCGCCTCGCCAATCATCAGCAGGCCGGTCTTCGCATCACAGCGGGCGGGAATGCCAAGCTTGGTCAGTTTGCCCGTCGTGAGGTCCATCGAGGACACCATCGTGCCAAGATTGGCCGTGCCGGGCGCATCAGGCGCGCTGCCGCCATTGAGCGGGTTGGTGCAGAGCACTGGCTCGGTGCCTTTCGGCTTGCCATCGAGCCCCGGCTCGGCGCGGTAGGTATCGAGCATCAGCTTCGCATCTGGCGGATCGGCAAAGCTCAGCCAGCTGAGGCCGCAGCCGGTCTGGTCGGGTGCAGAGCAGGCGGGAAGGCCGGTCTGCGGCAGATCGTGCGCGGGTGAGATCGGCCAGCCGATCATGTAGGCGGCAACGATCCGGCTGGCGAGCGGCGTGCCCTTCACCTCGTCCTGCAGCAGGTGGAGCAGATGCAGCGAACCCTGACTATGGCCGGCGAGCACGATCGGCGCATCGGCGGGGGCGGCTGCGACAAAGGCGCGGAAGGCCTCGCGCACATCGCGATAGGCCACGGCGCGGGCCTGCAGCGTCTCGGGCCGGTTGACGAGGAAGCTTCCGAATGCCGCCTGCCGGTAATAGGGCACGAAGACCGCGGCCTCGCCGTTGAAGGCGCTCGCCATGCCGCGGACGAACAGCGACGTGCGGTAGCGCGAGTCCTTGTCGGCGACGGGGCCGTTCCAGTGGTCCCGCGCAAGATAGCTCGTCGGGTGGATGAAGAAGACCCACGCACTGCCACGGGGCGCCGCAGGAGTGCCCTCAGGCCGATACTGCGCGGGATCGTTCTGCTTGCCGGGGCGCGAGACCCACATCGCCGGATCATCGTAAGCACCCGCGCGCAGGGGCGCCTGCACCTCGAACGGGCCGCGCGGCACGAAGGCGAAGCGGGTGAGTTCCGCCGACCAGATGCGCAGCGCAAGGAGCGCGGCGATCACCATCACGATGAGAAGCGCTATGGCGTAGAGGAATTTGCGGGCCATGTCGGGTCTACTCTGCGGCTTCGTCGCGGCGGGTGTTGTGCTCGGCCTGCCGTTCGAGCGCGATCTTGAGCATGACGACCAGCGGATCGGCGAGCGCGAGGCCGAGAATGCCGAACAGCACGCCGAAGATGAGCTGCGCGCCGAGCACGAGCGCCGGAGCGAGATCAGCGGTCCGCTTGGCGACCATCGGCACGATGACGTTGCCGTCCACCGTCTGCACCACGACATAGACCACGATGCAGTAGATCCCCATCGCCGTGCCCCCGGAGAAGCCGACGAGGATCATCAGCAGGCCCGAAATCGGTGCGCCGATATTGGGCAGGAACACGAGGAGACCGGTCAGCAGGCCGAGCAGCGCGGCCATCGGCACCCCGTAGACGGCCAGCGCGATCCACGTGCAGACCCCTTCGATCACCATGCCCAGCATGCGCCCCGCCAGCAGCATGCGCAGCGTGCGGCCCATGCGGTGCGTGGTGCCGTGGAAGTATTCGCGGCTTTCGGCCGGCAACATCCAGGCAAGGCCGCGCTGGTAGAGATCGGGCTCGAGCACGAAATAGATGCCGAGAATGACGATGATGAGCAGCGTGGTGACGCCGCCGAACAGGCCGCCCAGCGCCTGCGTCACTTGCCCGACGCCGCCGACCAGTTCCTTGAGCAGCCCGCTGACATCGCTGCGGCCCATGGTGAGGCCGTGCGCGCTTGCCCAATCGAGCGCGCGCTGGGCCTGCGCCGTCACCAGTGGCGGCATCTCGGCCGCCTGCGTCATGATCTGACTACCGGCGAATTCGACCACCCAGGTGAGGAACGCGACCGTCAGGATAACGACGACAGCCACACGCCAGGTCCGCCCGATCGGCAAAACGCGCGAAAGCAGGCGCTGCCCGCCGTCGATCAGCATGGCGAAGACGAAGCCGCCGAAGATCACCAGCAGCGGATGCGCGAGATAGACGACCAGCACGGCGAACGCGGCCATGCCGATCCACACCGCGGCGCGCTTGGCTTCGATCCGCACGATATCATCGCGAATATCGGTGGGGCCGGCGCGGCGGCTCGGGGCAGTCTGTGCAGAAGCGGGCGGCGTGTCGCTCATGGCTTGGTCTGGGCCTTTTGCGGCATGATCATCGGACGCAGTTTGAGCGAAGCGCGGCTCCCCCGCAAGGCACCGTACCATGTCAGGGGATTCCACGTTTCGGTGCCGTTGAGCGAATAGGTGATGAACTCCGCGCGGCCGCCGATGTCGGCCAGCGGCACCGGACCGCCAAGGCCCTTCTCGATCACCGGGGCGCGGCTGTCGGCGGAATGGTCGCGGTTATCGCCCATCAGGAAGGCATAGCCCTCGGGCACCCGGGTCTCGGGATAGTTGTCGAGCGGCTGCTGGCGGTGGTCGATGATCCGGTAGGTCGCGCCGTTGGGCAGGGTTTCGCGGAAGATCGGCAGTTCGCAGACCTGCTTGCCATCTGCCGCACGGTAGCGCAGGCCGGGGAAATCGTCCGGATCGCAGGGCTGGTTGGGATCGACTGGCAATTCCAGTGGCGGTTCAGCCACTTGCGGCACCGGCTTGCCGTTGAGGATAATCTGGCCGTTCACCACCGCGATGCGGTCACCGGGCAGGGCGACGACGCGCTTGATGTAATCCTCGTCACGGTCCGGCGGGACGACGATGACAATATCGCCGTAAGCCGGAGTCGCGGGCATGATGCGCGTCTTCGAGCGCGGCAGGAAATGCATCGAGGCCGAGACCCACGACCAGCCGTAGGGATACTTCGAGACCACGAGTTGATCGCCGACCAGGAGGTTCGGCATCATCGAGATCGAGGGGATGTAGAACGGCTTGGCCACGAAGCTGTGAAAGCCGATCACCGCGAGCAGCATGAGCAGGAGGCCGCGCAGTTCGGCGAGCCAGTTGGTGCCCTCCGGTTCGGCAGCTTCGCTTTCAGTTGTCGTGCTCTCGGCCGGTTCGATTTCCGGGTTGGATGCGGTCTCGGTAACGTCGGTCAAACAGCACCTGCAGTAAGGGGTCGCGCTTCGATCACGACGAAGGCCTGCGCCCATGGGTGGTCGTCGGTGAGCGTCAGGTGAACCACCGCCTCATGCCCCGGGGGCGTGATCGCGGCAAGCCGCGCTGCTGCGCCGCCGGTGAGGGCAAGGGTGGGGGCGCCGGAAGGGGCGTTGACCACCCCGATGTCCTTCATGAACACGCCCGCCTTGAAGCCTGTGCCAACCGCCTTCGAATAGGCTTCCTTGGCCGCGAAGCGCTTCGCCAGCGTACCAGCTTTGGTATAAGGCCTCCGCGCGGCCTTGGCCTGCTCGACCTCGGTAAACACCCGCGCCTCGAATTTCGCGCCAAAGCGGTCGAGCGAGGCCTGAATGCGCTCGATATTGCAGAGATCGGAGCCCATGCCGATGATCACTGCCCGCTCCTCACCGTGCGGCGTCCATCAGTTCGCGCATGCGCAGCACAGCGGGCGCAAGACCCGTAAAGATCGCCTCGCCGATCAGGTAGTGGCCGATGTTGAGCTCCGCGAGCTGCGGGATCGCGGCAATGGCCGTGACATTCTCATAGGTCAGGCCATGCCCGGCGTGCGGTTCGATGCCGTTCTTGGCAGCAAGCGCGGCCATGTCGGCGATGCGCCGCAGTTCGACCGCGCGGGCCTCGCCCTCGGCATGGGCATATTCGCCGGTGTGCAGTTCCACCACCGGCGCGCCGAGCTTCATCGCGGCTTCGATCTGGCGCGGTTCGGGCGCGATGAACAGGCTGACGCGGATGCCCGCATCGCTGAGACGTGCGACGATGGGCGCAAGGCGGTTGTGCTGCCCGGCGGCATCAAGCCCGCCCTCCGTCGTGCGCTCCTCGCGCCGTTCGGGGACGATGCAGGCAGCGTGCGGCTTGTGGCGCAGCGCGATGGCCAGCATCTCCTCGGTTGCCGCTATTTCCAGGTTGAGCGGCAGGTTTGTCGCGGCCTGGATGCGGGCGAGGTCTTCGTCACGGATATGGCGGCGGTCTTCGCGCAGGTGCGCGGTGATGCCGTCTCCGCCGACTTCGGCGACGATTTGCGCCGCGCGCACCGGATCGGGATGCTCGCCGCCGCGCGCATTGCGGATAGTCGCGACGTGATCGATGTTGACGCCGAGGCGCAGGCGCTGTGCCGTGTGAAGGCTCATCAGGCAGCGCGGCTCCCGGGCTTTATCGCCGGAGTCGCGGCCAGCTCGGGCGGAAGCTCATCGGGCGCATAAGTCGGGAAGCTGAGGCTGACGAGCGGGTAGAACGGGACGCCGAGGTCCACCGCGCCCGCCGAGCGGTCGACCAGCGCGGCGCCGGCGAGGACAATGCCGCCCGCCGCTTCGATGGCGGCAATCGCCTCGCGGCTGGAAAGGCCGGTGGTGACGACGTCTTCGACCATCAGCACCTTCTCGCCCTGCTTGAGCGAGAAGCCGCGGCGCAGTTCGAAGGTTCCGGTCGGGCGCTCGACGAACATCGCCTCGACCCCGAGCGCGCGGCCCATTTCGTGGCCGATGATCACGCCGCCCATCGCGGGCGAAATGACCTTGCCGATCTGCTGGCGCAGGTCTCGCGGCAAAGTCGCGGCAAGCGCTGCGGCCAGACGCGAGGCGCGCATTGGGTCCATCAGGACGCGCGCGCACTGCAGGTAGTGCGCGCTGTGGCGGCCCGAGGAGAGCAGGAAATGGCCTTCGAGCAGGGCTTCGCTGGCGCGGAATTCGGAAAGGATCTCGTCTTCGAGCATGGCTCTCTCGTTGTGGGCGGGCGGCAGGGCCCGCAGGCGGTATCTCAGGTGTGGGTCCATAGCGGAGGCATGGGCCCCGCGCTATGCCGTACTGAGGGGCTGCGAGAAGCGTTTCCCCTTATTCGCATTGTGCCTTAGAGCTTTAGGGCAATCGCGCTTGACCCAAAAATATACGCGCAGGCGCTTGAGGCTTGCGGCGAGCGCGCGTATAGGCCCCGATGAATCTAGCGAATTGGGGTGTGGAGTGTCGGGGTAAATGCCCGGCACAGAAGCAAAAAATCGAGAGCGGTTGATCATGAGTCTTACCCATGTTGCCCGCGCCGTGACGGGCGCGTTTCGGACACTGAGCCTTGCGGCCGCGCTTGCGTTCGCGCCCCAGGCCATGGCGGCAGCAGCCGCTCCGGCTCCTGCCGCGGCTGCCGCACCGGCGCCTGAAGCTCCTGTCGCAGTCACGCCGGCCCCTGCTGCCAGCGCTGCGGCGGCTGATGCGGCTCCTGCTGCTCCCGTCGACAAGGGTTCCTACACCCCGATGAAGCCGGTCGCCGGCAAGGGCCAGCCGGTTGCCAAGGGCTGGACTTTCCAGGACCAGTATTCGCCGAACGGGCAGGAAGCCCTCGCGATGCACGATTACCTGCTGATGCCGGTGATCGTCGTGATCGCGCTGTTCGTGCTCCTGCTTCTCCTTCTGGTGATGGTCCGCTTCCGCCGCGGTGCGAACCCGGTCGCTTCGAAGACCAGCCACAATACCACGATCGAGATCATCTGGACGGTCGTTCCGGTGCTCATTCTCGTCGTGATCGCGGTGCCCTCGATCCGCCTGCTGGCTCACCAGTATGCGCCGGCGCCCAAGGGTGCGCTGACGGTCAAGGCTACCGGCTACCAGTGGTACTGGGGCTATACCTATCCGGACAACGGCGGGTTCGAAGTGATCTCGAACATCCTGCCGGACGCCGAAGCCATCAAGCGTGGTGAGCAGCCGCAGCTGGCTGCCGACAACCGCATGGTCGTCCCCGCTGGTGAGCCGATCCGTCTGCAGACCACCGGTTCTGACGTGATCCACGCCTTCGCGGTGCCTTCGCTCTGGTTCAAGCTCGACGCTGTTCCGGGCCGCATCAACGAGAAGGTGCTCTTCATCAAGGAGCCGGGCGTTTACTACGGCCAGTGCTCCGAGCTGTGCGGCGCCCGCCACGGCTACATGCCGATCGTGGTCGAGGCTCTGCCCCGCGCCAAGTTCGAAGAGTGGGTGAAGGCCCAAGGTGGCACCGTCGGCGCCCCGGCAGCAGCTACGGCCGCTGCCGCTCCCGCCAAGCCCGCACCTGCGGCGTAAAAGATTTCGAAGGACAAGGTTAGAACCATGGCCAGCATTCCAGCCCACGAAGGCTACGATGCCCATCACGACGATGCGCACGATCATGACCACAAGCCCGCGTTTTTCCAGCGCTGGTTCATGTCGACCAACCACAAGGACATCGGTACGCTCTACCTGATCTTCGCGATTTTGGCGGGGATCATCGGTGGCGGCGTCTCGGGCATCATGCGCGCCGAACTCGCGCACCCGGGCATCCAGTACCTTGGCTGGTGGACCCACTTCCTCGGTGGCAACGACCAGGACTTCAACGCAACGCTCCACCTGTGGAACGTGCTGATCACGGCTCATGGTCTGATCATGGTGTTCTTCATGGTCATGCCCGCGCTGATCGGCGGTTTCGGCAACTGGTTCGTGCCGCTGATGATCGGCGCGCCGGACATGGCCTTCCCGCGCATGAACAACATCTCGTTCTGGCTGACCGTCGCGGGCTTCTGCTCGCTGATGA
>CANGJI010000044.1 GCA_947454135.1 Sphingomonadaceae bacterium
AGATCGAGGCCTTCTTCCCCGAGATCGGTTGCATAGACATTGAAGCCTTCGGTGGTGAGCATAAGCTCAATCGCCTTGGCCGTGGTCGGCTCGTCCTCGATCAGCAGCACGCGCATGGATCAGCCCCTTATTGCCATTCCCCGATGGCTTACGCCCCACATCCGGGGCCTTCGCCGTCATTAACCATATGACCAATGAACATGAAAGGTTAATTTATCGTAAGCGACCAACCATGAACCTTGCGCATATTGCCTAGCCCGGATGCGCCCTAAAAGTGGTAAATTCCCATTCCCTGTCAACGGTTAAGAGCCCTGACAGGGAGTAACCATCTTGCGGCGGCGCGTAGCGCGGGACGAAACCTTTTTTAAGAAGTGCAGCTTTATCGGGCAGTACCCGCGCCAGGTACGCCGACCGCGCTGGCCGCTTCGCGCAGCTTGCGGGTGGCGGCGAGATCGTTGCGGAAGGCGGCGAGCCCGCCTTCGAGCGCCTTGGCCGCCTTGGCCGGTTCGCCCAGTTGCATGCGGCTGCGCATCAGCATGATCCAGCCATCCGCATTGCCCGGATTTTTGGCGAGCTTGGCCTCCAGCCCGTCGACCATGCCGCGGATCATCGCTTCCTGCTGACCCTTGGGCAGCGAAGACGCGGCCTGGATCTCCGCGGAGGAGGGCCCGGGGATCGCGCCCGATGCGACCGCCGCACCGTTGGTCGCCATGCCGCCGGAAGGCGCCGCAAACTGGGCTGCGGCAAGGCGCTCCTGGTAGGGGATCTTGTAGCGGTCCCCCACGTTCTTGATCACCGCGCGGATGTCCTCGGCATAGGGCGCATCGGACGGGGTATCCTTGAGCAGCGCAAACCACGCATCGATCGCCTTGCGGTGCTGGCCGGCGAGGTCCATCGCGACCGCCCGGAAATAGCGCGCGCGGGCATCCTTGGGATCGAGCTTGAGCGCCTTGTTGAACGCGGCCTGCGCATCGGCCGGGATCTTGCCCTCGGTCTTGCTCGCCAGCACCAGCGATTCGCCGAGGAACGAGAATGTCTCGGCATGGGTTGCATCAAGCTTGGTCGCTTCCTTGAGCGCGGTGGCCGCTTCGGCAAAGCGCTGGGTCTGGAAGTATGACCAGCCAAGCATGCGCCAGCCTTCGGCATCGTCGGGCTTGGCCTTCAGACGTGCTTCGAGCCGGGTGATCACATCGTCGACCGAGGGGGCCTGGCTTTCGGTGGGCGCGGGCGGCTGGGCGATGATCTCGGCATCGCGCTGCCCGCGCCAGACCGCAATGCCGCCCGCCGTGAGCGCAATGACCGCCGCCAGCACCAGCACGAGACGGCCGCCACGGCTGGGCGGCGTGCTGGACGAAGAAGCGGCGGGGGGAGACGAGCGAGCGGGTTCTGGGGTCGGCGTAGGTTCGGCCTCGGTCATCACATGCTCCCTGGGTCGCACTGATCGGCGCTGCCCCTGAGAACGGGCATATCCTCTGCCCCTGCTACCATGCAAGCGGCACCGCAGCAGTTCGCCGCGCGCCAGAGCGCTGCGCAGTGCCGCCGAGGCTCAGCCAAATTGCGACTGGCAAAGCGCAGCGCTTCGGCTAAACTCGCGCTCAAACGGGATCGCAAGTCGGAAAAGCAAGGCACAAGGGCCAGCCAACAGGGCCCATGCCAGGCATCGCGGGGGGCGTGCACCGGTGAGCGAAGTCTACAAGGTTGCGATCATCGGATCGGGCCCGGCTGGCATGAGCGCGGCAAGCCGTGCGGCGCAGCTCAAGCTGCCGCATGTCCTGCTCGAAAAGACCGACCATCTTTCCGATACGATCTACAAGTACCAGAAGGGCAAGCACGTGATGGCGACGCCATCGCAGCTCGTGTTGCGCTCCGATCAGGAATTCGATGCGGGCAAGCGCGAGGACATTCTCGGCCGCTGGAACAAGCGCACCGAGGAGCTTGGCGTCAACGTCAAGTACAATGCCGAGGTCAAGTCGATCAAAGGCACCGGTCCCGCCATCGAAGGCTCGATCCAGAAGATCGTCACCCGCGCGCGCGACGGATCGACCACGACCACTGAACTGCAGCGCCACGCTCCGCCTTACGCCATCACGCTGACAAGCGGCGAAGTCGTCATGGCCGAAGCGGTCGTTCTGGCGATCGGCACACAAGGCAACCCCAACCTCATGCGCTGCCCCGGCGCGGATCTGCCGCACGTCACCTACCAGCTGGACGATCCCTATGCCGTGCTCGACGAGCATATCATCGTCGTCGGCACCGGCGATGCGGGCATCGAAAACGCGCGCGGCCTTGCCGAAGACCCGGCGCAGGGCAACGTCGTCACCGTTCTCAACCGCTCGCCCAAGTCCGCGAACGTCCGCGAAAGTTTCGCCACCGCGAAGGAACCCAACGCCAAGGCGCTGGTGGAGGACGATGCGGCGGGCAAGCTCACCATCCGCTACGAGACCGAGACCAAGGCGATCGAGCCGGGCTGGATCACGCTCAATACCCGCGATGGCGAGGAGCGCATCCGCTGCGACCGGATCATCGCGCGCATCGGCTCGGCCCCGCCGCGCGGCTTCGTCGAAGGCTGCGGCATCGAGTTTGCATCGAACGACCGCCTCGCCTTCCCGACGCTTTCGCCGCAGTTCGAATCGACCGCGCCCGGCATTTTCGTCATCGGCGCACTCGCGGGCTATCCGCTGATCAAGCATTGCATGAACCAGGGCTACGACGTCATCGAGTTCATCAACGGCAACACGGATCTGAAGCCGGCGGACGAGCCGCTGCTGGAAGCCAAGTTCGCTGGTCTGCCCGGCAAGCGCAGCGTGGCGGAATGGCTGGAACTGCTGCGCACGAACATTGCCATCCTGAACGGCATGACGACGCTGCAGCTGCGTGAATTCATGCTCGATTCGGACGCGCGCTTCACCAGGGCGGGCGACACGATCTTCGAGAAGAACGATCCCGGCTCCTCGCTGTTCGCCATTGCCGATGGATCGGTGAACGTGCGGATCGATCCCAATGATCCGAGCAAGGTCGTGCCAATCCAGAAGGGGTCGATCTTCGGTGAAGTCGGCCTGATCTCGGGGCGCCGCCGCGGCGCGACCGTGGTGGCGGCCAGCGACTGCATCTGTATCGAGATCAGCCGCAACGCCGCACTCAAGCTGCAGAGCCAGGTGCCGAGCGCCCGCCGCGCAATCGAGCGCATCTCGACCGAGCGCCAACTGCTCCAGATGTTCGGCTCCGGCCTCACCCCCGATGATGTGCGCGAAGTGGTCGATACCGCGAAGATCATGTCGGTCCGCGCAGGGGACGCGATCATCACCGAGGGGGCGGACGACAAGGACATCTATGTCATCCGCGTCGGCTCGATGATCGTGGAGAAGGTCGTCGGCGGAAAGCCCGTGTTCCTTTCCTACCTGCCGGCCGGCTCCTACGTCGGCGAAATGGCGCTGATCGATGGCGGCCAGCGCACCGCCACCGTGCGGGCGGCGATCAAGAGCGAAGTCATCAAGATCGATGGCGAGGCGTTCGGACGCGTGCTGGCAGCCAAGCCCGCCCTCCTTGAGCGCGCGCGCCGCGACATGGAGGCGCGGCGCGCCACCAATGCCTTCGTCGAATCGAAGAAGGACGGCTTCTCCGGCGTCGTCGATCTCTATTCCGAGCAGGCCAAGTTCCTCGTCTCGCAGGGCCTCGGCGAGGCAACGGACGTGCTGCTCATCGACGAGCGACTCTGCGTGGGCTGCGACAACTGCGAGAAGGCCTGCGCCGACAGCCACGACGGGCTCTCCCGGCTCGACCGCGAGGCGGGCAAGAGCTTCGCGCACCTCCACGTGCCGACGTCATGCCGGCACTGCGAGCACCCGCACTGCATGGCCGATTGCCCGCCCAACGCGATCCATCGCGGGCCGGACGGCGAAGTGTTCATCGACGACACCTGCATCGGCTGCGGCAATTGCCAGCGCAACTGCCCCTATGGCGTGATCCGCATGGACAAGGTGCCGCCGAAAAAGCCCTCGCTGCTGTCGTGGCTGCTGTTCGGCAGTGGTCCGGGGCCGGGCGAGCCGCCCTACAAGTGGTCGAAGAAGAACACCAAGTATACCGGCGATCCGGTGGCGGACGACAAGCTCGATCGCAAGAAGGCGATCAAGTGCGACATGTGCGCCGGGATCGAAGGCGGCCCGAGCTGCGTGCGCGCGTGCCCGACGGGAGCGGCCATCCGCGTCTCGCCCGACGAGTTCCTCACCGTCGCCCGCCTCGAAAACGAAGGGGCCTGAGCCATGGCGACAACACCGGCAACCGGCCCTGCACCCCGCCGCCGCACCGGCGCGAGCCGCGAGCGGCAAAGCACGCACGAGGGTTTTCTCGTCCACAAGAACGGCAAGTGGATCAAGATTTCCGCCGCACTCGCGCTCGCGCTGATCCTGCTCTACATCTTCGTGCCGCTGCCGCCGCACCACTTCGGCTCGAGCTGGCTGGGCTACACGCTGGGCACCGTGGGCGCGCTCCTGATCCTGTGGCTGACGGCACTGGGCATGCGCAAGCGCGCGATCACGCCGGGGCGCTGGTCCCTCAAGGCGTGGACTTCGGCGCATGTCTGGCTCGGCGTGCTCCTCATCGTGATCGGCACGCTTCATTCGGGCTTCGCATTCGGCTGGAACGTCCACACACTGGCGTGGGCGCTGATGATGATCGTGATCATCTCGGGCATCTTCGGCGTGACGGCTTATGCCACCCTGCCCCGCGCGCTTTCGGCCAACCGCTATGATGCGGAAGGCGCGATCACGGAAAAGCAGATGGTCGAGGCGCTGCGCTCGCTCGACCGCCAGCTCCATGATGCCGCCCAACCGCTCGACCGCGAATGCGCCATGCTGGTTGACCGCAGCCTGGAGCAGGATCCGTTCACCGGCTCCATCATCAACCGCCTCACCGGGCGCTACCCCGGCGATGCGACACGCGAGGCGGCGAGCGAACTGCGCCGCCTGCGCGCGCACCGACCACGCATCGCCGATGATCCGCTCGACAAGGTGGACGCACTGCTGACCCGCAAGGAAGCCATGCTGGCGCGCCTGCGCCGGCATCTGAGGATAAAGGGCTGGCTGCAGGCCTGGCTCTACATCCATGTCCCCATGACCTTTGCGCTGATCGCCGCGCTTTCCGCGCATATCGTCAGCGTCTTCTTCTACTGGTGAGCGCGCCCATGAGCTTTGTCGTCCGCCAGATCGCCCTCAAGTCCAGCGGAGAGGAAATCGTCCGCCGCTCGGTCGTGGAGGAACCGGTTCTCGTCATCGGCCGCGATGGATCCTCGGGCATTCACCTGCCCGACCTCGCCGTCGATCCCCGCCACGCGCGAATCAGTGCGATCGATGCCGATACGCTGCTGATCGAATCGATCGGCGAGCAGCCCTTCACCGTCAACGGGCGCTCCACCACATCGAGCGAACTGGAGATCGCGACCGGCGCCGAACTCGCTTTCGGCGGCCACCGCATCACCTTGGCGCGCGAGGCGGAGAGCGGCCTGCCTGCCTTCACCGTACGCAGGGTCGAGGCCGTATCGGAAAGCGCCGAGGCCATCGACATCGGCAGCGCCTATACGCTCCAGAAGCTGCTGCCGGGCAAGCGCCTGTCGGCCTGGGGCTTTGCCGCGCTGATGCTGCTGACATTCCTTGCGGTGCCGATCTGGTCGTGGGCGACGTACCAGCCGCTTGCGCTGCACAAGGATGCGCGGCGGCCTGCCGGGATTCACGGCGATACGGCGTGGTCGTCGGGCAATCTCAGCCTCGCGCACAAGAACCTCAACAACGATTGCCAGGCCTGCCATGTGAAGCCCTTCGTGGCGGTGCGCGACAACGCCTGCATGACCTGCCACACGCAGGACGCGCACCAGCACATCGCCGATGGCGCCCGCCTCCTTAAGGCGCGCGGGGAGCCAACCGGGTTCGCCGGTTTCCAGCGCGCGGTGGCGAATGCCTTCAACAAGCCCGCCGGCAGGTGTGTCGATTGTCACACCGAGCACGAGGGGGCGGGTGCTATGCCTGCGACTCAGCAGCAGTTCTGCACGACCTGCCACGATGGATTGAAAACGCGCTTGCCCGACACGAAGATCGCCGATGCCGCCGATTTCGGGACGGCCCATCCCCAGTTCCGGCCCATGCTCGTGGCCGGGATCGGCGGGGACGGCAAACCCGTGTTCCAGCGCGCCGTCTGGCAAGACGGCATGAAGGAGAACACCGGGCTCAAGTTCACGCATGCCCAGCACCTCTCGAAGACCAACGGCATCGCCCAGATGGTGCGCCGCCGTCCGGGCGAATTTGCCGCCGGCGATTCGCTGAGCTGCAAGGACTGCCATCAGACCGACAGCGGCGGGGCGCGATTCAAGCCGGTCGAGATGGAGAAGGCCTGCCAGTCTTGCCATTCGCTGACGTTCGACGAGATCGGCGGCACCTTCCGCACGCTTCGGCACGGCCAGCCCGAACAGGTGGTCGCCGATCTGCGCGCAGCATTCCGGGGCGGCATGCCGCCGCGTCCGGCCAGCCTGTCAGGCATGGCGCGGCGCATCCCGGGAGCAGCAGCGCAGCAGTCAACGGCGGCAGACTATGCCCGCGCGGTCCACTTCTATCCGGTGCAGGCCGATCAGGCCGTGGCGGCGGTCTTCAGCAAGGGCGGCATGTGCTATGATTGCCATACCATCGGGCGCGGCGGCAGTGCGGCGACCGCGGGCTTCACCGTGCAGAAGGTCGCGCAGAACGGGCGCTACTACAACAAGGGGTGGTTCGATCATAAGGACCACCGCAAGTCGGAATGCGTGACCTGCCACGTGAAGGCAAATACCACGAACGATGCCGATGTCGTGCTCGTTCCCGGTATCGATGGCCAAGGCGGCTGCCGTTCGTGCCATGTCGGCGAAGACGGCGCAAAGCTGGCCAGCGCGCACGTAAAGGAACCTGTCGCATCCGGCTGCGCGATGTGCCACGAGTACCACATGGATAATGGCGCACCGTGGAAACCGGCCGACAAGCGCAAGGGCTCGGCCATGCTCACCGCAGCCTGGGATCGGCCGCGCCACCCGCCAGCACTGCGCTAGAAACCGCAGGGACAACCGGATGCTGATCGCGCAGATCACCGATATCCATCTCGGCTTCGAGCCCGACAGCCCCGGCGAGTTCAACCGCCAGAGGCTTGATCGCGTGGTGGCGGAACTGCGGAGCATGGTGCCGCAGCCCGACTTGCTGCTCGCGACCGGAGACCTGATCGACCGGGGCGATCGCTCCAGCTACGAGCGGCTCTGCGAAGCGCTCTCCGGCCTGCCCTTCCCCGTCTACTACGCGCTGGGCAACCACGACGAGCGCGCCAATTTCGCCGAAGTGTTTCCCGAGGCCGAGTTCAACGGCGGCTTTCTCCAGTATTCCGTCGAAACCCCGGCGATGCGCCTGCTCGTGCTCGATACGCTGGAGGAAGGTCGCCACGGCGGTGCCTTTTGCGAGGAACGGGCGGCCTGGCTCACGGCGCAACTCGATGCCGATCCGGAACGCAAGACGCTCATCGTGCAGCATCACCCGCCGATCGAGGTCGGCATTGCGTGGATGAACACCGATCCCGCCGAACCCTGGACCATGCGTCTGGCGGAATGCCTGCGCGGGCGAAGCAACGTGATCGGCCTCATCTGCGGGCACATCCACCGCGCGGTGACGACGCATTGGGAAGACCTCGTTGTCGCCACCTGCCCCTCGACCGCGCCGCAAGTCGCGCTCGATCTCAGGCCCATCGACCCCGACCAGCCCGACCAGCGCCCGCTGATCGTCGCCGATCCGCCCGCCTATGCGCTGCACTGGTGGAACGGGCGCGAACTGGTGACGCACTGGCAGACCGCCGAAGACCACACAGTGCTCGCGCGCTATGACGCCAAGCTGCAGGGCATGATCCAGCACATGCTGGCGGAGCGGCCGCGCTAACGAACCCCTGCGAGGGCCTTCGCCCGCCGCCGCTGCACCGAACTGCCCAGCCCGATCGCTTCGCGGTACTTCGCCACCGTCCGCCGCGCGAGATCGAAGCCGCGAGCCTTGAGCAGATCGACAAGGGTATCGTCTGACAGGACCGCCTTGGGGTCTTCCGCATCGATCAACTGGCGGATCGCGGCCTTCACCGCCTCGGCTGAAACCGCGCCATCGCCGTCCGCAGACGCCACGCCGGAGGTGAAGAAGTACTTCAGCTCGAACGTGCCGCGCGCGCAGTGGAGGTACTTGTTCGAGGTGACCCGGCTCACGGTCGATTCGTGCATCGAGATCGCCTCGGCCACCGTGCGCAGGGTCAGCGGCTTCAGGTGCGCCACGCCGAGCCGGAAGAAGCCTTCCTGCTGCTTCACGATCTCGGCCGCGACCTTGAGGATCGTCTTCTGCCGCTGGTCGAGCGCCTTCATCAGCCAGTTGGCATCGGCCAGCCGCTCACCCAGCCATGCCTTCGCGTCCTTGGCCACGCAGGCATGGCGCATCTCGACGTAATAGCGCCGGTTGACCACCAGGCGCGGCAAGGTCGCCGGGTTCAGCGCGATGTCCCACCCGGGTACGCCGTCCTCGCCGATCACGGCCTCGACCAGAATATCCGGTACCACCGCCTCGGCAGGACCGCTGCCGAAGCGCAAGCCCGGCTTGGGATCATAGCTGCGCAGTTCGCGCAGCATGTCGGCAAAGTCCTCGTCATCGACCTGGCAGAGGCGCTTCAGCCGCGCGATCTCACCGCGCGCAAGAAGCTCGAGATTGTCGATCAGCCGCGCCATGCACGGATCGTAGCGGTCCGCCTCGCGCGCCTGCAGCGCGATACATTCCGAAAGATTGCGCGCGCCCACGCCTGTGGGATCGAGTGACTGGACGAGACCGAGCGCCGACTGCATCGCGGCATGCGGGAGGCCAAGCGCCGTGCGTGCATCTTCCAGCGTGGTGGTGAGATAGCCCGCCTCGTCGATCTGGTCGATCAGCCAGCGCGCGGCAAACAGCAGCGCCGGGTCGGATGTCACCGCACCGATCTGGGCGTGAAGATGCTCGGCAAGCGTCTCACCGGCGGCGCCGCGCTCGTCGATGTCCGGCGCCTCGCCGCCCCCGCCCGCAGTACCAAAATCGCCGAGGCTGTCCGTGAAATCGGTACGCACGCCATCGCCGGTATCGCGGTCGCGGTCGAGCGCGCTGGCGTCGATGTCGAGCGGGCGGTCATCCGCCGCACGCCCTTCGCTGACGAGCTGATCGACCGGCGAGGATTCCAGCGTCGTGCGGCGCAGCGTGTCGGGCTCGCCCTCGAACGCCTGATCAATGCCGCCATCGGGCGGGCCGTCCCCCATTTCGAGCAACGGGTTCGAATCGAGCGCCTCGCCGATGAAGGCCTCGATTTCGAGGTTCGACAGCGCCAGCAGCTTGATCGCCTGCTGGAGCTGCGGGGTCATGACGAGGGATTGGCTCTGGCGGAGGTCAAGCCGCGGACCCAGCGCCATGATCCGCTATCCTCCCGTCTCGGGGAGGAACTTCATAGCGTGAAGCCTTCGCCGAGGTAGAGGCGGCGCACGTTGGGATCGGCCACCAGCGCTTCCGGACTGCCGGCAAACAACACCTGCCCGCCATAGATGATGCAGGCGCGGTCGACGATATCGAGTGTTTCGCGCACGTTGTGATCGGTGATCAGCACGCCGATACCGCGGTTCTTGAGATCGATCACGAGGTGGCGGATGTCGCTGATCGAAAGCGGATCGATGCCCGCGAAAGGCTCGTCGAGCAGGATGATCGACGGATTGGCCGCCAGTGCGCGGGCAATTTCGCAGCGCCGCCGTTCGCCGCCCGAAAGCGCCATGGCAGGCGAGGCCCGGAGGCGGGTGAGGCCGAATTCGCCGAGCAACCGGTCCAGCTCGGCCGCGCGGGTCGCCTTGTCGGGCTCGACCAGTTCGAGCACCGTCATGATGTTCTGCTCGACCGTCATGCCCCGGAAGATCGAAGTTTCCTGCGGCAGGTAACCGAGCCCAAGGATCGCGCGGCGATACATGGGAAGGCGCGTGATATCGACGCCATCGAGCAGGATGCGCCCCGAATCCGGCCGCACCAGTCCCATGATCGAATAGAAGCAGGTGGTCTTGCCCGCGCCGTTCGGGCCGAGCAGCCCCAGCACTTCGCCCTTGCCGACCGACAGCGAGATATCGGTCAGCACCGCGCGCTTGTCGTAGCTCTTGGCGATCGAGACCACTTCCAGCCCGCCCTGGGCCAGGGTGGCATGGTTGGTGGCGATGGCAGACGTCTCATCCATAAGCGATCTGGTCCATAGCCCGGTCCGCGGCGCGGGCAAAGCCCGTCTGCGTCCCTTTGGCAGGATTTATGCATGGCGGGATGCGGGATGCACGGCGACAGGGTTAAGGTAATCTTGCGGCGCTTGAAACATGGCCGCTGGCGTGTTCTACTCCGGCCTGAGAGGAAAATCACAGGGGCACGACCGATGCGCAAGGGAATTGCCGCGGATCTTGGCAGCGAAGGCACCACGATGAGGGCCCACGCGCTCGACTGGCGCAAGCGGATGAGCGACACCGTCGCCTACAGTCTTCTCGTCTATACCAGCCTCCAGATCTTCGTGACGTTGCGCACGCTTGAAGGCACAGGCGGCTCGATGCTGCCGATGATCGCGCTGGTCGTGCTGGTTGCCGGCATCATCCCGATGTTCCGCCACTTCGAGCGCCGCTGGGAAAGGCTGAGCGATGCTCAGGCCGCCAACCCCGATCTTCGCCCCGATTTCCGCCGCGATCAGCTCGCCACCTGGGCTGTCGCGATCGGCGTGCCGTTCCTGCTTGCAGCCGTGTTCCGCCTGCTCGTTTCGCTGTTCTGATTGCCCGCCGCGCGGCGGCGCCTATATGCAGGGCCTGACATCTGAACGCTTGAAAGGCCCCCGCTTCCCATGCTGTCCCCCCAAGAGGCCCAGGAGCGCTGCCACGCGCTGATCGAGCGCGCGATCAAGGCAGGCGCAGAGGCCGGCGATGCGGTCTATATTGCCGATTCGTCCGAATCCGTCTCCGTGCGCCTCGGCGCGCTGGAAGATGTCGAGCGCTCCGAATCCGAACACATCGGCCTGCGCGTCTTCGTCGGCGGTGCCTCCGCCTCGATCGGTTCGACCGACCTGGGCGATGGCGCGCTCGATGAACTCGCCAGCCGCGCGGTCGACATGGCCCGTGCCGCCCCGGCCGACAAGTTCGCAGGCCTTGCCCCCGAAGAGCTCCTGCTGCGTACCGCTCCGCCCGAACTCGATCTGCTCGATGCCGAAGAGCCCGATCCGCAGACACTGCGGCGCTGGGCGGAAGAAGCAGAGGATGCCGCACGCGCAGTGCCCGGCGTCACCAACAGCGAAGGCGGCAGTGCAAGCGCTGGTCGCGGTGTCGTTGCGCTCGCCACCAGCCACGGTTTCAGCGGCGCCTATGCCGCGACCAGCCACGGGCGCTCGGCCAGCGTGCTCGCCGGTACTGACAGCGGCATGCAGCGCGACTATTCCTGGCGCAGCGCGCGCCACACCGCAGACCTGCCTTCGCCCGCCGCAATCGGCCGCGAAGCCGGTGAGCGGACAGTCGCCCGCGTCAATCCGGGCAGGGTCAAGAGCGGGACTTATGCGATCGTGTTCGATCCGCGCGTCGGCAGTTCGCTGATCGGCCACCTGCTCGGCGCGATGTCGGGCTCGGCGATTGCGCGCAGGGCCAGCTTCCTGCTCGACAAGGACGGCGCGCAGATCTTCGATTCCGCGATCACCATCAGCGAAGATCCCCATCGCCGGCGCGGCCCGCGCTCGCGTCCGTTCGATGGCGAAGGCCTGCCGACAGCCCCGCGCAATCTCGTCGAGAACGGCCGCCTGACCGGCTGGCTGATGGATTCCGCCGCCGCGCGCCAGCTGGGCATGACACCCACCGGCCACGCCTCACGCGGGGGATCGGGCGCGCCACACGTCACGGCCGGCAACCTCGTGCTGCAGCCGGGAGCGGTCAGCCGCAGCGCGCTGCTGTCAGACATCAAGGACGGCATCTACGTGACCGAGCTGATCGGCCACGGCGTCAACGGCGTGACCGGCGATTACAGCCGCGGTGCATCGGGCTTCAGGATCGTCAACGGCGAGATCGCCGGACCGATTGCCGAGTTTACCGTGGCCGGCAACCTCACCGACATGTTCGCCCGGCTCGTCGCGGCGAACGATCTGGAAACCTGGCGCGGCATCGATGTGCCGACGCTCAGGATCGACGGGCTCAGCGTCGCGGGGGACTGAGGGCGCCGCGCGGCGCCCTCGCTACCCTTTTACTTCCCAGCCTGGGCGCGCTCGATCGCCTCGATGGTGATGCGCTTGGCGTCTTCGGCGCCGCCCCACTTGCCGACGCGGACCCACTTTTCCTTCTCAAGGTCCTTGTAGTGGGTGAAGAAGTGCTCGATCTGCTGCAGCACGATCTCGGGCAGGTCGCTCTTTTCGGCGACATCGCGGTAGTAGGGGAAGGTCTTGTCGTCGGGCACGCAGATCAGCTTCTCGTCGCCGCCGTGCTCGTCTTCGAGGTTGAGCACCGCAATCGGCCGGACACGCACGACCGAGCCGGGAACGAACGGCGAGCGCGCGATCACCAGCGCATCGAGCGGGTCGCCATCGGGCGAAAGCGTGTGCGGCACGAAGCCGTAGTTCGCCGGATAGCGCATCGGCGTGTGCAGGATGCGGTCCACGAACAGCGCGCCCGAAGCCTTGTCGAACTCGTACTTCACCGGCTCGCCGCCAACCGGCACTTCGATGATCACATTGAGCGTTTCAGGCGGATTCTCGCCGGTGGGGATCATGTCGATGTTCATGGGACGCTTTCGCTGGGCCGCGGGGGGCCGGTGAACCTTGCGCGCGCTCTCTAGCGTCGCCCTTTGTGCGCCGCAACATGAACATGTAGGGGGAATTGGCTAGATTCCGCCGATTCCGTTGATCGTGAACGCGATAACCCCGATGTTGAAAATGAATGCCGCGAACGAATGCGCCGTCACGACCCGGCGAATCGCGCGTGAGGAAATCTCCACGTCGGAGGTCTGGAACGTCATTCCGAGGGTGAGCGAGAAATAGGTGAAGTCGAGATAGTCGGGATGGCCGCTGCCGGGAAACTCCAGCCCCCCGGCATCCTCGCCCGGCGCCGCTCCGGCCCGGTAATACTCGTGCGCATAGTGCAACGCGTAGACGACGTTGGCGAACAGCCACGTGCACAGGAGCGTGGCGATCAGGCGCAGCAAGGCGCCGGGTTCGCCGTGCTTGGCGGCGGGCAATTCGCCCGCGATCGCCGCCATGACCACCAACGTGATCAGCGTGCTGACGGCGAGAACGACTGTGCGGTTGGCATCGTTCTCCTCCGAATGCCGCCGCATCGTCGTCCTGTCGCATGCGCGCAGCAGCGGGATGAGCGAGAGCAGAAAGCCCAGGACCGCGAAATCGAACCCGACGACCAGCGCATCCGCCAGATCGGCATAACCGGCCATCCAGCCGCGCACGGCAAATCCCGCGATCAGCAGCGCGAGGAACAACACGAAGCGCGGCGGGGCGAAGCGCTGGCCGAACCGCAGTCCGGCCTGTCCGTCGCTGGCCCCGCCGCCTTTCGCCACGTTACTTCGCAGCCGGCTTCTTGGCTGCCGGCGCACGCGGCGCCAGCAGCTTGTCGAGCCCGGTAGGCGCCGTGCCCGGCGCGGCGCGCTCGAGCCAGGGCCAGCGCAGGCCATCGTGATACTGCAACTGGACGGTGCGGACGACGTCATCGCGCTTCACGATCAGGTCGATCGGCACATTCGAGCCCTTGGCGGCCGTGATCGCGCCCTTGATCGCCTCCTGATCGTAGGTCTTGCCGTTCACCGAGACGATCTGCATCCCTGTCACCAGCCCCGCCTTGAACGCCGGGCCATCCCAGCGGCTGGAGGTGATGCGGCCATCGTTGTCGATGGCAAGGCCGATCGAATGGTAGAGCGAGATGTACTTCGCCGCCGCCATGCGCGCCTTGTCATAGGGATTGGGCTCTTCCTTCCAGCTCAGCTTGTAGCCGCCACGCTCGATCCCGCCGAGCGGCGAGGGCTGGCCCGGGGTCTGGATGCGGGTCTTGATGAAGCCCGCCCAGTCATAGGGATAGACGGCGTTCAGCGTCTGGATGACATCGGGCAGATCGTAGGTCACCACGCCCCAGTCGCCGTCCTTGATGCCGAAGAAGGCCTTGGCGAAATCGTCCATGCCCTTCTTGCCGCCGGTGCCTTCGCGGATGATCGCCTCCGCCTCCAGCCAGATCAGCGCGCCTTCGGTGTAGTACTCCTCGTTGCGGGCAAGCGAGGAGAACGGCTTGGGCTTGCGGTTGGCGATGATCGGATCGTGGGTCGTATCCTCGACCGAACGCCATTCGCGCCCCGGATACTGGGTGAACAAGCCGGCGTAGTTGGCGAACTGGCCGAGCACCATGTCCTTGCTCTGCACACCCGCGCGCGCGGCGAGGACGAGGCCCCAGAACTGGTTCTGCCCTTCGTAGACCCACAGCAGGTTGTCCTGCATCGGCACGCGGTAGTCCGGCGTCCACAGCTTGGCCGGACGGCGGAACTTGCCATCCCACGAATGCGAGAACTCGTGCGCGATCACGTTGCGGTCCCAGTCGCCCGCGGCCCAGTCGACCAGGGTGCGCGGCTCGTACTGGTTCTCGCTCGAACGGTGATGTTCGAGGCCGATGGCCCCCATCCGGTCCGTCAGCGCGAGCAGCAGGTCGTAGTGATCGAAATGCTTGGCGCCATAGGCCAGCAGCGCTTCATCGACGAGGCTGCGATAGGTCGCGAGGTTCTCGGGCGCGATCTTGAGCAGCTCAGGCTTGTCCGCCACGAGATCGAGGTAGACGCCCTTACCGAGATCGTGCCGATCGGCGTAAAGGCCTGCGAACACCGGCGAATCGACCAGTGTCTCGTAGTCGGTGACGTCCCAGGTCACGACATTCCCGCCAGATGCGCCATTGGCGGCCTTGCCATCAAGCGCAGTGAACACCTGCCAGTTCGCCGGGAAGGTCACCGTCGGCTTGACCTTGATCTGCCGCACGTAATGCCCGGCGGGATAGAGGCTCATCTTCTCCCATTGCAGGTTGAGCATCTCGCGCGTCATCGTGATGCGCCCCTCGCTTTCGCGCAGCGGCGAGGTGTGGATGAACTTTGCAGTCACTTCGCTGGCGCCGGCGGGCAGATCGACGTGGAAGGCATTCACGTCGACCGGATCGCGCGTCCACGTCAGCGGCTGGCCATTCACGAAGAAGCGCACGTCGACGAGTTCGGCGAGCGGGCCTTCGGGCCCGTGGTTGCCGGGCAGCCACTTGGGATAGAGCAGCGTCACCTTGGAAAGCCCGGCGGGCAGCGGGATCGTCTCGGTCACGCGGTAGGCGCCGGTGGTGGTGTCGCTGGCATCGATGGCGAGCTGGATAGTGCCGGGCCACGGCGTATCCTGCGCGTCGGGAATGGTCTGCGGGATCGGCACCGCCATCGGCCGCGTGTTCGACGGCGGCTGGACCTGAGCCCAGATCGGGCTGGCGGTGGAAACCAGAGCTGCGGTGAAAGTCAGCAGGGCGGCACGGCGCATTGGGCGCTTCGGAGAGGTCGTCATCGCCGCTTCATGGCGCGAAGCGTTCGCGACTGCAACCGGCCACCCGGCGTGCAAAGGTGCAGGCCCTTTCCCCACGCCCACATTCCCGCTAATCGCGCGGGCAATCATGAGCAGCGACAAGACCAGATCAGCACCCGCCACGCCGCAAGCCATCCGCGGCACGCAGGACATCTTCGGCCCCGATGCCGAGGCCTTCGCCTTCGTGGTGGAGACCTTCGAGCGCGTCCGCCGGCTCTACCGCTTCCGCCGCGCCGAGATGCCGGTGTTCGAGAAGACTGCCGTGTTCAGCCGCAGCCTTGGCGAGACGACCGACGTCGTCTCCAAGGAAATGTACAGCTTCGAGGATCGCGGCGGGGAATCGCTGACCCTGCGCCCCGAATTCACCGCCGGCATCGCGCGCGCCTACCTCACGAACGGCTGGCAGCAGCACGCACCGCTCAAGCTGGCGACCCATGGCCCGCTGTTCCGCTACGAGCGTCCGCAGAAGGGCCGCTACCGCCAGTTCCACCAGATCGACGCCGAGATTCTGGGGGCAGGCGAACCGCAGGCGGACGTCGAGCTGCTCGTCATGGCCGATCAGATCCTGCGCGAGCTGGGCATCTCGGACGGCGTGACGCTCCAGCTCAACACGCTGGGCGATGCCCCCAGCCGCGAGGCATGGCGCGCCGCGCTGATCGACTACTTCCGCGCCGTGAAGGGCGAGCTTTCGGAGGATTCACAGGAACGGCTCGAGAAGAACCCGCTGCGCATCCTCGACAGCAAGGATCCGCGCGACAAGGTGTTCACCGCCGATGCGCCGATGATCGATGCCTTCCTCTCGGACGAAGCGCAGGACTTTTTCGGCAAGGTCACGGCTGGACTCGATGCCGCAGGCGTGGCGTGGACACGCGCCCCGGCGCTGGTGCGCGGGCTCGATTACTACCGCCACACCGCGTTCGAATTCGTCACCGACCGCCTCGGCGCGCAAGGCACCGTGCTCGGCGGCGGGCGCTATGACGGCCTGATCGAAGCGCTCGGCGGTCCGCATACCCCGGCGGTCGGCTGGGCGGCCGGGATCGAGCGGCTGGCGATGCTGGTTGGCGACAGGGGCGAAGCCAGGCCGGATGTCATCGTGGTTGCCGAACATGCCGACCGTGAGGTCGAGGCCATGGCGCTGATCGCAGCCATGCGCCGCGCCGGTGTGGCTGCCGATCTCGTCGCGACCGGAAGTCCGCGCAAGCGCTTCGACCGCGCCAAGAAGATGGATCCCGCCGCGCTCGTGTCGCTCGACATTCGTGACGCGGTTTCGACGCAGAGCTTCCGGCCGATGCCGGACCGCGCCGGAACCGAGCGCGCGGGTGAAGTGTTCGCGGCGTTTTTCGCGGAAACCCGGTGAGCGTCTCCGACCAGCGCCTTGCCCAGATCGCAGCCCGCTTCGCAGAACTCGAAGCGCGGCTCGCCTCGGGCACGCTTGAAGGACCGGCCTTCGTCGCCGCGAGCCGCGACTATGCCGAGCTTGAGCCCGTCGCGCGCGCCGCTGCGCATGTCAGCGCGATGCGGGGCGAACTCGCCGCGCTCAGCGCCAGCAGCGATCCCGATCCGGAAATGCGCGCACTGGCGGATGAGGAAATCGCCCACCTCCGCACCGAGCTGCCCGACGCCGAACGCGCGCTCGCCATCGCGATGCTCCCGCGCGATACGGCTGACAGCCGCCCCGCCATGCTCGAAATCCGCGCCGGGACCGGGGGCGACGAGGCCGCGCTCTTTGCGGCAGACCTCTACCGCATGTACGAGCGCTTTGCCGCCGAGCAGGGCTGGCGGGTCGAGATGGTCTCCTCCAACGCCAACGAGATCGGGGGCTTCAAGGAAGTTGTCGCCAACGTCGCAGGGCAAGGCGTGTTCGCGCGGCTCAAGTACGAGAGCGGCGTCCACCGGGTACAGCGCGTGCCCGTCACGGAAAGCGGCGGGCGCATCCACACCAGCGCGGCGACTGTCGCCGTGCTGCCCGAACCCGACGAGCTCGACGTCGCCATCGAGGACAAGGACCTCAAGATCGACATCTACCGCGCTTCGGGTGCGGGCGGCCAGCACGTCAACACCACCGACTCCGCGGTGCGCATCACCCACCTGCCCAGCGGCATCGTCGTCACCTGCCAGGACGAGCGCAGCCAGCACAAGAACAAGGCCAAGGCGATGCAGGTCCTGCGCGCGCGGCTCTACGAGAAGATGCGCGACGAGGCGCAGGGCGCGGAGGCCGAGGCACGCAAGGCCATGGTCGGCTCGGGCGATCGCTCCGAACGCATTCGCACCTACAACTTCCCGCAAGGCCGCGTGACCGATCACCGCATCAACCTGACCTTGCACCGCCTGCCCGAAATCCTCGAAGGCCCCGGCCTTGGCGAGCTGATCGACGCGCTGGCCGCCGAGGATCAGGTCAAGCGCCTCGCGGCGCTGGATGCCTGATGCGGGTGCCTTGATCGGATGACCGATGTCCGCACCGCGCTGCGCGAGGCGGCTGAGCGGCTCGCCGCCACCAGCGACACGGCCCGCCTCGATGCCGAGCTGCTGATGGCCCACGCGCTCGGCGTAAGCCGCACGGAATTGCTGCTACGGCACCTCCATTCCGGACCTCCAGCGAGCTTCACGTCCATTCTGGACCGCCGGCTGGCTCACGAGCCGATTGCCTATATCCTTGGCACTCAACCGTTTTATGGGCTCGACCTCGAAGTCAGCCCCGCCGTGCTCATTCCGCGCGGCGATAGCGAGACGCTGATCGAGGCCGCGCGGATCGCCCGCGAAAGCTGCCCGCCTGCGCGCATTCTGGACCTCGGGACCGGCTCGGGCGCACTGCTGCTGGCGGCGCTGACCCTGTGGCCCAAGGCGCAAGGCATCGGGCTCGAACGCTCCGGCGCCGCCCGCGAAGTGGCCACGCGCAATGCCGCAGCAAATGGCCTTGCCGCGCGCGCTGAAATCCGCGCGGGCGACTGGACCCAGCCGGACTGGACGGCCGGGCTGGGCCGGTTCGACCTGATCCTCGCCAATCCGCCCTATGTCGAGGAGGACGCCGACCTAGCCCCCTCGGTGCGTGCGCATGAGCCTGCCGAAGCGCTGTTTTCCGGGCCACTGGGCCTTGATGACTACCGTCTGCTGGTCCCCGCCATGCCCGGTCTCCTCGCCCCCGGCGGGACCGCCCTGTTCGAGATCGGAGCAACGCAGGGAGGCGCGGTGGCCGCGCTGGCACAGGCCGCCGGGCTGACGGCAAAGGTGCATCCGGACCTTGCAGGACGGCCACGCTGCGTCGAAATGGCGTGAAATAGGCAAACATTTCGCTTGGCAAGGCGGCGTTGCGTCCCTAATCACCGCCTCAGGCAGGGCGACGGATGAAGACTTCCCGTCCCGGCTCATTCCACCATTTGCATCGATGGCCGGCAAGGCAGGCTGGCAGCGCGCAGATGCTGGACACCAAGAATGCTCGCATTCGCGGTGGAGGATGCGCGGCAGCGGGGTCATGCGGTTCAGACCCAAGAGTTGCGCCACGTCAGACCCAGGTTGAACAGAACCGGGTCAAGGTTGCACCGAAACAGGAAAGTGCCTGACTTTGAACAACAATCGTGGGAACAACCGCCGTCGCGGTCGCGGGAACAACAACCGCCCGCAGGGTGGCGGCCAGCAGCTTAACCGGATCGACAGCCGCGCGCGGGGCAATGCCCCCCAGATGCTCGAGAAGTATCGCAAGCTGGCGCAGGACGCCCACCTCAATGGCGACCGCGTCCAGGCCGAATACTACCTGCAGTTCGCCGATCACTACTTCCGCGTGATCGCCGACAGCCGCACGCGGATCGACGAGCAGAGGCAGCGCCCCAATGGCGAGCGCTGGAACGAGGGCGAAGGTGAAGACGACGGCACCGACTTCTCGATGGACAACGACTTCCCCGCGTTCGACCGTCCGCAAAGCCGCCGCGACGAAAACCGTGAGCCGCGCGAACAACGCGAAGGCCGCGAGCAGCGTGAGCCCCGTGACAACCGCGAGCAGCGCGAGCCCCGCGAAAATCGTGACCAGCGCGAAGGCCGCGAATTCCGTGAACCACGCGAACAGCGGGACGGACGCGACCAGCGCGAAAACCGCGAGCCGCGCGAGAACCAGCGCCCCCGATTCGAACCGGCGCCCGCACCCGATGCCATGGTCCGCGCCGATGAAGGCGAGCCGATCAACGATGCCGCCGACAATCCCTTCGTGCGCGAAAGCCGCTCGCAGCGTGGCTTGCGTCCGCGCACCGATCGCCGCCCGCGCCGCGATGCCGAGGAAGCCCCTGTGGCCGCGCTCGATCCGATGAGCCTGCCGCCGGCAATCGGCGCGCGCTCCGCGCCCGAGCCCGAGCCGGTCGTGCAAGCCCCTGCAGCCGAAGCGCCTGCCGGTGATGTTCCGGCGCCCAAGCGCCGCGGCCGTCCGCGCAAGAACCCGCTGCCCGAAGCGGCGGAAGGCTGATCACGGGCCATCGCAGCGCCTGAACAGGCCTGAACGGGGGTCGCCGCGTGGGGAAACCTGCAAGCCGCTTCACGCCGCTCGCACTGATCGCTGCGGGCGCATTGGCCGCAACCGGCTTTCAGCCGCTCGCGCTGTGGCCCTTCACGCTCGCCGCGCTGGCCTTCCTGATCGACCGGATCGGGCAGGCCCGCAAGGCCCGGGGCGCTGGGCTCGCCGGCTGGCTGTTCGGGCTTGGCTATTTCACGCTCGGCAACAACTGGATCGCGACGGCCTTCACCTATCAGGCGGCGATGCCGGCTTGGCTCGGGTGGATCGCGGTCGTGCTGCTGGCGATCTACCTTGCGGTCTATCCAGCGCTGGCTGCCTTCCTTGCCAAGTGGCTTGCCCGCCGCTTCAAGGCGGCGCTGGTCCCGGCCCTTGCGGGGTGCTGGATCCTGTCCGAATATCTGCGCGCCACGCTGTTCACGGGATTTGCGTGGAACCCGCTCGCGATGGTCACGCTCGGCAGCTTCGCGCGGCCCGGTCTTGCCCTGATCGCGCCGTGGACCGGCACATATGCCCTGTCCGGTGTGGTCGTATTGCTGGCCGGCATCTGGCTCATGGCGTGGCATACCGCGAAGGCGGGCCGGCTCTACGCTGCGGCAGTCACGGTCGCAGTCCCCGTCGCGCTCATGCTGCTGCCGGGGCACGGCAAGGGCGGCGAAGGCCACCTTGCCTACACGCTCGTCCAGCCGAACATCGGGCAGGACACGATCAACGACCCGAGCCTCTACGAAGGCCAGTTCCAGGGCATTGCGCGCCTTTCGCTTCCGCGCAGGCCCGGATCCACGCGGATCGTGCTCTGGCCCGAAGGCGGCCTGCCGGACTACCTGCGCCCCGGCTATCCGCAGTTCTTCTACAACGCGACGACCTTTGCCGCCGACCCGGCCATGGCCCGTGCGCGGATCGGCCGGGTGATCGGGCAGGGCAGCCTGCTCCTGACCGGCGCCACCGACCTCGTGATCGAGGGCGGAGACGTGACCGCAGCGCGCAATGTCGTGACGGCACTGGGTGCGGATGGCGCGATCCGGGGCAGTTACGCGAAGGCCCATCTCGTGCCCTATGGCGAATACCTGCCCATGCGCACATGGCTGGCGCCGCTAGGCCTGTCGCGGCTCGTTTCTGGCAGCCTCGATTTCCTCCCCGGTCCCGGTCCGCGCACGCTCGACATGGGGCCCCACGGCAAGGTGGGCGTGCAGATCTGCTACGAGATCATCTTCTCCGGCCAAGTGGCAGACCGCGCGCACCGTCCCGACTACATCTTCAATCCCTCGAACGATGGCTGGTTCGGCGCGTGGGGGCCGCCACAGCATCTGGCGCAGGCCCGCATGCGCGCGATCGAGGAAGGCCTGCCCGTGCTGCGCGCCACCACCACCGGAATCAGCGCGGTCATCGATGCTGATGGCGTGGTCCGCCAGTCCGTGCCGCGCATCACAGCCGGATCGCTCGACGGTCTGGTGCCACCGGCCCATGCGGTGACGCTGTTCGCACGGCTCGGCAACCGGCTGGCGTTCGCATGGGTACTCTTGCTGATCGGGGCGTCGCTCGTGGTTGCAAGGCGGCGCGGAGGGCGCTAGGGAGACGACATAAAGGATTCTTTATATCACACAGGAACTCCCCATGCGCACCGACTACCTGTTCACGTCCGAAAGCGTTTCCGAAGGTCACCCGGACAAGGTCGCCGACCAGATCAGCGATGGCATCGTGGACCTGTTCCTTTCGAAGGATCCCGAGGCGCGCATCGCCTGTGAGACGCTGACGACGACCCAGCTGGTGGTCCTCGCTGGCGAAATCCGCTGCAAGGGCGTCTACGAGGATGGCAAATGGGCCCCGGGCGCGCAGGAAGAGATCGAGGCGACCGTCCGCGAAACCGTGAAGCGCATCGGCTATGAGCAGGACGGCTTCCACTGGGAGAAGTTCGAGTTCATCAACCGCCTGCACGGTCAGTCCGCGCACATCGCGCAGGGTGTCGATGCCGCCGACAACAAGGATGAAGGCGCCGGCGACCAGGGCATCATGTTCGGTTATGCGACCGACGAGACGCCCGATCTGATGCCGGCAACGCTCTACTACAGCCACAAGATCCTCGAGCGCATGGCCGCCGACCGCCACTCCGGCGCGGCGCCGTTCCTCGAACCGGACGCCAAGAGCCAAGTCACGCTGCGCTATGAGGGCTCGCTCCCCGTCGCCGCGACCGCAGTCGTCGTCTCAACCCAGCACGCGCCGGGTTATGACGAAGGCGAGAAGGAAGCCGAGCTCCACGCCTATGTGAAGCGCGTGATCGCAGAGGTCATTCCGCCGGTCCTGCTGCGCGACACTACCTACTACATCAACCCGACCGGCTCGTTCGAGATCGGCGGCCCCGATGGCGACGCCGGCCTCACCGGCCGCAAGATCATCGTCGACACCTACGGCGGCGCGGCTCCGCATGGCGGCGGCGCATTCTCGGGCAAGGATCCGACCAAGGTCGACCGTTCGGCGGCCTACATCACCCGCTACCTCGCCAAGAACGTGGTGGCCGCTGGCCTTGCCACGCGCTGCACGATCCAGATCGCCTACGCGATCGGCGTCTCCGAACCGCTGTCGCTCTATGTCGATACGCACGAAACCGGCACTGTCGGCGACGACAGGATCGAAGCCGCGATCAAGGCCATCACCAAGCTGGGCGGCCTGACCCCGCGCGCGATCCGCACGCACCTTGGCCTCAACAAGCCGATCTACCAGCCGACTGCCGCCTATGGCCACTTCGGCCGCAAGGCGGACGGCGACTTCTTCCCGTGGGAGCGCCTCGACCTCGTCGACGATCTCAAGGCCGCGTTTGCCTGAACACGAAAAAGGGTCCGGGAGGCATGGCCCCCGGACCCCGAATGAACAGGAGGCGCAGGCGCTTTGGCTCCGGCGCCTTTTTGTTTATCCGAACTTGCCCTTGCGTGGCCCGAGATAGCCGAACAGGTACGCGCCGACCTTGCGCATCTGGATTTCCTCCGCGCCTTCGGTGATCCGGTAGCGGCGGTGGTGGCGGTAGATGTGCTCGAAGGGCTTGTGGCGCGAATAGCCGATACCGCCGTGGACCTGCATCGCGCGGTCCGCCGCTTCGCAGACCAGCCGGTTCGCCCAGTAGTTGCACATCGAGACCTTGTCCGAGAGCTCGCGCTCGATGCGCTTGTGCCCGCCCTCTTCGGCTTCGAGCCGGTCCATTTCCCATGCCGTCTTGCGGATCAGCAGGCGCAGCATCTCGCACTGGGTGGCAAGCTCCACCAGCGGGAACTGGATGGCCTGGTTGCGCGCGAGCTCCTCACCGAACGGCTTGCGTTCCCGCGCATAGCGCACCGATTCCTCGATGCAGAACGTGGCCGCGCCGAGCGACGAGGCCGCCTGCCGGATGCGGTTCTGGTGGACGAAGCTCTGCGCGATGGCGAGGCCGCCGCCTTCCGGCCCGAGCATCGCGCTTTCCGGCACCCAGACATTGGTGAGCGAAAGCCGCGGGTGGTCCGTCGGCATGTTGAAGGTCCACATGTATTCCTCGATCACCAGCCCCGGCGAGGGGTTGGGCACGAGGAGGCAGGTGATCCCGCGCGCATCGCCCGGCTCGCCCGCCGTGCGCGCGAAGACGGCGCAATGGCTGGCGATGTGCATGCCGGTGATCCACATCTTCTCGCCGTCGATGCGCCAGCCGGGCACGCCATCGCGGGTTTCACGCACCGCGCGCGTTTCCATGTGCGTCGCGTCCGAACCGTGGCGCGCTTCGGTGAGGCCGAAGGAGACGCGGCGCGTGCGTGCGAATCCGCCGAGGATGAATTCCTCCTGCTGCTCGGGCGTGCCGAAATGCTCGAACATGTTCACGAACGGGAAGTTCCCGACGATCGAGTGCTCGTTCTGCAGGTCGTTGTGGAGACCAAGCCCCTTCTGCGTGAAGTGATCGCGGATCACTGCCATCCAGAGGTTCTTGCCATCCTTGCCGCCGTACTTCTTGGGCGCGGAGAAGCGCCAGTGCCCGGCGGCATCGGCGCGGCGCGTGGCCTCAATCAGCAGGGCCTCCCATTCATGGCGCGGCAGGCCCTGATTCTCGAAATCGGTGCGTGCATATTCGCGGCGGTGGTCGAAGAAGCGGATGTTGTCGTCCGCCTGCTCGAGCGGCTTGATCTCAGCATCAATGAAGGCGTCGAGCTCGGCGAGATAGTCGACAAGCTCCTGCGGCAGATCGAAGTTCATGTGTTGCTCTCCCAGATTCGGCGCGCTTCGGCGAGCGCAGGATATTTCGGCATATCGGCGGCGAGCGTATCGAGCACGCGGCGGCGCAGGCGGGCGAGGAGGCCTGGCTCGGCCAAGGACGTCCGCCCGGCGAGGATCGCCTCGCACAGCGCCTTGTCGTGCGGGCTGGGGCGGCCGGCGAGTTCGCGGCGGACGATGCCGAGCGCGTTTTGTGCGACGGCGAGTTCGAACCGTTCGCGCCCCGCAGCCATGTGCGGCTTCACCGTGGCGGCGAGCCATTCGGAGACGGCGGTGAGAATCTCCTCCGCGCTCGGCTCGCCTTCACCCGCTGCGGACGGCGGAGGCGAAGGCGGCAGGGGCCGGGTACGCTCAGCTTCCGGCGCATCGGTTTCGAGCAGCAGCAGCAGATCAAGATCCTGCTCCGCCGCCCGCCGCGCCACGACCACGCGTTCGAGCGAGCGGTCCGCCCCGCTGCGCCAGCCCCGGCCCATCGAAAGCGCGGAGAGCGCCCACCACACCGTGCGGTAGACCAGCCAGAAGCGGAAGCGGGCCGGATCGAAGGTCACGCCGCCCGCCGCCTCGTAGGCACGGGCGAGGTCGCCAATCTGCCCGAGGCCGAAGCCGCGCTTGTCGAGGCGGCCAAACCGCCAGACCGTCATGCAGCCGAACGCGAGATCCTCATGCGGATCGCCAAGGTGCGCGAGTTCCCAATCGAGCACGGCAGACAAGTGCCCGCCATCAACCATGATATTGCCGATGCGCAGATCGCCGTGGAGCACGGTGTGCGGGACAGGCGGCGGCAGATTGGCGCGCAGCCACGCAAGGCCGAGCGCGATGGGCGGACGGTCGCCACCTGCTTCGGCGAACTTGGCGGCGAGCTCCTCGACCCCTGCGGCTGCCTCGAGCACCGGAAGGAACGGCAGCGTGGCCGGATCGAGCGCATGGACCTTGGCCATCGCGGCGGCGATTTCATCAAGCAGCGCGGGCGGCGAGGAGAGCGCATTTTCGGGATCGGGCGAGCCGGGCACGCAGCGCATGATGAAACCGAGGCCGATATCGTCTTCCGGCGCGAGTTCGGCGACGACTTCCGGCGCGGCAACGCCGCCGGCCAGCGCAGCGCGGATCACGGCCGCTTCCTTGGCCATGTCGAGCTGCCGGCTGGCCACCCATTCGGCAGATGGCGCGCGCCGCAGGACGAAGGCCTCTCCGCTGACTTCGAAGCGCCAGCTTTGCATGTTCGCGCCGCCGGAGAGTCGCAGCAGGCCAGTGACAGCGCCTTGCCAGCCGGCACGCGCCATGACGCGCGCCAGACCTTCGACCAGCCCATCGGCTGCGGCGTGCTGCGCCTGTGCCGTCATCCGCTCCTCTTGCCCGTTCGTGATCGGGCTATTCGCTTTGCGCCTGTTTGCACCACTATCATTAATCGCGCGGTTAATGTCCAGCACCGGGTTTTGGCGCGTCAGGCCGCGCGGCACATGCGACCACCTGCTGAAATCTGCGCTTGCTGGGGAATCACAATAGGTTACGGTGCTAATAGATCCTAAACGGATTATCGGCTAAGGGAGGGATGATGGCTTCCGGCAGCAAGATGATGAGCAAATGGTTCGCGGCTGCGCTGTTGTGCGCCGCGCCGCTCGCGCTTGTCGCCACCCCGCTTGATGCCCGTCCGGCCTCCAGCCTGCAGAGCGCGCGCGATGCCGCGATCGAGAGCCAGGTCTCCGCCATCGTCGCGCAAGGGCGCGGCCGGATCGGTGTGGCCGCGATCGATCTCGATGGCGGCGGGCAGATCATGATCAACGGCGACATGCCTTTCCCGATGGCGAGCACCGCCAAGATCGCCATCGCGGCGACCTATCTTGCCGGCGTCGAGCAGGGCCGCCTGCGGCTCGATCAACAGTTTCCGATGATGGTGCCGGTTGCCGAATCCGCTGAATCGCGCGGGTCGGTCGCGGCGGTCCGCCCGGGACTGGTCATGTCCGCGCAGAACCTGATGGAGCTTTCCATCACGCGCAGCGACAATCACGCGACCGATGGCCTGATCGCTGCGGTGGGCGGGATCGGCGCGGTCAACGCCTGGCTGAGCCGCACCGGCATCACCGGCCAGCATCTTGACCACACGATGGCAACGCTGGTGCGCGACGATGGCCGGGTCAATCCCGTCACCACGATCGACACTCGTACCAGCAGCACGCCGCGCGCGATGGTGCAGCTCCTCGCCGCGATCGATCGCGGCGGTGCGCTCAGCCCCGAAAGCCGCGCGGTGCTGCTCGATACGATGACGCGGACCAGCACCGGCAAGAACCGCATCCGCAGCGGCCTGCCCGAAGGTGTGGTCTTCGCGCACAAGACGGGGACGCTTGCAGGCGTCACCGACGATGTCGGCATCGTGCGCCTGCCTGATGGCCGGCACCTTGCCATCGCCATCTTCATGACGGGGCCGGAAGGCCACACCGCTCATGCCAGCATGATCGCGCAGATCGCGCGCGTGCTCTACGACGGCTTCAGCCAGTCGCCGCTGCCCAGCAGCTTCGAGACTGCGCGCCGCTGATCCTTCCCCAAGGCTGAACCCGTAGCGGCGCATCGGCTGCATGCGCCTGCTCTCGCCTTACGGGCGGGCGCTCTGCACAAAAGAGAAGGGGCGCGGCCACCGAAGTGACCGCGCCCCTCTATCTCTATCAAACCCTTGCGGGGTTGATTACATCTTCGGAGCTTCGCTCGAAGCGTCAGCAGCCGGAGCCGAAGCGTCTTCCGACGGAGCAGCCGAAGCGTCAGCAGCGGCATCGGTCGATTCCACGGCTTCGGTGGCGGGGGCTTCGGGAGCCTTTTCCGAGCAACCGGCGAGAGCGAAGGCAGTGCCGGCGACAGCGGCGAGGAGGAGCTTGCGCATGCGTTACAATCCCTGGATTGAAGTGGACCGCGCCGGGCCCGCAGCCCGCCGCAAAGCCTACTCTGGCGGTAGACTTCTCGCCCCAATTAATCGGCAATTCACCTGC
>CANGJI010000045.1 GCA_947454135.1 Sphingomonadaceae bacterium
GAAGGGGAGATGAAACAATCCCCTACGCTCTCGTCATCCCCGCGAAGGCGGGGATCCAGAGCGGTCGCACACTACCCGGCCACAGGCGCGGCGTGGGGTGTCTCGACTTCGCTCGACACGAACGGAGAGGGGGAGGGGGAGATGAAACAATCCCCCACGCTCTCGTCATCCCCGCGAAGGCGGGGATCCAGAGCGGCCACACGCTACCCGGCCACCACCAGTTCCACCCCCGCCGCCTTCACCATCGCGGCATGTTCGGGCGCAATCCCCGCGTCCGTCACCAGCACGTCCACTTCGTCGAGGGCGCAGACAATCGTCCCCGACCCGCTTGCGAACTTCGCCGAATCCACCAGCAGGATCACCTGCTCCGCGCGGTCGATCAGCCGCCGTTCCGCCGCCACCAGCACCACGTCCTGCTGCATCACGCCCTGCGGCCCCACCGAGGCTGCGCCCATGAACAGCTTCGGTGCGTGGAAGCGCGGCATCGATTCCTCGCCTGCCGCCGCCAGAATGATGTTCTGCTCGCGAAACACCGTGCCCGAAGGCACCAGAATGCGCGTGCCCGCCTGGCTCAGCAGCGCGTTCACGATGTGGAGCGAATTGGTCAGCACCTGCAGGCCGAGCCCCGCCAGATGCGGACACATCTGCAAGGTCGTCGTGCCGCCGTCGATCATCACGCCTTCGCCCGGCTCGCACAGCGCCGCTGCCGCTGCTCCGATTGCGCGCTTGGCCGCCATATTGCGGTTTATCGACTGGTCGAACGGCGTGCCCGCCAGTTGCAGCACGCTCCCGCGCGCACCATCGCCGGGCAGCTTCGCCCCGCCATGCACGCGCACGATCTGGCCCCGATCCTCCAGCCGCGCCAGATCGCGCCGGATCGTTGCGGGAGAGGCATCGAGCAGCGTCTCCAGCTCGCGATAGGTGACGAAGCCGGTGACCCGCATCGCCTCGACAATCACCTTTTCGCGTTCTGCGGCGTGCACGCCCGTCCCCTGATCAAATGCAATCAGAACCCGTCATGCCGCTCGGCCTCGAGTTGTTCAAGGCTTTTGCCCTCGTTGCGCGGCGCCCACGCCAGGCCGATCACCCCGGAAACGACGAGGAACCCCGTCAGGATCAGCGCCAGCGTGGTGAAACCGGTCGCCGTCAGCACCGGCACGACAAGGCTGAACACGCCAAGGCTCACGCGCACCACGGCAAAGCAGATCCCTTGCGCGGTTGCCCGCAGCATCGTCGGAAAGGCTTCCGCGCTCCACAGCTGGAAAAAGCTCTGCGCCCCGAACCCGCCGCCGAACTGGAGCAGGAACACATAGAGCAGCGCCACCGGGATCGTGAGCGGGAATACCACCAGCAGCCCCATGCCGATCACCTGCACCACTGCCGAAATGCCGAACAGCAGGCGCTGGTTCACCCGGTCCGCCAGCCGCATGAACACGAGGCCTATAGAGGCCATCCCGATGGCAAAGCTCAGCGCCTGGATCGCCACCGCCTCGGCCTGCGTCGCCGCGCCCACGGTGCGCAGGATATAGGGGAAGAAGAACCCGTTGGTTCCCGCCCACAGGTTCCAGAAGCCATACATGCCGACAAGGCCGAGGATCGAGGCGAGATGCTTGCCCTTCAGCAGCGAGGAAATCGGCGGCCGCTTGGCGCCTGAGGCCTTGGCCTCCTCCCACCGCGCCGATTCTGCCATGCGCGAACGCAGGAACGTCAGCGCTACCGCGATCACCAGCAGATGCGCGAACACGATCCGCGCGCCAAGCTCGCCCAGCCCGGTCAGCGCCAGACTCATCAGCAGCACCACGACCGGCCCCAGATACCACAGCACTTGCGCCATGCCGGAATGCCGCGCGCGCTGCCCTTCCGGCGCACCCTCTGCAATCAAGGACCACGAGGCCGGAATATCCGCGCCCACCGCCAGCCCCACGATCAGGAACCCCGTCACGATCATCCACGGCGCCACCGCAAAAACCAGCAGCGCCATGCCCGCGGCATAGATCAGCATATCCCACTGGTAGATCGTCTTGCGCCCCAGCCGGTCGCACAGGATGCCGCCCGCCAGCGCGCCAATCCCTGCGCCAATCGCATTGGGCCCGAACGCTCCGATCAGGCCGAGGAACCCCGGCGAGAGGTGGTAATGCTCCTGCCACAGCGCCAGCGCCACCGATCCCGCCACGATCGAGCCCGCGTCGATATAGTTCGCGAGCCCCGCAAGGATCGTGTCGCGCCAAGGATGAACAGCGCGGTGCTGCTTCTGCGTCGTCAAAATCTATCCCCTCACCAGATTCGCCCGGCTGATCTGGCTGACCCGCGTAACCCCGGTCAGCGCCATCGCCACGCGCATCTCCGCCGCGATCAGTTCCAGCATTTTCGCAACCCCGGCCTCGCCGCCCGCTGCCAGCGCAAACGCCCACGCCCGCCCGAGCAGCACGCCCTTCGCGCCGAGCGCCAGCATGCGCACCACATCGAGGCCCGAACGCACGCCGCCGTCCGCCAGCACCGTCAGCCGGTCCCCCACTGCATCGGCAATGGGTGGCAGGGCGCGCGCGGTGGACAGCACACCGTCGAGCTGCCGCCCGCCATGGTTCGAAACCACGATCCCGTCCGCGCCGACCTCCGCCGCCTGCTTTGCATCCTCGGGATCGAGAATGCCCTTGAGGATCAGCGGCCCGGACCATTCGCTGCGGATGAAATCGAGATCGCGCCAGTGGATGCCGGGATCGAAGTTCGCCCGCATCCACGCGAAGAAATCCTCGAGCCCCGTCCGCCCCTGCAGCACCGGCGCGATATTGCCCAGATGATGCGGACGGCCCATCAGCCCCACATCCCACGCCCACGCGGGCCGCATCGCGGCTTGCGCGAACCGCCGCAGCGCGCCCATCGGGCCAGACGCACCCGCCAGCCCCGAGCGCACATCGCGGTACCGGCTCCCCGGCACGGGCATGTCCACCGTGAACACCAGCGTGCTCACTTGCGCCTCGCGCGCCTGCGCCAGAAGGTCGCGCATATGGCCCCGGTCGCGGATCATGTAGAGCTGGAACCAGAAGGGCTTGGCCGCCGCAGTTGAAACTTCAGGCAAAGGGCACACGGAAACGGTCGAGAGCGTGAAGGGCACGCCCGCCGTCTCCGCCGCGCGCAAGGCCTGAACCTCGCCCCGCCGCGCGTTCATCCCGGCAAGGCCGATCGGCGCCAGCGCCACCGGCATCGCCAGCTTCTGCCCTAACAGCTCCGCCGAAAGATCAATGTCCGCCACATCGGCCAGCACCCGCTGGCGCAGCGCGATGCCCGCCAGATCGGAGATATTCCGCCGCAGCGTCTCCTCGGCATAAGACCCGCCGTCGACATATTCGAACAGGAAATGCGGCAGCCGCCGCCGCGCGGCTTCGCGAAAATCGGCGATATTGGCAATGATCACAAGGCGATCTCCCCAAGCCAGCGCGCGCGATAGGCGTGAAGGTCGCTGGCCAGAGGCTCCACCTGCCGCAACCGCGCGGCGGGCACCAGCCCCGGATCAATCAGCCGCAGAGCGCCGAACGCCGCATCGCACGGACCATCCGCCACCATCACGCGGCAGTCTGGCCGCAGCGCTGCCAGAGCGCGCACGAACACCTCTGCCGCTGCAAACCGCCCCTCGACCAGCAGCACAGCCTGCGCCCCGATCAGGTCCAGCGCCGCATCGGCCATCAGTGCGGCGTAAAGGCAGGCGGCGGCGCGGCCATCACCCGGCTCGCCGATCCACCGCGCTTGCCGATCCGGAAACGGCCCGCAGCCCGGCGCCAAAGTCGGCACCAGCATGGTCCCGCGCGCCAGCAGCCCCGGCACTTCAGCCAGCAAGTCCGCCTGCTCCGCCGGATCATCGACCCGCGCGCCCTGCGCTGCGATCTCGATCTCCCGCCCGCCCATGAACCGCGCCGAAGGCACCGCGCGCCCGTCGACATCGACGTTCACGAGGCAATCTCGCCCCTCCGGCAGTGCTGGCGCAGACCCTCGCGCCCGCCGCATGGCGACAAACCACGTCCCCGTCGAAAGCACCGTTGCCTCGCGGTCCGCCACGTCCGCAAATCCCCGCGCCGCATGGAGCGCCGCGTTGGAATCGTGGACCCCGGCCAGCACGCGCACCTTCGGCGAAAGCCCCGTTGCCGCCGCGATCTCGGGCTTCAGCGTGCCGACCACGGTCCCCGCATGCACCACCGGCGCAAACCGCTCCGCCCAGCCCATCCGCTGCGCCAGCGGAGAAAACCCGCCCTCGGCCGGTGCCCACAGATCGGTATGGCACCCCAGCGAGCTGACCTCGCTCGCCGCCGCGCCGCTGAGGAACCACGACCAGTATTGCGCCCATGGCAGCAGCGTCGTGCCGGTCAGCAGGCCGCGCTCCTCCAGCCACCACACTTGCGCGCCAAGGTTCAGCCCATGCGGCAGGGCAGGGGAACCCGTCACCGCGAACGGATCACGCGCCGCCCGGTATCGCGCCATGGTCTCCGCCGGGATTTCGGCCTCGTAGTCCACCGGCGCAAAGGCCAGCGCCCCATCGCGCAGCGCCCCATCGCGCAGCGCCGCGAGCCCCGCGCCGTGCCCCACTGGCACGATGGCCTCCACCGGATGCCCGGCGAATGCGCCCAGCGCCTCGATCAGCCAGGCGGAAATCCCCGGAACATCGAGCGCCCCGCCCGCCGCCGCATTGGCCCGCGTGCGCACGTCGAGCCGCCGCCCGGCCCGGTCCCACAAGGAAACCTTGGCCAGCGTCTTGCCCAGATCGATCACGATGAATGCGCCGCCTGTCAGCGCCCGTCTCCCTTTATTCAAAACGATCATTATCAATCAATATTGATCGTTTCCAGTAGAAATGTTAGCAGGCTCGCCAAGCGCGGCTCCGTTCTTGCCGCTGGAAGGATGCCATGAACGCCCATACGCCAGTAGTCCCCGCGATTCCTTTCGCTGTGCCGACCAGCCGCTGGGATGATGCCCACGCCGCCGCGCTGAACCCGGAGGAGCTGCTGCTCTACCGCTCTAACCTCCTCGGCAGCGATCTCACCGTCACCAACTTCGGCGGCGGCAATACTTCGGCCAAGCTTACCGGCACCGATCCGCTGACGGGCGAGCAGGTTCCCGTTCTCTGGGTCAAAGGCTCGGGCGGCGATATCGGCTCGATGAAGCTCGATGGCTTTGCCACGCTCTATCAGGACAAGCTCCTCGCCCTCGAAGCGCACTATTCCGGGCCGGATGACGACGACAGGATGGTCGGCTTCCTCCCCCACTGCACCTTCAATCTCAATGGCCGCGCCGCCTCCATCGATACGCCGCTGCATTCGCTGCTGCCCTTCGCGCATGTCGATCACGTCCACCCCGATGCGATCATCGCGCTCGCCGCGAGCTCGGGCGGCGAGGCCGCCACGCAGGCGATCTGGGGCGGCAGGATCGGCTGGCTGCCGTGGAAGCGCCCCGGCTACACGCTCGGCGTGAGCTTGCGCGATTATGTCCGCGCCAACCCGCAGGTCGAGGGCGTCATGCTCGCCGGGCACGGCATCATCTGCTGGGCGGACACGGCCAAGGCCGCCTACGAACACACCATTGCCCTCATCGCCGACGCCGCGCGCTATCTGAACGCGGCGCTTGGCGGCAAGCCTGCATTCGGCGGCCAGATCGTCGCCCCGAACCCCGACCGCCACGCCATCGCCGCCGATCTCATGCCTCGCCTGCGCGGCCTGATGACAGGCGCCCGCCGGAAAATCGGCCATTTCTCCGACGATGCCGAAGCCCTCGAATTTACCGGCAGCGCAGACTTCCAGCGCCTCGCTGCGCTCGGCACATCGTGCCCCGATCACTTCCTGCGCACCAAGATCGCGCCCCTCACGCTCGATCCCGCGCGCTTAACCGACGAGGCCTACCTCGCGCAGCAACTGGCGGACTACCGCGCGCTCTACGCCGCTTATTACGAACGCTGCAAACGCCCCAATTCCCCCGCCATGCGCGATCCTAACCCTGTCGTCGTTCTCGTTCCCGGCGTGGGCCGCATCACCTTCGCTGCCGACAAGACGACCGCCCGCCTCGCCGGCGAATTCTACGGCAACGCCATCAACGTGATGCGCGGCGCCGAGGCGATTGGCGAATACATCGCGCTCGACGAGCAGGAAGCCTTCGACATCGAGTACTGGCTGCTCGAGGAAGCCAAGCTCCAGCGCATGCCCGCGCCAAAGCCGATGGTCGGCAAGATCGCGCTCGTCACCGGCGGGGCAGGGGGCATCGGTGCCGCCACTGCCGTCCGCCTTCTCAAGGAGGGGGCCTGCGTGCTGCTGGCAGACCGCGACGGCGAGGCGCTGGAATGCACCCGCCAAGGCCTCGCCCGGCAATTCGGCAAGGACGTGATCCGCACCGCCACCTGCGACGTCACCGACGAAGCGCAAGTCGCCGCCGCCTTCAGCGCCTGCGCGCGCGAATTCGGCGGGCTCGACATGCTCGTCGCCAATGCCGGTATCGCCAGCTCAGCCACCATCGAGGAAACCACGCTGAGCCTCTGGCACCGCAATCACGATGTCCTCGCCCAGGGCTATTTCCTCACCGCCCGCGCCGCATGGCCGCTCTTGAAGCGCATGAAGGAGCAGGGCGGCACCTCGGTCGTGTTCATCGGCTCCAAGAACGCCGTCGCCGCCGCGGCCGGGGCCTCGGCCTATGCCTCGGCCAAGGCCGCCGCCAACCACCTCGCGCGCTGCCTCGCGCTGGAAGGCGCGCCCGATGGTATCCGCGTCAACATCGTGAACCCCGATGCCGTGATCCGTGGCAGCCGCATCTGGGATGGTGATTGGCGCCGCGAGCGCGCCGCCGCCAACAAGGTCGATGCGGGCGAAGAGCTTGAAGCTCACTACCGTAACCGCTCGATGCTGAAGCGCGACGTCCTCCCCGAAGACATCGCCGAAGCCGCCGCCTGGCTCGCTTCCGATCTCTCCGCCAAGTCGACCGGCAACATGATCAATGTTGACGCGGGCAACGTGCAGGCGTTCACCCGGTAAGCGGGAAGGGGAGAGAAATACCAATGACCGAATTGCCCATCTCGTTCGACCTTATCGCGGACCGCAACGCCGCCCACCGCGAAGCGCTCGAAGATGATTACGCCGCGCTGGGGCGCAAGCTCGCCCGCGCCGGGATCGATATCGATGCGGTGAAGGCCAAGGTCGCCGGCTTCAGCGTCGCCGTCCCCTCATGGGGCGCAGGGCGCGGCGGCACGCGCTTCGCCAAGTTCCCGATCCCGGGCGAGCCCACCAATATCCACGAAAAGCTCGAAGACTGCGCCGTCATCCAGCAATTGGGGCGCACCACGCCGCGCGTCTCGCCCCATTTTCCGTGGGACAAGGTGAGCGATTACAAGGCCCTGCGCGAGGAAGCCGCCGCCCTCGGCCTCGGCTTCGATGCGGTCAATTCCAACACCTTTCAGGACCAGCCGGGGCAGGCCCACACTTATGCCAACGGCTCGCTCGCCGCGCAGGATGCCGCCACGCGCCAGCAGGCTGTCGATCACAACATCGAATGTATCGAGATTGGCCGCCAACTGGGCTCCACCGACCTCACCGTCTGGGTCGGTGACGGCACCAATTTCCCCGGCCAGCAGGATCTCGGCCGCAGCCTTGATCGCTACCTCGAGGCCGCCGCGAAGATTTACGCCGCGCTCCCGGATGATTGGCGCATGCTGCTCGAACACAAGATGTTCGAGCCCGCGTTCTACTCCACGGTCATCTCGGACTGGGGCTCCTCGATCCTCGCCGCGCAGGAACTCGGTCCCAAGGCCAAGTGCCTTGTCGATCTCGGGCACCACGCGCCGAACGTGAACATCGAGCAGATCGTCGCCCGGCTCCACCGCTTCGGCAAACTGGGCGGCTTCCATTTCAACGACAGCAAGTACGGCGACGACGACCTCGATTCAGGCTCGATAAACCCGCACCAGCTGTTCCTCGTGTTCAACGAGCTGGCCGAGGCCGAACTTAATCCGCGAGACGGCTTCAACCCCAGCTACATGATCGACCAGTCGCACAATGTGACCGACCCCATCGAATCGATGCTGTCGTCCGCCGAGACGATCACCCAGTGCTACGCCAAGGCCGCGCTGGTGGACCGCGCCGCGCTCCACGCCGCGCAGGAAGCGAACGACACCATGATGGCCTTCCAGGCGCTGCGCCGGGCCTATAACACCGATGTGGCCCCCATTCTCGCGATGGCACGCATGGAAGCCGGCGGCGCGATCGACGCGCTCGAAGCCTACCGGCTCAGCCAGTATCGCAGCCGCAAGGCGCAAGAACGCAAAGCGGTGGGTCTCGGCGCCGGGATCGTGTAGCCCCGCGCTAATGAACACGAAATCTGACGATATCTTGTCAGATTTCAGTCACGAAACTGGCATTGCCGCGTAACCGATGGTCTAGAGGCTGTGGGTTCTACCGGGAGTCTTGCTATCCGACAGATTGCTGCCTTGCCGTACCGCTTCGAAGAGGTCTCCACCGACACGCAAGTGCGGCTGATGCTGGTCACCTCGCGTGAGACCAAGCGCTGGGTCATCCCCAAGGGCAACCTCAGCGCCTCGATGCTTCCGCATCTCGCCGCCGCGCGCGAAGCGGAGGAGGAAGCGGGCGTGGCCGGGGCAGCCTGCCCCACGCCGCTTGGCAGCTTTCGCTACCGCAAGAAGCGCGGAAACGGCGCCTCGCTGATGGTCGATGTCGATGTATTCCCGCTCGCCGTCACGCGCGAACTGCCCGCGTGGAAGGAACAGCACCAGCGCGAACGGCGGTGGTTCACGCTGGATGAGGCCGCGGATGCGGTCGACGAGCCGGACCTTCGCGACCTGATCCGGTCTTTCGCTGCCTCCGAATTCAGGGCAGCGGCGCAGCGCACGAGTGTGCTAGGGGCGGTCGTACACCACACACGGATTGGATCAATGTTCGCCTGGTTTCAGCGTCTCCTGCCCCGCACGGGCAATTTCTTCGACATGTTCGAGGCTCATGCCACGACGGTCCTCGCCGCCTCCGATGCAATGGCGCGGCTGCTCGAAGAAGGCTCCTCCAGCGCCGATCACATCCGTGAGATCGTCGAGCGCGAGAACGATGCCGACGAGATCACGCGGTCGGTGCTGCAGACCGTGCGCAAGACCTTCCTCACCCCCTTCGACCGCGGTGCGATCACCAGCCTGATCGGCGCCATGGACGATACGGTGGACGAGATGCACTCCGCCGCCAACGCGATTGCCATCTACGAACTCAAGACCTTCTCGCCTGAAATGCGCGACATGGCCGCGATCATCGTCGATGCCGCGCGGGTCATGGCCGAAGCGGTGCCGCTGCTGCGCGATGTTGCGCGCAACGGACCGCGCCTGCACGAACTCACCGAGCGGCTGGTGCGCATGGAAGCCCATGCCGACGAGATCCACGCCGCCGGCCTGCGCCGCGCACTGCGCGATCACGGCGCCACCGATACGCTGCGCTTCGTGGTCGAGCGCGAGGTCTACAAGCACCTTGAGCGCATCGTCGACGCCTTCGAGGATGCCGCGAACGAGATCGACGGCATCGTCATCGATCATTCGTAAGGCGGGCAGGGGGCTTCCTTCATGCACGAGCTTGCCTTCCCGCTGCTGGTCGGGCTGATCGCCATCGCGCTCGCGTTCGATTACCTCAACGGCCTCCACGATGCGGCCAATTCCATTGCCACAGTCGTCGCCACGCGCCTGCTCACCCCGGTTCAGGCGGTCGTGTTCGCGGCCGTGTTCAATGCCGGCGCCTATTTCCTCACGATCAACTTCCCCAGCCTTCAGGCGGTGGCGGCAACCATCGGCAAGGGCCTCATCGACAAGGATCTCGTCACGCCCGCCGTCGTGTTCGGCGCGCTGATCGGGGCCAGCGTGTGGAACGTGCTGACCTGGCTCAAGGGCATTCCCTCCTCCAGCAGTCACGCGCTGGTCGGCGGCCTGATCGGCTCGGGGCTGGCCCATGCCGGCATGACCGGTATCCAGTGGAGCGGCCTCAACAAGACGGTGATCGCCATCGTGCTTTCGCCCACCATCGGCATGATGCTGGCGATGCTGGTCATGCTGATCACCAGCTGGCTGTTTCGCGGCGCCACCGCGCGCGGTGCGGAAACGCGCTTCCGCTATCTCCACCTCGTCTCGTCCGCCGCCTATTCACTGAGCCACGGTCTGAATGACGCGCAGAAGACGATGGGGATCATCACCGTCCTGCTCTATTCGACCGGCCGCCTCACCGGCCCCTTCGAAGTGCCGCATTGGGTCGCGATCAGCTGCTATCTCGCCATCGGCCTCGGCACGCTGACGGGCGGCTGGAAGATCATCGAGACGATGGGCGGGCGCATTACCAAGCTCTCGCAGCATCAGGGCTTCAGCGCTTCGGCGGCGGGTTCGATCGTGCTGTTCGGCGCCTCGGCGCTCGGCATCCCGGTTTCGACGACCCACACCGTCACCGGCGCGATCATCGGCGCCGGCACCGCCCGCCGCGCCTCCGCCGTCCGCTGGGGCGTCGCACAGAGCGTCGTCGTCGCATGGATCATCACGATCCCCGCCTCCGCCGCCGTCGGCGCGCTGTTCTACGCGCTGACGACGCTGTTCTAGGCCCTGCGGTCACCCACCTTCGTCATCTCCGCCGCCTCCACTCTCGTCATTCCCGCGAAGGCGGGAATCCAGAGCGAAGCCGCACATCAGCCGCACCCGTAAACCCTGGCCCCCCGCCTGCGCGGGGGTGACGAAAAATCGGAGGGTAGCGCCTAGGGAGATGGTGCCGGCTACAGGATTCGAACCCGTGGCCCCCTGATTACAAATCAGGTGCTCTACCAACTGAGCTAAGCCGGCCTTAGCGCTCCCTTAGCGTCAGGTGGCCCCGAAGGTCCAGCCCTCGGTGCGGGCAATCTCCGGCTTCTGCTGCAGCCCTTCCGGTGCCCACAAGGCCGGATCGTGCGCCACCTTGCGCAGCCATGCCGCAGTCATGATCGCGTCGGTGCTGTGATCGTCATACCTGTCGAGCGCCCGGTGCTGGTCGGAATCGAGTTCCCCCAGCACAAGGTCCAGCGTCGCTGCGTCCCTCACCTTGCTGATGCCCTTGCGCAGTCCGCCAGCGCGCGCGGCGATCGAGGTGTAGATTTCCACGATCACCGGGCCTTGCTCGGGCAGCGGGTCAAAAGGCCAGACCGGTATCGCGCCCTCCAGACGGTGCAGCATGCGCATCCCCGTCAGGCTCGATTTGCCGACTTGCGCGGCGCCGACCAGATTGAGGCAACTCACCGGGTTCACGTTCGCCAGACGCTGCCGTTCCTCGACGAAGCGCAGCCGTCCGCCGCCGCCGCCAAATGCGCTGCCGGTCTGGTCATGATTGCGGAAGTGATCGCGCAGCCCTTCGCGGAGCGGAAAGGTGGAGGCCGACAAATGTGGCTCGTCCACGCAGAGCCGGTCCACCATGGCCCACAGCGCACGGGCGTCTGCGGGCGTATCGGCGTATCCCGGAAAATAGGCGCCGGCATCGATGAAGGGCAGGGCAGGGGAGAGATCGAGCCCCACCAGCATCCGCGTGCCCTTGGCGGCATGACGCTGGAGCCAATCGAGTATTCCGCCGCGCGTCCACCCGCCTTCGGGCCGGAGCAGCAGCGGCGCGCGCCGTCCCGGTTCACACCAGGCCATCGCCAATCCCTTGGGCCGGGCGATCGCTTGCCCGGACCAGTCGATGCACACGAAGGCGTCAAACGCCGTCACGTCATTCGCCCCGCCGCTCGCGCCGCTTCTTGTCCCACCATTCCAGCCGCTTCACGATCTCGCGTTCGAACCCGCGCTCGACCGGTTTGTAGAAAGTCTGCGCGCGCATCCCCTCGGGCCAGTAATCCGCGCCCGAAAAGCCGTCCTCGGCCTCGTGGTCATAGGCATAGCCCTCGCCGTAGCCTATCTCCTTCATCAGCTTGGTCGGCGCATTGAGGATATGCGGCGGGGGCGGCAGCGATCCGGTCTCCCGCGCGCTGTTGAACGCCGCCTTCTGCGCGACATAGGCTGCATTCGATTTGGGCGCGGTCGCAAGGTAGAGGCATGCCTGCACGATGGCGAGCTCCCCCTCCGGCGAGCCCAGAAACTGGTAGGCATCCTTCGCGGCAAGGCACTGCACCAGCGCCTGCGGATCGGCGAGGCCGATGTCCTCGCTGGCAAAGCGCACCAGCCGCCGCAGCACGTAGAGCGGCTCCTCGCCCGCCGTCAGCATTCGCGCCATGTAGTAGAGCGCGGCTTGCGGGTCTGATCCGCGCAGCGCCTTGTGGAGCGCGGAAATCAGGTTGTAGTGCCCGTCCCGGTCCTTGTCGTAGACCGCCACACGCCGCATCAGGAACTTCGCCAGTTCCTCCGGCCCGAGCGGCGCGGGGAGCGACACGTCGAACAGCGTCTCCGCCTGCCCGAGCAGGAACCGCCCGTCGCCATCGGCCGAGGCAATCAGCGCCTCGCGCGCGGGGGGCGTCAGAGGCAGGCGCAGCCCGGTCAGCTCCTCTGCGCGGGTCAGCAGCGATCCCAGCGCGTCTGCGTCAAGGCGGTGCAGGATCAGCACTTGCGCGCGGCTCAGCAGCGCCGCGTTCAGTGCAAAGCTCGGGTTCTCGGTCGTTGCACCGACCAGCGTGACGGTGCCCTTCTCGACATAGGGCAGGAACCCGTCCTGCTGCGCACGGTTGAAGCGGTGGATCTCGTCCACAAACAGCAGCGTCTTGCGCCCGATTTGCGCCATGGCCTCGGCCTCGGCAAACGCCTTCTTGAGGTCCGCCACGCCTGAAAACACCGCGCTGATCGCCACATAGCGCAGGCCCACGGCATCGGCGAGGAGCCGTGCGATGGTCGTCTTGCCCGTGCCCGGCGGGCCCCACAGGATGATCGAGGAAAGCTTGCCCGCCGCCACCATCCGCCCGATCGCGCCGTCCGGCCCGGTGAGGTGGTCCTGCCCGACGACCTCGCCAAGGTTCGCCGGACGCAGCCGCTCGGCCAGCGGCGCGTCGTGACCGACCGATTCGCGCGGCGTTTCGGCGGGGGCAGGGGCGAAGAGGTCGGACATCAGACTCCGGCACTACCAACGCAGGCCTTGCCCGTCACCCCGGACTTGATCCGGGGTTCAGCTTCTTTCCGGCGCCGGGCCAGCAAAAACTCTCGCACCGCCTCTTGCCAAGAGTGCATTAAGATATATCTTAGAGCCATCATGACGCATCAAGGACGCGCAATGCGATTCGACAGATCTGACCATCATGGCCACAGGCACGGCCTCGGGCACCACTTCGCTCTCAGGATGATGGCCAGAGGGTTTGGTAGCGGGTTCGGCGGCGGCTGGGGTTCCAGAGGCGGCGGTTTCGGCGGCGGCTTCGGTAGCTGGGGCGGCGGCGATGATTGGGACGACGATGGCCCGCGTGGACGGCATGGCCGTCACGGCGGGCGCGGTGGCCGTGGCCGCATGTTCGGTCCCGGCGAGCTCCGCCTGCTCCTCCTCCTGCTCCTCGATGAGCAGGACCGCCACGGCTACGAACTGATCAAGGCGATCGAGGAACTCGCCGCCGGTGCCTATGCGCCCAGCGCCGGCGTGGTCTATCCCACGCTCTCGCTGCTGGTGGACGAAGGCATGATCAGCGAAGTCCCGGGGGAGGGCGCCCGCAAGGCCTTCACCATCACCGCCGCAGGCCGCGCCGAACTCGCGGCCCGGCTGGAGGAAGCCAAGGCCGTCGTCCAGCGCCTCGGCGATTTCGGCAAGGCACGCGCCGAAGCCGAAGGCCGCACCGGCAGCCCGCCGCTGCGCCGCGCCATGGCAGGCCTGATGATCGCGCTGCGCCACCGCGCCGGTCGCGGTCTTGATGAGCCCACCGCCCACCAGATTGCCGATATCCTCGATGAGGCCACCCGCAAGATCGAACGCCTCGGAGCCGCACAATGACCGCCGCCGCAACCGCAAACGTCGCCACCCGGCATGCCAGCAAGTACCTCCAGCAGGTCTGCAAGCACTGGGAGCACAACCTTGCCGTCACCTTCGATGCGCACAAGGGCACCGTCACCTTCCCCCGCGATGCGCGCGGCGCGTCGTGGGCGGGGGATGCCCTCGTCACCTTCACCGCGCACCCGGAAACGCTCGAATGCCGGATCGATGCCAGCGAAGCCGGTCAGCGTGACGGCCTCAAGGGCGCCGTCGAACGCCACATCGACCGCTTTGCCTTCCGCGAGACGCTGGCGTGGGAATGGACCGACGAAGCCGCCTGAGAGGCGTCAGCGCCGCTTCAGTGCGTCCTTCTGGCGGATCAGCCTGAGGTAGGTGTCAGCCACCGCCTGGTTGATGGCATCCCAGCTGAAATCGAGCGACCGCCGCTCGCCTGCCGCGCCATGCCGCGCGCGCAGGTCCGCATCTTCGACATAGGCGCGCAGGCTTTCCGCGAACTGGTTGAGCGCTCCCGGCGCGATCAACCGGCCCGAAACGCCATCGGAAACGAGGCTCTGGCTCCCTGTCGCCGCCGCGGCCACCACCGGCACGCCGCAGGCCATCGCCTCCAGCGTGACGTTGCCGAAAGTCTCGGTCACGCTCGGGTTGAACAGCACGTCCATCGCCGCCACCGCGCGGCCAAGATCCTTGCCGCCCTGAAAGCCGGTGAACACCGCGCCTGGCAGCCGCGCCTCGAACCACGCCCGCGCCGGGCCTTCGCCCACCACCATCACGCGGTGACGTGCGGTGTCCTTCGCGCTGCGGCGGACCAGTTCGTCGATCGTGTCCGAAAACACGTCGAGCCCCTTTTCCATCACCAGTCGGCCGAGGAAGCCGATCACCACCTCGTCGTCGGCAATGCCAAGACTGCGCCGCCATTCCAGATCGCGCCGCCCGGGGTTGAAGATCGTCCGGTCCACCCCGCGTGACCACAGCGAGATGTCATAGCTCATCCGCTCCTCGCGCAACACTTGCGCCATCGATTCCGATGGGGCGACCAGCGCATCGCAGCGGCGATAGAACCGGCGCAGCAGCGCGGTCAGGATCGGCTCCAGCCATGCCATGTTGTAATAGCGCGGGTAGGTGTCGAACCGGGTGTGGACGCTTGCCAGCACCGGCAAACCGCGCGCGCGTGCCCAGCTCACTGCGCGGTGCGCCGCCGGATCGGGCGAGGAAACGTGGACGACATTGGGCTGGAACGCCTTGAGGTCGGCCCGCGCCTTGCGGCCCAGCGTCAGCGGAATGCGATATTCCGCGCGCCCCGGCAGCGGCAGCGAGGGCAGCCCGACCAGCTTGCCCATCGAGGGAAACGCAGGCTTCCTCACCTTGGGCGCATAGACGTGGACTTGCGCCCCCTGCCGTTGGAGATAGCCCACCAGCCGGTTCAGCGCTTGGTTCGCCCCGTCACGCACATAGTTGTAGTTGCCGCTCAGCAGCGCCACGCGCAGGCCCTTCAGCGGCGCGTCGGTTGTGATCGGGTTCTGCGCGGGATTGGCGTTGGCGATTTCGGCGCTCAGAGGTTCGGCGGGGCGGTCCATCCGCGGGGCCATAGTGTCTTTTGGTCACATAAGAAAGGCGCACCGGTCACCTTGGCGTGCTTGCGCCGCAAGGTGACCGGTGCGTGCGGGTATTACCGGAAGGCCGGTGGCAGCCGGACCCCGGAGGCATCTGGATGCTTACCAGCCGCGCCAGCCACCTCGATAACCCCAACCGCGATGTTCCCAGCGCTCGTGATCTTCCCAGCGCTCATGATCTTCCCAGCGTTCGTGCTCGCGCCAGCGCCGCCACTCTTCGTAGCGCGGATCATAGCCGCGCCAGGCCGGATAGGAGCGGTAGTAATACCCGCCGCCATAGTAGCGCGGCCGGTTGTCGTAGCGGACATAGACGTCCGAATTGCGGTCCGAAGCGATCGCCGCGCCGACGGCAAGGCCCAGCACGCCGGCACCGATGGCGACCGCGGTATCATCGCCGCGCCGGCCATGTGCCTCGGCAGGCACTGCCATTGCCATGCTGCCTGCGGCAAGCGCGGCAGCGACGAGTCCTGGTTTCCAAAGCTTCATGGTCTTTCTCCTTTGCAGGCCGATCCCGTGAATGCCTGTTCGCCTGCGTTGCTGTTTCCAGAAGGAGGGCTTGCGGCCTGAACTGTTTCTGAAGCGGCGCGCCCGATGCGGCGCGCCGCCCCGATCTTGCGGTCAGTTGCCGCGATACTCGCCCTCGTAGCCGTCCGGATCGCGATAGCCGCGCCGGTCGTAGTAACCGTCGCTGCCCTGCGGATAGCCATCGCGGCTGTAGCCCGGCTGACCGCCCTGATAGCGTTGGTCATAGGGATCGCCGTTATACGAACCCTGCCAGGTCGGCTGGCCGCGATACTGGTTCTGATAGCGGTAGTCGTAATTGCGATAGCGGTCGCGGTTGCGGTTGCTGTTCGCCGCCGAAACGATGATCGCACCCAGCGCGAGGCCGATGATGCCGCCGGCAATCGCTGCGCCGGTGGCGTCACCGCCGCGGTGGTGGCGATAGCCGCCGCCAGATCCGCCGCCGTAATAGGGATCGGCCATCGCCGGCGTCGCAGTGGCGAGCGCGGTGGCGGCGAGGGTGACGGCAAGCACGGCCTTCTTCGCAAAAGTGAACATCGTTCGTCTCCAGCGGCCCGATGTGGATCGGACCCCCCGATCACGATTCGCTGCCGTTGAAGATGGGTTTACGATTCGCTGCCTGAACGGATTCGGGATGGGGCTTGCAGGTTTCGTTCAGATTGAGGGGTGGTTTTCTGAACGTGTGGCGCCCCAGCAAAAAGGGGCAGCCCCAAGGCCGCCCCTCCTGCGTCAACCCGAACGGGCCGGAATCCTCACCGCTTGATGCGCGGCATCCCCATGAAATCGCCCTTGCCCACCTTCACGCCCTGCGCGCGCAGGATCGCGTAGGCGGTCGTCGCGTGGAAATAGAAGTTGGGCTGCGAGAACGAGAGCAGGAAGTTCGTGCCGGTGAACGGCAGCTTCATCTCGCCGAAGGCAAACAGCGTGTCGTTGTCGCCCAGCGCTTCGAACTCTGCCGGGTCCAGCGCGGAAAGCTCGGCGATGGCGCCCTGGATTGCGGCATGGAGCCCCGCAAAATCGGTCGGCCACGGCGTCAGGTCCGGCGCGAAGTGGCCCGCCCGAACCCCGGCGAGCGCGCCAGTCGAATGCGCCGCGCAGCTCTTCACCTGATAGCCGAAGGGCAGCATGTCGGGCGCAAGGCGCGCGTCGATCAGATCGCCCTCGGCGCGGCCGTTTTCCGCGCAAAAAGCCTCCGCCTTGGTCAGCAGCCCATCGACTGCGCGCAGGATCTGCAGGTTCGAAGGCACAACGGCGTCATAAAGCGAAATCGGCATGGGGTCTGCTCTCCGGTTGTTTTGCCGCAGGCTATGTCATTGCCGCGCGCGAAGGTCCATGGGCGCCCCATGCAAAAAGGGCGGCCCGCAAAGGCCGCCCTCCTTGTTTCCATCGAAGTCGGAAAGCTTACGCTGCTTCCTTCTTGCGCCCGGCCTTCTTGCGCTCGTGCGGATCGAGCAGGGCCTTGCGCAGGCGGATCGACTTCGGCGTCACTTCGACCATTTCATCGTCGTCGATGTAGGCGATGGCCTGTTCCAGCGTCATGATCTTCGGCGGGGTCAGGCGGATCGCGTCGTCCTTGCCGGTCGAACGGAAGTTCGTCAGCTGCTTCGACTTCATCGGGTTGACCTCGAGGTCTTCCGGCTTCGCGTTCTCGCCGATGATCATGCCTTCATAGAGCGGCGTGCCCACACCCACGAACAGGATGCCGCGCTCTTCAAGCGGCCCGAGCGCGTAGGCGACAGCCTCGCCGGTGCCGTTCGAGATCAGCACGCCGTTCTTGCGGCCCTCGATGCGGCCCTGGTAGGGGCCATACTTCTCGAACAGGCGGTTCATGATGCCGGTGCCGCGCGTGTCCGAAAGGAACTCGCCGTGATAGCCGATGAGGCCGCGCGAAGGTGCCGAGAAGGTGATGCGGGTCTTGCCGCCGCCCGAGGGGCGCATGTCGGTCATCTCGCCCTTGCGGGTCGCCATCTTTTCCACGACCGTGCCGGCGAACTCGTCGTCGACGTCGATCACCACGGTTTCATAAGGCTCGGTGCGGCCGCCGTTCTCGTCCTCGCCAAACAGCACGCGCGGGCGGCTGATGCCAAGCTCGAAGCCCTCGCGGCGCATCGTCTCGATCAGGACGCCGAGCTGCAGTTCGCCGCGGCCCGCCACTTCGAAGCTGTCCTTGTCGGCGCTCTCGGTCACGCGGATCGCCACGTTCGATTCGGCCTCGCGCTCCAGGCGGTCGCGGATCATGCGGCTGGTCACCTTGGTGCCCTCGCGGCCCGCCATCGGCGAATCGTTCACGGCAAAACGCATCGAGAGCGTCGGCGGATCGATCGGCTGCGCATAGAGCGGCTCGGTCACGCTGGGATCGGCGATGGTGTTCGCCACCGTCGCGGTGGTGAGCCCGGCGATCGAGATGATGTCGCCCGCGCGCGCCTCGTCCACCGGCACGCGCTCAAGGCCGCGGAACGCCATCAGCTTGGAGGCGCGGCCCGTTTCGATCACCTTGCCATCGCGGTCCAGCGCGTGGATCGGCGAGTTCACCTTGATCGTGCCCGACTGGACCTTGCCGGTCAGGATGCGGCCAAGGAAGTTGTCGCGGTCGAGCAAGGTCACGAGGAACTTGAACTGCCCGTCGACATCGGCAGCCGGCGGCGGCACGTGGTCGACGATCTTCTGGAACAGCGGGGTCAGCGTGCCTTCGCGCGCGTCCTGGTCCTCGCTGGCATAGCCATTGCGGCCCGAAGCGTAGAGCACCGGGAATTCCAGCTGCTCGTCATTGGCATCGAGGCTGACGAAGAGGTCGAACACTTCGTCGAGCACTTCCTGCGCGCGGCCATCCGGACGGTCGATCTTGTTGACGACGACGATGGGCTTGAGGCCCAGCGCCAGTGCCTTGCCGGTCACGAACTTGGTCTGCGGCATCGCGCCTTCCGAGCTGTCCACCAGCAGGATCACGCCGTCGACCATGGAGAGGATGCGCTCCACCTCGCCGCCGAAGTCGGCGTGGCCGGGCGTGTCGACGATATTGATGTGCGTACCGTTCCACTCGACCGAGGTGCACTTGGCCAGAATGGTGATCCCGCGCTCCTTTTCGAGGTCGTTGGAATCCATCGCGCGCTCTTCCACGCGCTGGTTGTCGCGGAAGGTGCCGGACTGGCGGAACAGCTGGTCCACAAGCGTGGTCTTGCCGTGGTCGACGTGAGCGATGATCGCGATATTGCGAAGCGCTTTGGATTCAGGGGCGCTGGCCATGGGTATGCTTTCGATTGGTATCTCGGGTGCGGCGCGCGCAGCAGGCAAGGCGCCGTGCCCGGCTTGTGGGCCGGGGCTTCGGCGCGCGCATACCTGCAATTGTGCGTTGCGGCAAGGGAGCGCGGAGGGCAAGTTGCGACCAAGCCTTGCCGCGCCTGCCGATTTATCGCCCGCTCAGCGATGCGCGCACCGCCGAAGCGTCGTTTTCCCGCGCACCAGCCGATCCCGCTCGTTGCTCGCCGCCAGCGCGCAGCGGCACCGAACCTAGAGCGCCCGCAGCGCCTCCGCCGGCCTCGTCCGCAGCACCGATAGCGACCCCGCCACCGCCAGCACGAGCACAAGCGCCACGCCGCCCGCCAGCACGCCCAGCACGCGCATCCAGTCCGGCGACCACTCGAACTCGAACAGCTTGACCACCACCAGCCACGCCGTCCCGCCGCCGAGCGCCAGCGCCACTAGCGCCAGCACGGCGGACAGCAGCGCATATTCCGCCGCCAGCAGGGCCAGCAGTTGCCCCCGGCTCGCGCCGAGTACGCGCAGGATCACGCTGTCATACTGCCGCGCCGCCCGCGCCGCCGCGATCGCGCCCGCCAGCACGGCAAGCCCCGCCAGCACCGCCACGCTCGCCGCCGCAAAGATCGCCGTGCCAACTTGCCCCAGCAGCGTCCGCGCCTGTCCCAGCACTGGCCCCACTTCGATCACCGAGCTTTCCGGCAGCGCCCGCACCAGCCCCGAAAGGATCGCGCGGCGCACTTCTGCCCGCTTCTCCTGCGCGGCCAGCGTTATCGTCGCGGCATACGTGTGCGGCGCATCCTCCAGCGCATTGGGGCTGAACACCATGGCATAGTTGAACCCGAACGAGGCCCAGTCGATCCGCCGCAGCGAGGCCACCCGCGCCTCGCGCTCGGTGCCGAGCAGGCTGAAGCGGACCTTGTCGCCCACCTTGAGGCCGATGGCCTTCGCCTGATCCTGATCGACCGAAACCAGCGGCTCGCCCGTGTAGTCCTTCGGCCACCAGCGCCCTTCGGTCAGCACATTGCCTTGCGGAATCTCGTCGGCATAGGTCAGCCCGCGGTCGCCGCGCAGCAGCCAGGAATCCTCCGGAACGGCCTTCATCGTGGCGACTTCGGTCATCGCGCCCTCCGGCCCATAGGCGAGCACCGTGCCGCGCAGCGAGGGCACCATCCGCACTGCCGCCCCCGGCGCCACACCGCGCACCAGCGCCCGGAACGTCTCCGCCCCGCTGCCTTTGGGCACGTCGAGTACGAAGTAATCCGGCGCCCGCTGCGGCACCCGCTTGGCGATATTCGCGTCGATGCTCGTCTGCACCGCCGCCAGCATCACGAACGCCGCCAGCGCAAAGCCCAGCGCCACCACCAGCGCCGATGTCTGTGAGCCGGGCCGGTGCAGATTGCCCAGCGCCATTCGCAGCAAGGGCCGCGTGGGACGAGGTAGCCGCGCTGCGCTCCAGGCCAGCACTCGCCCGATCAGCGCCAGCACCGCAAACACCGCCGCCGCGCCGCCCAGAAACCCCGCCGCCAGCATCGGCTGCGGCGATGTCAGCACCGCGAGCGCGGCAATCCCGCTCAGCCCAAGCCCCACTGGCGCTGCCCACAGCGGAATGCGCCAACCCCGGCCCAGCGGCGCCACCCGCGCCCGCAGCAGGGCCATTGCCGGCACCCGGCGTGCTTCCAGCAAGGGCGGCGCGGCAAAGGTCAGCGCGATCAGCAGGCCATAGGCTCCCGCCACCGCGAGCGCCCCCGCATCGACGGTAAAGCCCGGCGGGATGGGCAGCAGCCCCTCCAGCGCCCGCGCCAGCAGCGGCGTGATGCAGATGCCCAGCAGCAGCCCTGCGGCAATCGCCGCCAGCGCCGCCGCCGCGATCTGCATGAGGTAGATGCGCACCACGTCTGCGGCGCTCGCACCAAGGATCTTGAGCGTCGCGATGCTCGCCCTGCGCATTTCGAGGTACGATGAAACGCCGCCCGCAATCCCGATGCCCGCGATCCCCAGCGCTGCCAGCGCCACCAGCACCAGAAATTGCCCCATGCGCGCCACGAACCGGTCGAGCCCCGGCGAGGCCTTGTCGCGCGTCTTCACCTGAAAGCCCGCGTTCGCAAACCGCGCCTTGAAGCTATCGGCGAGCACCGCCGGATCGGCGTCCTGCGCGGTCCGCACGCGGTATTTCCACCGCGCCATCGAGCCGACCTGGACGAGGCCCGAAGCGGCTAGCGCCTCCTCGCTCACGATCACCGTCGGCCCCAGCGCGAAGCCTTCGCTCAATCGGTCCGGCTCGCCCGCGATCACGCCGCCGATCACCAGTTCGGCCTGTCCGATCCGCAGATGATCGCCTGCCTTCACCCCCAGCCGGTCGCCCACGCCGGGATCGATCCACGCGGTCATCCCCTGCGGCGCGCCAGCCTTGCGCCCGCCATTCACCGTGAACGCGCCGTAGAGCGGCCAGTGCGCATCGACTGCCTTCAGCTCCACCGGCACCGCATCGTCGGCGCTCTGCGCCTTGCGCGCCATGGCCTGCAGGCGGACCCCGCTCGAAACCGTGCCCAGCCCCCGGATCGCCGAAAGCTCATCCGGCGCCGCCGAACGCCCCGCCAGTGTCAGCTCCAGATCGCCGCCCAGCATCGATTGCCCGCGCGCCGCCAGTTCGCGCCCGATCCCGCCCGTCAGCGTGCCGATGGCGGAAAGCGCCGCCGTCCCCAGCACGAGGCACACGATCAGCAGCCTGAGGCCGCGAAACCGCCAGTCCAGCCCCCGCCGCGCCAACCGCCAGGCCAAGGCCCAGCGGTTCACGAAGCGGTATCCGAGATGATCTGCCCGTCCTCCAGTCGCACGATCCGCCCGCAGCGCCGCGCCAGCGCTTCGTCATGCGTCACCATCAGCAAGGTCGCGCCCGCCTCGGCCACTTGTGCAAACAGCAGCTCCGCCACGGCCTCGCCATTGGCGTGATCAAGGTTGCCGGTCGGCTCGTCGGCAAACACCAGCGCCGGGCGCGGCGCGAGGGCGCGGGCAATCGCCACGCGCTGCTGCTCGCCGCCCGAAAGCTGCGCGGGATAATGCCCCATGCGGTGCGCAAGGCCCACCGCCTCCAGCGCCGCGCGGGCCTGCGGCGCGGCATCGCGCATCCCGGCGAGCTCCATCGGCGTCGCCACGTTTTCCAGCGCCGTCATCGTCGGCAGCAGGTGGAACGCCTGAAGCACCACCCCGATCCGCCCGCGCCGCGCCGCTGCAAGCGCATCCTCGGAAAGTCCCATGAAGTCCTGTCCGGCCACCAGAAGCGAGCCGCCGCCCGCACGCTCCAGCCCTGCCAGCACCGCCAGCAGCGAGCTCTTGCCCGATCCGGACGGCCCCAGCAGCGCCACGGTCTCGCCCGCGTTCACGGTCAGGCTCACTCCGCGCAGCACGTCGACCCGGGCCTCGCCTTGCCCAAGGCTCAGCGTCAGGTCGCTTGCGTCGATAACGGGGGAGGGCGAAGCGGGGGAGGGGCTTGTCACGGGCGAACATTGGCATAGATCAGTTGCACGGTGCAACCTGCCTGCCCCAAAGCCTCTGCCCAAAGCCTCCGAGGAACTCTCATGCGTCGTATAGTGCCGTTTCTCTGCCTGATCCTCGCCGCTTGCTCCGGAAGCGCCCCGACGCCCGATGCCCCCAAGCCGCCGCAGGCCAGCACGCCCGCCGTCCCCGCCGACGCCCCCGTCATCCTCGCCTTCGGAGACAGCCTCTACGCCGGCTACCGCCTTGCGCCGGGTGAAGGCTATCCGCCCCGCCTCGAAGCTGCGCTGAATGCTGGCGGCGTGAAAGCCCGTGTCGTCAATGCCGGCGTGTCGGGCGATACCACCGCCGCTGCGCGCGAACGGCTGGCCTTCACGCTCGATGGCCAGAAAGTGAAGCCCGCGCTCGTCCTCGTCGGCCTTGGCGGCAACGACATGCTGCGCGGCCTGCCGCCCGCCGAAACCCGCGCCAACCTCGATGCGATCCTCAGCGAGCTCGACAAGCGCCACATTCCCGCCATGCTGACCGGCATGCTCGCCGCGCCCAACATGGGGAAGGACTACGTGGCGGCCTTCAACCCCATCTATCCCGCGCTCGCCGCCAAGCACAAAGCGCCGCTCGTGCCGTTCTTCCTGCAAGCCGTCATCGGCAACGACAAGCTCCTCCTCGATGATCACATCCACCCCAACGCAGCTGGCGTGGACAGGATCGTGGCGGCGACGAAGGATGAAGTGGCAAAGGCGCTCAAGGCCGCGACGGTACGCTAGGGCCCACCCCCAACCCCTCCCGCAAGCGGGAGGGGAGCAGAGCAATCAGAAGGCCCCTCCCACTTGCGGGAGGGAGCAGAGCAATCAGAAGGCCCCTCCCGCTCGCGTGAGGGGAGAGCAGTGCAATCAGAAAGCCCCTCCCGCTTGCGGGAGGGGTTGGGGTGGGCAAGCGGCAAACGCTACCCCCGCACCACCGCCCCATCCGCCACACGCCACACCGCCGCGTCCGCGCCCAGCGGCTCGAACGGGGCGAGCTCCGTCCCCGTCATCCACACTTGCGCGCCCGCATCGGCCAGCCGCTCGTAAAGCGCCGCGCGCCGCACCGGGTCGAGATGTGCGGCGATCTCGTCGAGCAGCAGCACTTGCGGCCGCGCGCCCTTGGTGAGCTCGGCATGGGCGAGCACGATCGAGATCAGCATCGCCTTCTGCTCGCCGGTCGAACAATCCGCCGCCGGTGCATTCTTGGCCGCCATGGTCACGCCAAGATCGTCGCGGTGCGGACCCGTCAGCGTGCGCCCCGCCGCCCGGTCGCGACGCCGTCCTTCGCGCAGGGCTGCCCGCAGCGCATCGGCCTTGGTTGGCCCGCCTGCGGCATAGGTCAGCGCAGGCCGCGCGAAAGGCGCATCGGGCAGGTCTGCCAGTGTCCGCGTGAGGCCTGCGATAAGGTCGGCACGCGCCCGCGCCATTTCCGCGCCCGCTTCGGCGAGGCCCGCCTCGATCCCGTCGAGCCACAGCGGATCGGGCTCGCCCGGGCCTTCCAGCAGCCGGTTCCGCTCCCGCAGCGCGGTTTCATAGCGGCTCGCCTGCTTTGCGTGGCCCGGCTCCACCGCCAGCACCAGCCGATCAAGGAACCGCCGCCGCGCCGTCGCGCCTTCGGCAAACAGCCGGTCCATCGCCGGGGTCAGCCAAGTGATCGAAAGCCATTCGCCCAGCCGCGCCGCCGGACCATCGGCGCCGTTGATCCGCACCGTCCGCCGCCCCGGTGCCCCCGGCGAGGTGGAGGTCGACAGCGCCAAAGCGCCCTCCTCCAGTTCCGCCGCCACGGCAAAGCTGCCATCCCCGCCGCGCCCCGCCATCTCCGCCGGCTGTGCGCGCCGCAGCCCGCGCCCGGGCGAGAGCAGGCTGATCGCCTCCAGCACGTTGGTCTTGCCCGCGCCGTTCTCGCCGATCAGCACGTTGAAGCGCGCGGTCCCTTCCAGCCGCGTTGCGGCATGGTTGCGAAAATCGCGCAAGGTGAGGCGGGTGAGGGGCATCGCCGCTCGCGTTAGAGTGTTTCCCGCGCGGGCGCAAAGCTGCCCGTCATGGCGAGGAGCGCAGCGACGAAGGGGGGCGGCGGCCTAGGCGCTCTCGCCCCGCTCCAGCAGCCCGTGCTTGCGAAGGCAGTGCCGCAGCTGGTCATAGGTCAGCCCCAGCGCCTTGGCGGTCTGCCGCTGGTTGTAGCGATTGCGCCCCAGATGGTGCTCGAGGATCGCCCGCTCATGCGCATCGACCGCGCTGCGCAGGTCCGCCACCATATCGAAATCGCTCGCCGTCACCGCCGGGGCAGGGCGCTCTGCCGCCGAAGCAGTGCGCGCCGGAGCGGGCACCTCCGTCAGCGCTGCCGGGCGCCACGGGCTCTCGAATGGATCGAACTGGATATGCCCGATCGGCCGGCCCGGATCATCCCAGCGATAGACCGCACGCTCGACCACGTTGCGCAGCTCTCGCACGTTGCCGGGCCAGGCGTACTTGTCCATCTGCGCGGCGACATGCGCGGCAAAGCCCGGCCAGCTCGCCCAGCCCAGCTCCGCCGCCATGCGTCGCCCGTAGTAATCCGCGAGCACCGCAATATCGCCCTCGCGCACGCGCAGCGGGGGGAGCGTGATCACCTCGAAGCTCAGCCGGTCGAGCAAGTCGGGGCGGAACCGCCCTTCCTCGGCCATCTTCGGCAGGTTCTCGTTGGTCGCCGCCACGATGCGCACGTCGACGGTGATCGGCTTGTTCGCGCCGATCCGCGCCACTTCGCCATATTCCACCGCGCGCAGCAGCCGCTCCTGCGCGCCCATCGAAAGCGTGCCCAGCTCGTCGAGGAACAGCGTGCCACCGTTGGCTTCTTCAAAGCGGCCCGCACGGCTGCGCGTCGCGCCGGTAAACGCGCCCACCTCATGGCCGAACAGCTCGGCCTCGATCAGCGTTTCGGGCAGCGCCGCGCAGTTCATCGTCACCAGCGGTTCCTGCCACCGCATCGAAAGGCGGTGGAGGCGTTCGGCGATCAGTTCCTTGCCGGTCCCGCGCTCGCCGATCACCAGCACCGGGCGGCGCATCGGTGCGGCGCGGCTGGCGCGCTCCACGGCATCGAGAAAGGCGCTCGATTGGCCGATGAACTGGACTTCGCGATCCATGAAAAGCCCCGCTTCGTATCCCGCCCCAAGGGATAGCAGAATTTCCCAAGCCTAGGCAAGAATTCCCACATAAGCGATTTTGCCGATCCGCTAAAACCTAGGAAATGCGGGCCATCCCCAATTTGGCACGGCTCCTGCAAAGCATCGGACAATCCCGGCAACGGGGTCCAACAGGAGAATACCGATGTACACTGCCCGCTTCTTCTCGACCCAGCTCGGCCGCGCGGCGCTGATCAGCATCGCAGCGATGATGGCGCTCAACGTCGCCGTCGCCACCCGGCCCGTTTCGGCTGCGGCCCCCTCGGTAGTGGCGTCCAGCGCCGCGATCACGGGTGAGCTCGCCTGATGGGTGCCGATACGCCTGTGCGCCCAGCGGGCACCGGGCGCTCGCAATCCCGTTTCGAAATCGAGCTCGGTGCGCTACGCCGTCCCGAAGCCGAAACGTCCGCCTCTTTTACCCCCGGAGCCAACCTGATGGGCATCTTCTCCCGCACCCGCGACATCATCGCCGCCAACTTCAACGACCTGCTCGACAAGGCGGATGACCCGGCCAAGATGATCCGCATGATCATCATGGAGATGGAGGAAACCCTTGTCGAAGTGCGCGCCTCTGCTGCCCGCACCATCGCCGATCAGAAGGAGATGGCCCGCCACGTCGCCAAGCTTGATCGGCTCCAGGCCGATTGGGCGGACAAGGCCCAGCTCGCCCTCTCCAAGGGCCGCGAAGACCTCGCCCGCGCCGCGCTCGTTGAAAAGAACAAGGCCGCCGACATGGGCGCACAGTTGGCTGGCGAGATCAAGGTGCTCGACGATTCGATGCGCGCCTATGAAGCCGACATCGAAAAGCTCCAGACGCGCCTGCGCGAAGCCCGCAGCCGCCAGACCGCGATCGCCGCGCGGCTCGAAAGCGCCGAGAACCGCGTCAAGCTGCGCACCTTGCTCGCGACCGAACGTGTCGATGAAGCGATGGCCCGTTTTGACCAGCTCGAACGCCGGGTCGATTATGCCGAAGGCCGCGCCGATGCGCTGAGCCTGGCCGATGGCTCGCAGAC
>CANGJI010000046.1 GCA_947454135.1 Sphingomonadaceae bacterium
GGGCTGCATCGGCGCTACCTCGATCCGATGAAGCCCTTCGCCGAAACGGTGCTGGCAGGCGCGCACGGGGTCATGATGACTTCGGCAACGCTCACCGACGGGGCGGAGACGCAGAACGGCGACTGGTCGAATGCGGTCGAGCGCAGCGGGGCGCCGCAACTGGGCGTTCGGCCCGAGGTGTTCGCTGCGCCCAGCCCGTTCGACTATGCGCGCAATGCCGAAGTGCTGATCGTCACCGACGTGCCGCGCGGCGACATTCCCGCGCTCGCCAATGCCTATGGGCGGCTGATCGAGGCTTCGGGCGGCGGCGCGCTGGGGCTGTTCACCGCGATCCGGCGGCTCCGGGCAGTCTATGGCCGGATTGCCGACCGGCTGGCGCGCGCGGGCCTTCCGCTGTTTGCCCAGCATGTCGATCCGATCGATACCGGGACGCTGGTCGATATCTTCCGCGATGATCCGCGCGCCTCGCTGCTGGGCACCGATGCCCTGCGTGACGGGGTGGACGTGCCCGGCCATTCGCTGCGGCTGGTGGTGATGGAGCAGGTGCCCTGGCCCAAACCTTCGATCCTCCACCGCGCGCGGCGGCTCGCGCATGCAGAGAAGTTCGGCGGCGATAGCCGTGGCGGGGGGCAGGCGCACGACGACCGCATCATCCGCGCCAGGCTGGCGCAGGCCTTCGGGCGGCTAATCCGCACGGGGAGCGACCGGGGGCATTTCGTGGTGCTGTCCTCCGCCTTCCCCTCGCGCCTCCTGAGCGCCTTTCCGCCGGGCACGCCGGTGCGCCGTGTGACGCTTGATGCGGCTTTACAAAGCGTGGCGGGCAGTGTTTCTGAAGCTGTGAACACGCCTTTACCTCCCCGCGAAATCGACGAGACCCGCGCTTGAAAACGCTCGCTCTACTGCGCCACGCGAAGTCCGATTGGTCCGACGCGCGGGCCCGCGATTTTGACCGGCCGCTCAACGAGCGCGGGGTGCGCGGGGCGCGGGCGATGGGCGAATACATCAAGAGCACCTGCCTCACCTTCGAGCGCATCCTCGCCTCGCCCGCCGTGCGCGTGGCCGAAACGATCGAGGAAGCGAGCAAGGCCTGGGGGCACACCTTCCCGGTCGAGTGGGATCGGCGCATCTACCTTGCGAGTTCCGCCACACTGATCGACGTGTTGCGCGAGCTTTCGGGAGAACCCGCCAGCGTGCTGATGATCGGCCACAATCCCGGGCTGGAAGACCTCATCTTCGATCTCGTGCCCGACGACGGCACCAGCCCGCTGCGCGAGGAAGTGGAAGTGAAGTTCCCGACCGCGACCTTCGCCGTGATGGAACTCGACATCGAGCGCTGGGCCGATGTCGACGAGCGCTGCGCAAAGCTGGTGTCGATGAAGCGCCCGCGCGATCTCGATCCGGCGCTGGGGCCTACACTGAACGACTAGCGCAGAGGCTCAATCCTCAAGCGCATCCGCGAGACGGTGGCGGATCGTCTGGAGATGGCGGCGCAGGATGCGGATGGCGGCGATGATCTCGTCTTCCACGGGCATAGGCGCAGCTGGTGCGGCGGCCTGCGGGGCCGGGGCCGGAGCGGCGTTTACCCCGCCCTTGCCCGAGAGTGCCTGACGCGCGCCGCGGATCGTGTAGCCCTCGCGGTGGAGCAGCTGGTCGATGCGGGCGACGAGCGCGACATCCTCGGGACGGTAATAGCGGCGGCCGCCCGCGCGGGTGAGCGGCTTCAGCATCGGGAACTGCTCTTCCCAGTAGCGCAGGACGTGCTGCTTGACGCCGAGCGCCTTGGCTACTTCACCGATCGTGCGCAGCGCACCGGGCTCCTTGCCATCAGCGAAGGCAGGAGCGGTGCCAGGCGCAAATCCTTGGGTATCAGCTGCTTGCAGCGATCCGGTCCTTCAGCATCTGACTGGCGCGGAACGTCATGACGCGGCGCGGGGTGATGGGCACTTCCACACCGGTCTTGGGATTGCGACCGATGCGTTCAGCCTTGTCTCGTAGCAGAAAGGTCCCGAAACCGGAAATCTTTACATTTTCGCCCTCTGCCAGCGCTTCGCACATGTGATCGAGGATCGCTTCGACCATCCCGAGCGAATCCGCTCGCGACAGGCCGACCCTACGATTGATGCTCTCTGCAAGATCAGCGCGAGTAAGAGTCCCCACCGAACGCATCCCCGATTCCCCCGATAAAAAAGCGACAAGCTGACTTGACACAATACAGTGTCCGCCGCGCTTTACAATCCGCTTTCCACACTATTTTATCGGCCAATCCATTGGTCCGCAACGAAAACTGTAACGGTACAATTTCGAGTTTGGCGGGATCAGACGCGAACGAGGCTGGCTCCCCAGGTAAAACCGCCGCCCATCGCCTCGAACATGACGAGATCGCCGGGCTTGATCCGGCCGTCGCGCACGGCCGTATCGAAGGCGAGCGGGACCGAGGCGGCGCTGGTATTGGCGTGGCGATCGACGGTTATGATCACCTTGTCCTCGGGCAGGCCGAGCTTGCGCGCCGTGGCATCGAGGATGCGGGCATTGGCCTGGTGCGGCACGACCCAATCGATGTCGGCCGCCGTGAAGCCCGCCGCTGCGAGAACTTCTTCCAGCACCGCAGCAAGGTTCACCACGGCATGGCGGAACACTTCGCGGCCCTTCATGCGCAGCTTGCCCACCGTTCCGGTGGTCGAGGGGCCGCCATCCATGTGGAGCAGCTCGTTGTGTGCGCCATCGGCATGGAGGCGGGTCGCGAGGATGCCAGGCGCTGCCGGATCGTTCTCATCCACGTCGACCGCCTCGAGCACGACCGCGCCCGCGCCGTCGCCGAAGAGGACGCAGGTCGTGCGATCTTCCCAATCGAGCAGGCGGCTCATGGTTTCAGCGCCGATCACCAGCGCGCGCTTGGCCATGCCGGTCCGCAGCATGGCGTCAGCCGTGCCGAATGCGTAGAGGAAGCCCGAGCAGACCGCCGCCACGTCAAACGCGATGCCGCCGCGGCAGCCGAGCGCGTTCTGGACGATGGTGGCCGTGGCCGGGAAGGTCTGATCCGGGCTGCAGGTGCCGAGCACGATGAGGTCGATCGAGGCGGCGTCGATCCCGGCCGCATCGAGCGCCTTGCGGCAAGCCTCGGTGGCGAGCGTTGCAGTCGTCTCGCCCTCGCCCGCAATGTGACGGTTGCGGATGCCGGTGCGCTCGATGATCCAGTCATCGGTCGTGTCGACCAAGGTCGACAATTAAGCGTTGGATACCGCGCGGGCCGGCAGCGCAGAACCGCTGCCGCGAATGACCGAACGCAATGTCATGCCTGAGTCCCCGGGGTTTCCGGCGCGGGGCGGACGCGGGTCGCAGCGCTGCGCATGGCGTCCTGCCCTGCATCGGCCAAGTCTGCCGCGATGCGCTCGGTCAGCCGCTCGGAGAGGAGCCGCGCGGTCACCGCGACCGCGTGGGCGACACCCACCGCAGATGCGCTTCCGTGGCTTTTCACGACAACACCGTTGAGACCAAGGAACACCGCCCCATTATGATTGTTGGGATCGAGATGATGCTTGAGCAGCTCGGTCGCAGGTTTGGAAATGAGAAAGCCGAACTTGGAGCGCAGCGAACTGGAGAAGCTGCGCCGCAGCAGATCGGCGACGAAACGCGCCGCGCCTTCCATGGCCTTCAGCGCGATGTTGCCGGTGAAGCCATCGGTGACGACGACATCGACATCGCCGCGCGAAAGCTTGTCCGCCTCGGTGAAGCCGTCGAAACGGAAGGCGAGCGATTGCTGCGCCTCCTTGAGCATGGCAGCGGCATCGCGCAGCTCATCGGTGCCCTTGATTTCCTCGGTGCCGATATTGAGCAGGCGGACGCGCGGTTCGGCCTGACCGTGGACGATGCGGGCATAGGCCGCACCCATGATCGCGAACTGCACGAGATTGCGCGCATCGCATTCGGTGTTGGCACCGAGATCGAGCATGACAAGATCATGATCGCCAAGCGTGGGCACCAGTGCGGCAAGCGCGGGCCGGTCGATTCCCGGCATCGTGCGCAGCGCAACCTTCGACATGGCCATGAGCGCGCCGGTGTTGCCAGCGCTCACGGCAGCGCCCGCGCTGCCGTTCTTCACCGCCTCGATCGCGAGCCCCATCGACGTGGTGCGCGCACGGCGCAGCGCCTGGGTAGGCTTTTCCTCGCCCGCGACGACATCGGGGGCGTGGAGGATTTCGGAAGCTGAGCGCAGGTTCGGGTGAGCTTCGAGCGCCTGCTTGATGGCGGTTTCATCGCCAACAAGCAGAAACTTGAACTGATCGTGCTGGCGACGCGCGAGTGCCGCGCCTTCAACCATGACGCGCACGCCCACATCGCCGCCCATCGCATCTACGGCGATACGCGGCAGAGCCATAACCCGGCTGTCTCCCCCTCAGCCGAAATCAGAGGCCGACGGCGATGATCTCGCGGCCGTTGTAGTGCCCGCAGGCACCGCACAGCATGTGCGGGCGCTTGAGCTCGCCACAGTTGGAGCATTCGTGGAAGGCATCAACCTTCAGCGCATCGTGGCTGCGACGCATGCCCCGGCGGGAGGGCGAGGTCTTTCTTTTGGGGACGGCCATCTCGGCACCTGTTCCTGATCTTGAAGTCGTCTACTGGCAAGCGCGATAGGCAAAACCGAACCGGCGCACAACCCCTGTCCAAGCGCCATTCGATGGCGGCCCGACTTGGGTTCGGCAGCAAGCTGGAGTCGCCGATCGCGGGCGAAGGCGCGCCTATACGGATTTCTGGATGCTTTGCAAGCGCGAGGCGGCTAGGAAAGCCCCCGAGGTATCACAACAAGAACCTCAGGGGGATGACCTGATCATGAACTTGCCTATCACTTTGAGCGCCGTCGCCGCGGCCGCGCTGATCAATATCTGGCTCTCGATCCGCTGCGGCCAGGTGCGCACTTCCGAAAAAGTTTCGGTGGGCGACGGCGGTAACGAAAAGCTGATCCGGCGCATGCGCGCCCATTCCAACTTCATCGAAAACGCCCCGATCGTGCTGGTCATGATCGCTGCGCTCGAATTCGCCCATCCCGGCAGCACCGCGCTTGCGGCTGTCGCGGGCGTATTCATGCTGGGCCGTGTGGCACACGGGCTTGGCATGGAAGGCGGCAGCTTCGGCATCGGCCGGATGATCGGCACGATGATCACGCTGCTCACCCTGCTTGGCCTCGCCATCTGGGCGATCATCACCGCGATGGCGTGAACCTGATCACTGCATCAGATTGTAATCGCTGACGAAGCTGTTGGTCTGACGTTCCCGGCCGAAGGTGCTGTTCGGCCCATGGCCGGGAACGAACATGATATCGTTACCGAGCGGCCAGAGCTTTTCGGTGATCGAGGCAATCAACTGCGCGTGATTGCCCATCGGGAAATCGGTCCGCCCGATCGAGCCCTGGAAGATGACGTCGCCCACCACGGCAAAGCGCGAGGGCTGGTGGACGAAGACGACATGGCCGGGGGTGTGACCCGGGCAGTGGATAACGTCCAGCTCGACTTCGCCGACCGTCACCGTATCGCCATCGGAAAGCCAGCGCGTCGGCTCGAACACCTCGCCCTGAATGCCCCAGCGCTTGCCGTCCTCGTCCAGCCGCGAAATCCAGAAGCGGTCTGCCTCGTGCGGGCCTTCGATCGGCACGCCGAGTTCCTTGGCGAACACGCCGGTGATGCCGCAGTGATCGATATGGCCGTGGGTAACGAGCAGCTTCTCGATCGTGACGCCCGACTTCTCGATTGCCGCGCGCAGGCGCTCGATATCGCCGCCAGCATCGATGAACGCGCCGCGCATGGTCTTGGTGCACCAGATCAGCGTGCAGTTCTGCTGGAGCGGGGTGACGGGGATGATCGCCGCCTTGAGCGGGGCTACGGTGGTGGTGTCGGTCATGGCCTGCAAAGTGGCGTCTGGATGAAAGCAAAGCAACCCCTCCGACCCGCCTGCGGCGGGCCACCTCCCCATTTGCGCGTTCCGCAAAAATGGGGAGGTGTCATCGGCGCAGCTGATGACGGAGGGGTAAAAGCCTAGATCCGGCCACCCTTCCACACGACGCGCCCCAGCACCGCGACGTCGGCGAGAGGGCGCTGCATGCGCGGATAGGCCGGGTTGTCGCTGATGATCAGGAGCGTGCCGGCAGGCCCGGGCTCCAGCCGCTTTACCAGCAGGACATCATCGAGCCTGATCACGTGGAGACCGCTGCGCAGAGGGCGCTGAGAGCGATCGACAAGGATCTCGTCGCCATCGCGCAAGGTCGGCTCCATCGAATCGCCCTCCACCTCGATCACGCTGAGCATGGCGGGTTCAAGGCCTTGCTGGCGCAGCCAGCGGCCCGAGAAACGCAAGCGGTCGATCGGGGCGAAATCCTGCGCCAGCGTGCCCGGCCCGGCGGACGCGCCAAGCGGCAGGCGCGGGATGTCGGCCCAATCCGCACCGCGAGACTGAGCCCCTGCCCCGGCAGGACTGCCCACCGTCACAACCGTCTCGCGCGGCGGAGCGCCAAGTTCGGCTTCATCCACGCCGAAGAATTCCGCGAGGGTCCGGCGGTCGTTTTCCTCCAGCTTGCGCGGGGATCCCTTGCGCACGAACTGCTGCAGATAAGCCGCATTGCGGCCGAGCAGGCCCGAGAGCGCTGAGAGGCTGACCCCCCGCTCCGCCGCCAGCGCGACGAGGCGCGTGCGGGCCGGATCCATCGCGGATTCACCATGTTGTTGCGTCCCGAATCGGGAATTCATGGGCTTGCTCCATATTCGAAGGATTTTTCCTAGAACTTTAGGAATAATCCGTCAACATAAGAAAAATCTTATTTCGACTCACCCCGCCCACATCGCACCGACGGAGGTCCGGCCATGCTGATACGCAAGATCGAGAGGTTCCTTTCCCAACACGCCATGCCGCGCACCCGCTTCGGCCGCCTCGCGGCGCATGATCCGCGCTTCGTCGATGATCTGCGCAATGGCCGCGAGCCCCGCCCCGCGACAGCAAAGCGCGTGGAACATTTCATGAACACTTATCGGAGCACGAGCCATGTGGCTTGATCATCTCTTCCCCGCCCTGCCCTTCGAGCGGAAATCCGAAGACGCCGCGACACCGCATCCGCGCGTGCGGATCAGCCCCGGCGAAAGGCTGCTGCGCGCCGTGCTGACCCTTGCCGGACCGCATGCAGAGCTGATGGAGCACGGCGAGGCTCCATGGGCGAGCGTGACGTTTGCGGGCACGCGCCACACGATTGTTCTCAATTACGAAGGCTGGGAGGCCTGCGACGCAGCGGAGGCGCTGATGGCTGTGCTGCCCGAGCACGAGTTCACGATACCGCGAACGCTGGTGGCGGATGCGGCAGTGGTGCGGCTCGATCAGACCTTGCTGCCCGAGCCGCGCATGATGCTGGAACTGGCGCTGCTGCTGCTCGACGATGCGTGAGGGGTAAAGCCGCTCAGGGCTGCGCCGCCATCAGTTGCGGCGCAGTCCTCGCCCCCACCCACATCGACATGTCGACCGCGTTGCTCACCTTGAACGGCGCGCCGGCCTTGTTGAGGAACAATTCCTCCATCTCCTGCCGGTTGAACGGGCGCGAGCCGAGGCGGCCGAAGATCGCGATCTGGCCGCCGGTCTCATCGACGCCGCGATCACGATCGAGGCCCTTGGACAGGGCCAGCGCCGGGCTTGGGGTGTGCGCCCAGGCGATCAGTTCGGGCTTCGGCTCGGGCGAGAAGCCGTAGAAGTTCGGCTGGCTGGCGGGCGAAGTCAGCTGGAGCACCTTCACCCCGTTGATGCCGTCCGCCACGTAAGCGAAGAGCGAGGCGTTGGTGGAGGCGACGATGACGTCCTCGGCATCAGTCAGCGCGCCGCCGGCGGTGAAGGCCTGATAGATCGAGGGCCGCGTCGGGGCGGTGATATCGACGATGACGAGGCCCTGCTTCTTGGCCGCGACATAGGCGTAGGTGCGCGCAAGGTAGACGCGGCGCGCATCATCCAGCGGAACGGTGGCGGACGGCACCGGCACGGGCTTCGCGAGGTTAGTGACGTCCATCAACTCTAGGCCGTTCGCCGTCGTCACCCAGAGATAGCGGAACTGCACCGCCGTGGCGCGCGGATCTCGCAAGGGGACGACCGAGGTGATCTTCGGATCGAGGCAGGTTTCGCCGCCCTTCTTCTCAGAAACCTCGCAAGGGCTGGCAGGAGACCACGGCTTGGTCAGGTGGACCGTGACGAGCGCCTTGTCCGTCACGATATAGGCATAGTCGCCCGCGAGCGTGATGTGCCGCGCCCCCTTCAGCACGCCGTCCGGATTGAAGGTCAGCGCGCGGTGGAAGAAGTTGTTGCGGAATTCGCCGTCCGCCAGCGTATCGACGTTGACTGCGATCAGGCCCTCCACCGCATCGGTGATGAAGGCATAGTGGTAGATCGGCGAGAACGGCTGTTCCTGGTTTGCGGCGCGCATTTCCGGCGTGTTGCGGGTCGGCGCAATCGACTGGTTGGTCGGCAGCGCCATGCAGGTCGCGTTCGTGGTATCGACGTGGGTATCGTGGCCAAGCGGCGAGAACGGCGCGGTCACGATGCGCTCGGAGAAGCCCTTGTCGCCAATCGCGGCGATATCATAGGCGCGGAAACCGCCCTTCCCTTCGGCAACGAACATGTATTCGCCGCGCATCTGCAGGCAGTGCACCGAATCCGAGGTGCCCTTGGTCACGTTGGTGAATTCCTCGCGGCCCGTCGTCTCGCCGGCGAGGTGCTTGTCGAAGATCGCGCCGCGGGTCCAGTTCTTGAGCTCGCGGTTGTTCTTCTCGACATGCTGCTTGTAGAAATCGGGATAGGCATAGCGGTGGAGGTAGCTGCCGATCACCGCCTGCGGCTCGTCCCACTCGGTCACGCGCACCGCCTCGAACCCGCCATCGAGCCCGAACCATGCGTTCATCCCGACGAAGTTGACGTAGTTGGTGCCGAGCAGCAGCAGCTGCGCCATGATCGCGTTGTTGTCGTCATCCTTGCTGAGATGGCAATCGGTGCACTGCTTGGTTTCCCTGGTGCGCACGGTGTGCGGGAAGTGCGGTGCGAAGGCCTGCGAGGAATAGCCGGGCGAGGAGATCGGCGGCTGCTGCACGTAGATCCGCTCACGGTTGATGTTGGTCGAGGAGAGGATCAGCGCCGAGGTCGAGCGGATCGGCGCGGTGATCGCCTTCCCTGCTATCGGACTGCCTGACGCATCGAACTGCACCGGATCGGAACCCGAGGACTTGTTGCGCTGGTGCTTGCCAAGCTGGAACATGTCGTCGCGCGCGACCTGCGGGTTATAGGTCGCGTAGTTGCGGGTGTAGTCTTCCTCGTACTTGTGCGTGGCGGACTTCCAGTTTGCCTCGATCGGGAGATGGCAGCCGGCGCACGAAGTCGTCCACGAAAGGTGGCAGGTGAAGCAGGCCATGTCGTCGTCGGCATGGGCGCGCTCAGCCTTGGGCACGCCGAGGCCGAAGCGGTAGAGCCCGTCTTCCGCGCCGGACTTCGCCATCAGCTTGGCGCGCGCAGCCTTGGGATTGAACACCGGCTTGCCGCCGGGCTCGGTCACGCCCTGATATTGCGGATCGACCGATTCCTTGACGAGGCTGACCCGCCACCAGAGCTTGGGATCGATGATCGAGCGCTGGATGAGGACGCGGCGGCCGTTCTCGGTGCTCCATTCGAAGCGGCGCTGGCCATCGGCGTTGCGCAGCAGCGCAAGGTTCTCGCCCTTCTCCGGTGCGGCGAGGTTCGAGGTCATCAGCGTGGGGAAGGCATCGGGCGTACCGTGGCAGTCCTTGCAGCCGATCGAGACCGCATTGGCGACTTCGCCGTAGATCAGGCCGTTGCCGTGGCTGTCCTGCGCGAAGTGGCAATCGGCGCACTGCATGCCAAGCTGCGCGTGGATATCCATCATGTGGACCGATTTGCCGGGACCCACCGGCCCGACATCGACGAACTTGCCCTCGCCCGCCTTGCGCCACTTCTCCGGATCATCGGGCGAGACGATGTGCGCCTTGTCGGTACCATAGGTCGACATGTCGCCATCATCGTCGAGCAGGTTGCCGCGCCGGTCGCGCTTCAGGATCGCGCGGAAGTTCCAGCCGTGGCCGTGGTAATCGGCGAACTGGGTGTCCTTGTTGTCCTTGTTGAGATCGTAGATGTTGCGCAGGAATTCCACGTCGCGCCAGAGGCCGCGCGTGCTTGCGCCCTCGGGGTTGCGATCGAGCACTTCGCGCTGCTCGGCCATGTTGGGGTGGAACTGCTTCTTGAAGGCGCGCTGCCAATCGGCATCGGTGACGCCGGGAGGCTTGGGCGCGGTGTTCTCCGGCCCGGGCCACATGCGCGGCGCATCGGACTCATAGTCCCACATCGTGTAGCCGAGGAACGAGTTCAGGAAGATGTTGGGCTGGTGCATGTGGCAGTTCATGCACTGCGCGGTGGGGATCGCGCGGGTGAAGGCGTGGACCAGCGGATGGCCGCGCTCGCGTTCGGCCATCGGGACCGGGCCTTCCGCCGCCGCATGGCCATCATGGTCGAGCCCGGCGGCGGCATGCGCCTCGGCCTGGCTCATCTTGTGCTCGTCCATCGTGCCGTGCGGCGCGGGGCCTTCGGCGGGCGCGTAGACCAGCTGCTCGGCAGAGGCGATCGCACGGGCGCAATCGCCTTCGCGGTCGGCAGATTCTTCAGGATCGGTCGCGTCGCCGCCCATGTACTTGCCGTGGCCGCCAAGCACGGTGCCACGCACGCGGGTCTCGTGGCCGTGCCTGGCCGCATCGTAGGAGCCATAGGCCCCGGTGCGGTGCTCGCCTTCGCGCAGGGAGTTGATCGTCGGGTCCGCCGTGATCGTCTGCCCGTCGCGGCCGCACTTGGCATAGTTCAGGCTGTGGCGCGGCTCGCGGTCGTTCGCATAGATCACGTGGCACGCAGCGCAGCCCGAGGAGCGGTAATCGCCCGGCTGGTCGTTGGTGCCCATCTGGAACAGGAACGGATCGTTGAGGCGCGTCTTGTGGATGTTGAGCACCGGGATCGCGACGCGCAGACCGGTGGCAGGACCACGGTTCGATTGCTTGAGATCGGGTCGGCCGGGCTCTTCCAGCCGCTGGATCGAACCGGTCGAGTTGGGCAGGCCGATTTCGGGGAACTGCGGGTTGATCGTGCGTCCGCCATCCTCGAACACGCGGAAGATATCGCCCGGCGGGATCGTGTGCCACTTGGGCAGCGGATAGAGGATGGGCAGCGCACCGCGCGCTTTCTCAGCGGGAGTGACGGTGCCCCACATCGGCTTGCCATCCGTGCCGATCTGCTTCGAGGCAGACTTGAGCAGCGCCGGCTCACCCGTCCGCGTGAAGCTCTCGCCGAACATGTAGTTTTTGAACGGCACGATGCCGTTGTTATAGGCGGCGCCGCCCCACAGCATCGCGCCGGTGCTCATCAGCGAGCGCTCCGAAGCTTCGATGATGGACATGTGGCAGGCCCCGCAGGAATCGCGCGCGACGCGGTAGTCCGAGGGGTTCACGAAGCGGATGAATTCGGGGCTTTCCTTGGCGAGCAGCGCATAGGAACGCTTGGGGTTAGCCGAACTCGGCCAGCCCCATGCAACCGGAAACTTCGGCAGGACGTGGGCGTCCTTCATCGCCGCGACATAATCCATCGAGCCGCGCGCCCAGCGGCGGTCCGCCACGACCTTCGTGTTGCCGCCGTGGCAATCGGCGCACGAGAGCACCACGGCTGGGCTCGCGTGCATGGTGCGGTGGTCGCTCCTGGTGTGGCAGCTGACGCAGCCGGCGTTCTGCTTGTCGACGTAGGCCCACTGCTCCGCCGCCGTATCGCCCGGCTGGCCGCGAGGGGCCGGCGGCGCGCGGGTGTAGGTGATCTTCTGCGCCACTTCCTCGCCCGAGGCCCAGAGCGCCGTCGGCACCCCCAGCGCGCCGAGCAGCAGCGCCAGCCAGAGCAGAAGCGTCTTGCGGGGGATGCGGAGGCGGGATGGCATGGTCGGTCGATCGCCCATCAGAAAGCCAGCGTCAGGTTGGCGAGCACGGAGTAGAACTGCTTGCCGTGGCCGCGCTGGTCGAACAGGTCACGAAAACCTGCCCCCGCTTCGAGCACGGCGCCGGAAAGCCGGAACACCACATTCTGCGCCGCCTTTGGGCGCCAGGTGGTGGCCATCGAAAGATCCCAGCCGATCGAACGGGGGATCGAACCTTCGTTGCGCAGTTCCTGGAGCACCGCGGTGTTGGCGAACCACAAGTGATTGGCATTGGCCGTCAGGCGGAAATTGGGCGTGATATCGAAATCGGCGCCCACCCCGGCGAGCGCCGTGCCGGGATTGAGGAAGTTCGACTGCCCCTGCTCCTTCGAGGAACGCAGCGAATTGAGAATGCCGTTGCGCCCGTTGATGCCGATGACGCGCCCGCCGCCTGCGAAGGGGATCGACTGGCGGATCCAGTAGGACGTATCGGCCCCGGCAAACTGCGGGTTCTCGAAGATCGCGTCGAAGCCGGTTTCCTTGTTGTCGTAAGGATCGCTGTCGCCGGTGGCGTAGAGCGCGGAGGCGCGGAAGCGGGCCCAGTCACGGTCGTAGCTCAGCTCCGCCGCGCCGAAGAACGCCTCGATCTTGGCAGGCTCGCTGGTGAGGAAGTTGTTCCGGTCCTTGCCGAGCGCCGCATAGAACTGGCCGGTGATGTTCAGGCGGCCAACATGCCCGTCCACCCCGTAGCCAAGGTAGAGCACGTGGTACTGGCGTGGGCGCAGATCGCCGATCAGCGCCGGACGGACGGGGAAGCCATTGGCATCGGAGACGATGCGCGTATCGCGGTTGATGTTGTAGGTCGCCGAGATCTGGCTGGTCAGACCCACGAACGGGAAATCCTGCCGATAGAGATTGCCGGTGAAGATCCAGTCCCTCCGCAGCGGCGCGGCGATGTTGTTCAGCCCGGAATTGGTTTCCTTCTCGATTCGCCAGAAATAAGCGAGATTGAACTGCAGACGGTTGTTGTCGCGGTTGCCGAACAGGCGCACGCCAAGCTGATTGTCGTTGAAGAGGAAGCCGCGGAAATCCGACTGGAACGGCTGGATGCCCATGCGCAGCGAGATGAAGTCGAACCGCTTCGAATCGAACTGCCCGAGGTGGTAATCGATGAAGGCTTCCTGCAGCCCGATGAAGCCATCGGTGCGCTGGGTTCCCTTGGAGGGCTCGACATAGAGCACCCGCCGCTCGGGCACTTCGACGTGATTGATGTTGCCCGCGATCGACACGCGGTACTCGATCACCGGCGGCTTGAAGGCAGTCTCGCCCTTGAGCAGCGAGAACCCGGCAATGAACGTCTGCGACAGCACGAGGCTGTTGCTGCGCCCGAAGGTATCGTTGGAATCGGGATCGGTCGTGGTCTGGTTGCCGACCGGGATCGGGAAGCTGCGCGGTTCGACCACCGTATCGGACACGGCATTGGCGATGAAATACCAGTCATCGCCCTTGAGGAAACCGGGCCTCTTGCCGCGTGCCAGCGGCTGATCGCCTTTCAGCGTGTTGTGGTGGAAGGGATCGAGCTTCGAGTGGCAGACATAGGCGAGCTTGGGATAGAGCGTGTAGAGCGCCGTATTGATCTGGCCCGTATCGTTGTCCCGCTTGGGGCAGAGGGAGGACATGATGCGCCAGCGGTCGGGCACGCCGGTATCGACCACCAGGTCCGAGGGCGCCCCCTCCCCGTCCCACTTGTCGTAGAATGCCTCTGGCGGCGGCGCGTTGACTGCGCCGGGATTATCCTGCTCGACCTTGTCCGGCAGCGTCTTCTGGTAGCCAGGGCGGCGGCGGCCATCGATGAGCGCGCCATCGGCCGTAGTCGGCTCGGCGGCAGGCGCAGTATCCGGGGCAGGCGTCGCCGGCGGAGCAGCCTCGGCCGACGGTCCGGCGAGAGCCAGCATGGGCGCAACGAGGGACGCGAAAAAGCTCACAGCCCCTCGCAGACATTCTGGATGGAGGTATCGAGGAACGGCGCGAACGGGCAGCTGATGTAGCGCAGCCGGACGCCGACCCCGACCTTCACCACAATGCGATCAGAGCGCATGAGCTTGGGCGCGTTGCCGATGCCCCCGACCCTCAGGCCGCCGTTGTTGAGCCCGAGGAAGCCGATCATGTTGTCCTGATCGATACCGTCACCCGAAACGCCGATGGCGCCGACCAGCGTATTGCCGCGATAGATCGGCACCGAGCCCGAGAAGATCTGGATGCCGTTCGCGAGGCGCTGCTGCCCGCTCGGCGCGAGCGGGATGTTGGTGCAGCGGTTGGAGCCCAAGGTGTTGGCAATGAGCGTGGTCTGGAGACCGGTGGCGAAGGGGCTGAACCTGGTGATCGGCACCGAAAGCGGACCATTGGGCCGACCCACTTCGCCATCGGGGAAGTAGGGACGCGCCAGATTGCCGATCGCGCGGTTCGAGAACGCGGTCTTGCCGGTCAGCGCGGTGTTGTCGGACAGGAAGGTCCGCACCGCCGCGACGGTCGGGGCAACGCCCGGGTCGGGATCGGCCAGCAGCAGTTCGCCCGCCTTGCGGTTGGAGAAGAACGCCACCGTACGGGCCTTCTGCAGCGAAACGTCGGTGCCGAAGATCGGCGCATCAGGGCTGCGCACGAGCCCAAGCGGCGTACCCCAGCTGTCAACCACCGAGATCGTCACCTGCGCAGGCGTATCGAGCGGACGGCGGATCTGCGCGCGCGAGCGGCTCATGATCTTGAAGGCTTCCTCCAGCACCGCACGCACTTCGGTGGGGGTAAGCGCGGTGCCCACTTCGGCAGCATCAGCGCCGCCGCGGATCGGGTAGCGGTTCACGCCGTGGCCGTCGCTCAGCACGAATGCCTCGGGATTGCTGAAGTCGGCGGGCTTGGCGAAGCGGACGCCGCTGCGTTCGGAACCATAGGCAACGCCGGGAACGATCCCACCGCCGGCGTAGTATCCGGCAACCGCGATCAGCGCCCCCGCGCCTGCCCCCAGCGCCGCGAAGTTCGACTGCAGCGCATGGAGCTGGCCCGCGTTGGCATCGGAAAAGCGCAGCGTCGTCCCATCGACCGGGATGCGATCCGCGCGGATCGTGATGGGCGGCGCGAAGCCCTGCAGCGCGGCGAAGGCAATCGCCTCGTCGAGGTCCTGGTCGAAATCGAGCACATTGGGATCGAACCCGTAGACCCCGTCCGCCATGATCCCGACACCGCCGACGACGACGCCGTTCTTGTAGAGCGGAAAGCCGCCCGGATCCGCCGCGAGCCCCAGCGGCGAACGCTTCGGGCCGATCATGGCATCGATCGGCACTGCAGAGCCGGGAAAGCGCGTATTGAGATCCGAGCACGGCAACTGGCTGAACTGCACGCCGAACAGCGGGCCGCTTTCGAGCCCGGGCGTGCTTGGCGCGGGCGGGAAGTGCTGCTGCACGATCATGCTGGCGGTGCGGGTCGAGAAAGCGTTGCCGCCCGACGACAGGTAGGCGCCGGTGATCGCCTTGGCGATCGCGCCGAACTCTGACGGGAACACGTTGAATGGCAACTGGGTCGGCGCGTTGATGCGCATCGTCGTGCCAGCGCCGGTCATGCGGTAGACCGCAAGGACGTTGCCCACCCGGTCGACCACCGCAATCGTCGCCTTGGCACCGCGCGCCTTGGCCTCACCCGCCGCCTGCGCGATGATCCGCTGGACGTCGGCAATCGTCAGCGCTTCGAGCGCAGGCGCCTTGAAGACGGCCGCCGTGGCCGTGGTCGCAGCGACAGGGGCGAAGCCGGAGAGGACGACGCCGATCAGCGCTAGCCACGATGCGAAGTGCCCGAACAGTTTGCGAAGTGCCATCAGCGAAGACTCCGAATGGAACGGACCGCACCGCCCAGAGCACGGCGGAAGGCAATCGGCTGGAACCCGTTGGGATCACGCACCGCGGCATAGGCCTGATTGATCTGGATGCGCAGGTTTCCGGCGCTGCCGGGCGTGACCATCCCGGCGTTGACCATGCCGTTCAGCAACGTGTCGAGCGCCATGACCGACTGGACCGAGCCTTCGTAATCGGTGAACCGTTCGGAGATCGCGTCGCTGGCAATGGTGTCGATCACGGTGAAGGCCTGATCGCGGCTGAAGGCCGTCATCGCAAAGCGGGCGGACAAGGCCTCTGCCGCCTGTCGCAGCGCTTGCGCCGCCGCCACCGTCTCGCTGCGGCCCACGCCCATCGCGCGGTGGAAGGCCTTGCTGCGCGCGTCGAACGTTGCTGCCTCTGCCGGGGCGACAACGCGCGCCGCCGCGAGGAGCAGGATCATGTTCTCGTCGTTGTAGGGCGGCATGCCGGCGTGGATCGGCCGGCCCGGATTGGGCACCGCGCTCACGTTCGCCTCGTCGCTGTCGTAGATGCGGCGATGGCACGAATGGCAATCGTAGAAGGTGAACTCGGGGAACACGCCGTCGTTCGCCTTGGCCGGCTGCATGTAGAGCGAGAGCCCCCGCGAGACCGCCTCGGCCTGGCCGATCGCCCACATCTGCATCGAATTGGTCCTGTGGCCCTTGCGCGCGACGTAGTCGGCATCCTCGTCGTGGTGCTGCTGGAGCGTCGAGAACAGGTCGAGTTCGAACGAGATGCGCGGATGGCCCGCCGCCATGATGCGATGCGCGATGAACTGGCCCTGCCCGTCGCCCGAGAGGTGGCAATCGAGGCAGACCTCGGCGCGGACGCGCGGAACGGTGAGGTCGGTCATCCCCTGCGCGACATTGCGCGCGTGGCTGGTGCCGACAGTGTAGTGGGTGGCAAGCCAGCCGCCGCTCGGGCCAGCGCCGGAATTGCCGTGGCAGGCTTCGCAATCCACGCCGTCAGTCAGCTTGGCCGCACCCCTGGAGGCATGGCAACCGGCGCATTCACGCACGACCCCGGCGCTGTCGAGCCCGAGACGGCGGGCAATCGCGACACCGCGCGGCTCGCCGATCACGCGCCAGGCGCGGCTGTGCGCGCCGGTGGGGGAACTTTCCTCCTGCCAGCGCAGCAGTTCGTCCTGCCGGATCGGGGTGCCGCTGGCGACACTGCGGCCATGACAGGTGGAGCCGGCGCAAGTCGAAACGCCCATGTGCGCCCGTCGCGGCGCATCATCGGATGCGGCTTGTGCCTTGAGCGGGGCCGGGTGCAGCGCCAGCGCCGCACCGAACGCGAAAAACGCCAATGCCAGACACGCGAGTCCTGCCAGAAGCGGAGACCTTGCTCCGCCGCGAAGGGCAGCCCCGAACTGCCGCGCCAGTGTCGAAATGCCCCGCATTGCCCCTCGTTTCATACGACCGGCGCTTCATGCGGAGGAACCATTACGGCCCTCACCGCGCGCAGGACGAGACCTAACAGGGCGACCCTATTCACATGGTTACGCCAGACAGCGCGTGCCGTTCAAGCGCGTAATCGCATCAACGCGTTCGTTTTGCCGCAGGTCCGGCACGCTGCCTCGGCGAGAGACGCCGGCGCGCCGGATCGGTGCATCACCCGCGCCTGATCACGAGATTGCGAATCTCGCTCATGTCCTCCATCGCGAACCGGACGCCCTCGCGGCCAAGACCGGAATCCTTGACCCCGCCATAGGGCATGTTGTCGACCCGGTAGCTTGAGACATCGTTGACGACGACACCGCCGACCTCGAGCTGGTCCCAAGCCTCCAGCACCTTGTGAATGTCACGCGTGAAGATACCGGCCTGCAAGCCGAATTTGCTGTCGTTCACTTCCTCCAGCGCTTCGTTCCAGTTGCTGAACTTCGAGAGAATGACGACCGGACCGAAGGCCTCCTCGGTATAGACCGCCATCTCGCGGCTGCAGCCTTCGAGGAGCGTCGCTTCGAGCATCGCCCCCTCGCAGCCGCCGCCCGCCAGCAGCGTCGCGCCGCCAGCCACGGCCGCATCGATCCAGCTCTTCAGACGCTGCGCTTCCTTGGCCGAGATCATCGGGCCGATGAAGGTATCGCGGGCCTTGGGATCACCAGAGACCAGCCCTTTCACCTTTTCCGCCAGCATGTTGCGGAACGTTTCGTAGATGCTTTCGTGGATGATGACGCGCTGGACGTGGATGCACGATTGGCCTGACTGGTAGTATCCGCCAAACACGATCCGGGCGAGCGCATGATCAAGATCGGCATCGGCATCGACGATCACCGCCGCATTGCCGCCAAGCTCCAGCACGACCTTCTTCTTGCCCGCCTTGGCCTTGAGATCCCAGCCAACCCCCGGCGAACCGGTGAAGGAGAGCAGCTTCAGCCGCTCGTCGGTGGTGAAGAGATCGGCCCCGGCGCGGCTCGCCGGGAGGATCGAGAAGGCGCCTTCAGGCAGGACATCGCATTCCGCCAGCACCTCGCCCATGATGATCGCGCCGAGCGGCGTGAGGCTTGCGGGCTTCATCACGAACGGGCAGCCGACCGCGATGGCAGGCGCGATCTTGTGCGCGGCAAGGTTGAGCGGGAAGTTGAACGGGGAGATGAAGCTGCAGGGCCCGATGGGAACCCGCTTCCACATCCCCATGTAACCCTTTGCCCGCGCGGAAATGTCGAGCGGCTGGACTTCGCCGTAATTGCGCGTCGCCTCCTCGCTGGCGATGCGGAACGTGTCGATCAGGCGGGTGACCTCTCCTTCCGCATCGGCAATCGGCTTTCCGGCCTCGATGCAGAGCGCATAGGCCAGCTCGTCGAACCGCTCGATGAAGCGCCGCACGCAGTGCGCCAGCACGTCGCGCTTCTCGTAACTCGCAAGGCGCGCCATCGGCTCTGCCGCGCGGACCGCCCCGGCAATGGCCTCATCGATCACGTCCGGCGTCGCCAGTGCGGTGCGGAACGCAACCTCGCCGGTGAACTTGTCGGTCACCGCAAGATCGGTGTTCGGCTGCACCGCCTTGTTGTTGAGATAGAGCGGGTAGACGTCTTTGAGTTTGGTCATGACGGACTCCCCCCTCCCGCTTGCGGGAGGGGTCGGGGGTGGGCCGGGATTACAGCGCCTTCGACAGCGCCTTGATGTCCTTGTTGAGGATCTGGTCGTTCTCCGAATAATCGACCGGGCAATCGATCAGGTGGACCCCCGGCGTATCGCGGCAATGCGCCAGAAGTTCCTTGAGGTGCGCCGCGCTCTCCACGCGGTGGCCCTTCGCGCCGTAGCTCTCGGCGTACTTCACGAAATCGGGGTTGCCGTAAGTCAGCCCGAAATCGGCAAAGCCCATGTTCGCCTGCTTCCAGCGGATCATGCCGTAGCTGCTGTCGTTGAGGATCAGCACGGTAAGATTGAGGCCGAGCCGGACAGCGGTTTCCATCTCCTGGCTGTTCATCATGAAGCCGCCATCGCCGCAGATCGCCATGACCTTGCGCTCGGGGTAGAGCATCGCGCTCATCATCGCCGAGGGCAGTCCCGCCCCCATCGTGGCAAGCGCGTTGTCGAGCAGCACGGTGTTGGGCCGATAGGCAGTGTACCCGCGCGCGAACCAGATCTTGTAGACGCCGTTGTCGAGGCAGATGATCCCGTCATCGGGCATCGCCGCGCGGATCTGGCTGACGAGGTGCGGCGGGAAGATCGGGAACCGCGCGTCGGCAGCCAGCGGCGCGGTGTGCGCCACTTCGGCGGCGCGGTATTCCAGCATCTTGCCGCAAGTCCAGCTGCCGGAGGGCACGATATCCTCCTTCATCTGCCAGATCGCATTGGCGATATCGCCGATGACTTCGATGTGCGGGAAGTAGACCGGATCGACCTCCGCCGTCTTGGACGAGACGTGGATCACCGTCGGCCCGCCTTCACGCATGAAGAAGGGCGGCTTCTCGATCACATCATGACCGATGTTAACGATGCAGTCGGAATCTTCGATGGCGCGGTGGACGAAGTCTCCGGCCGAGAGCGCCGCGCAGCCGAGGAACCTGGGATGGCGCTCGTCGATGACGCCCTTGCCGAGCTGGGTGGTGAGGAACGGAATACCCGTCTTCTCGACGAACTGGAGCAGCATGCGCCCGGTCATCGTGCGGTTGGCACCTGCGCCGATCACCAGCACCGGCGACTTGGCGTTCTCCAGCGCGTTCACCGCCTGCCGCACCGACTTGGGATCGGCGCTGGGACGGCGGACCATCGAGCGCTTGAGGGGGCGCGAATCGGTGTGCTCGTCGGCTATGTCCTCGGGCAGCTCGATATGCGTCGCGCCGGGCTTCTCTTCCTCGGCCAGACGATAGGCCTCGCGCACCCGGCTCGGGATATTGTCCGAGCTGGCCATCTGATGGGTGAACTTGGTGATCGGCCCCATCATCGAAACGACGTCGAGGATCTGGAAGCGGCCCTGCTTTGATTTCTTGATCGGCTTCTGGCCGGTGATCATCAGCATCGGCATGCCGCCGAGCGTCGCATAGGCAGCGGCGGTCACGAAGTTGGTCGCGCCCGGCCCCAGCGTCGCGATGCAGACGCCGGTCTTGCCGGTGTGGCGGCCATAAGTCGCGGCCATGAAGCCCGCCCCCTGCTCGTGCCGGGTGAGCACCAGCTTGATCTTCTTGGAGCGCGAAAGCGAATCGAGGAAATCGAGGTTTTCTTCCCCGGGCACGCCGAAGATGTATTCGCAGCCTTCTTCCTCAAGGCATTCGATAAACAGGTCTGAGGCTTTTTTACCGCCGGAAACCTTGCCTGCGTCTTGGCTCATGTGATCGCTCCCCCTTCGGGAGCACGCGGCAGCGTCTCCCAAAACCCGATACGGTCGCGACCACCCGGCGGTTACGGCACAGCGCCGCACCACCTTGGTGTCAAGGGGTAACAAAGCCCTGCGCGCAAGTCACCCCCCGCATTTGGCCCTGCATTTGGCTTCAATATCCAAGCGCCAGATTCACCTGATGCGCCAGCGGCTCGCCCCGGCCATACCGCGCGAGATTGTCGAGGAAGCGCGCAGCCGAACGCTGGAACATCTTGCTCTGCGCACGCCCGGACAGATGCATCGTCACATGCGCGTTGGGGAGGGTCCAGAGCGGGTGATCGGCGGGGAGCGGTTCGGGCGTGGTCACATCAAGGAACGCCCCGCCGATGCGCTTGTCCGCCAGCGCCATCACCAGTGCATCCTGATCGACCACGCTGCCACGCGCCACATTCACCAGCACCGCGGAAGGCTTCATCGCCGCGATTTCGGCCGCGCCGATCATCCCGTCGGTTTCGGCTGTGGCCGGCACGGCAAGGATCACCCAGTCGAACTCGCCCAGCCGCGCGCGCCACTGATCCGGCAGCAGGGTGCCCTCTCCCGGCGAGCGGCGCACCTTGGTCACCTCGACATCGAAGGCAGTCAGCATCCTGTCGACCCGCTGGCCGATGGCGCCATAGCCGAGCACAAGTGCCTTGCTGCCGGCGAGTTCAGCCTTGCCGGGCGAATCGCCCAGCCACTCGTGCCGATCCTGCGCGCGCACGACCTCGCGGTAGCCCTTGGCCACATTGAGCATGCCCATGACCACGTATTCGGCAATCGTGATCGCGTTGATGCCAACGCCATTGGTGAAGACAATCCCGCGCTCGGCCATCATATCGAGCGGAAAGCCATCAACCCCGGCGTAGATGCTGGAGAGCCACTTGAGGTTTTCGGCCCGCATGATCGCTTCGACCATCTTGGTCTTGTCGTCGAGATCGAACCAGCCGATCTCCGCCTCGGGCGCCATCTCGAACAGCTCGGCCGTATGGCGGAAGAAGCGCGGTTCGATCCAATCGGGGAGGTGCGGCTGAACCGCGGGCGCCGCGAGCGCGTTCATCACGAGAATGGTCTTTTGAGTCGTCATCGGCATCCTGCTCCCCGGACCTTGATCTGGCGGTCAAGATAGCGAGGCATGCGGCGACAGGAAGCTGTTGTTTGCGATGAGGGCCCCTTAATGTTTGGCCACCTTGTCAGCCGCGATCGTCTCGCGCAACGCGACCCGAAGGCCCTTTTTCATGTCCAGCATGAACATCTCGTCGATCAGCCAGTGCTGGCCAGTGCAAGAGCAAGCACAATCACCCCAGCTTCCACTCCCAGCCGAGCGGATCGCCGTCCATCACCTCGACACCCTTTGCCGCGAGCTCGTCGCGCAGCGCGTCCGAGCGGGCGAAATCCTTTGCCGCGCGGGCTTCCTTGCGGGCGGCGAGCGTGGCTTCGATTTCGGCTTCGGTGATCTCGGCAGACTTGGGGCGGATGCGGAGATCGGCGCGGGTGAGGTTCAGGAGATCGAGGCCGAGGACGGAGTCGAAGTCTTCAAGCGCGCGAATGCGATCAGCTGCCGGTATCTTTTTATGATCAATCAGTTGCTCGGCGGTGACTAGCGCCGTCGATGTATTTAGGTCGTCTGCAATTGCCAAATCGAAGGTTTCAAGCCACTTTTCAGTCCAAGTGGTGCCCCCATCGGACTTGGCGCTATCCTTTGCCGCATTCTTTAGCCTCTCCACCGCCATCACCAGCCGCTTGAGCCGCGTCAGCGCCGCCCCCAGCCCTTCCCAGCTGAACTCCAGCTCGCTGCGATAGTGCGCCTGGAGGCAGAGCAGCCGGTACGCCAGCGGGTGATAGCCTTTGTCGATCAGCAATTGCAGCCGCAGGAACTCGCCGGACGACTTCGACATCTTGCCGGAACGCTCGACGAGAAAGTTGTTGTGCATCCACACCTTGGCGCCCGAATTGGCCGCATCGTCGAGGCCATTCGTGCAGCAGTGCGCCTGATTCTGGGCGATCTCGTTGGGGTGGTGAATCTCGCGGTGGTCGATCCCGCCAGTGTGGATGTCGAAGGGAAAGCCCAGCACCGCGCCCGACATCACCGAGCATTCGAGGTGCCAGCCGGGCGCACCCTTGCCCCACGGCGAATCCCATTCCATCTGGCGCTTCTCGCCCGGCGGGGTCTTGCGCCAGATCGCGAAATCGGCGGCGTTGCGCTTGCCTTCCACCGCTTCGATGCGGCCCTCCCCGTCGTCGGTCTGCGCGCGGGCAAGGCGGCCATAATCGGCGACGGTCGAGACATCGAAGTAGAGCCCGCTATCGAGCTCGTAGCAGTGCTTCGCGGCAATCCCTTCAGCAAAGGCGATCATCTGCGGGACATAGTCGGTCGCCACGGTCCACTGCGCGGGCTGGCGGATATTGAGCGCGCGCACGTCGGCCCAGTAGGCCTGCTTGTAGTGCTCGGCGATGTCCCAGATCGATTGCTTCTGGGCCGCCGCCATGCGCTCCATCTTGTCCTCGCCATCATCCGCGTCATCGGTCAGGTGGCCGACATCGGTGATGTTGATGACATGGGTGAGCTTGTAGCCCTTGTAGCTCAGCGTCCGCCCCAGCACGTCGGCAAAGACATAGGCACGCATGTTGCCGATGTGGGGGTAGTTGTAGACCGTCGGCCCGCAGGTATAGACCCGCGCCTCGCCCTCATGGACCGGAGTGAACGGTTCGGCGCGGCGGGTGAGGCTGTTGAACAGGGTAAGTTCCATGCCCCGCGCTCTGCCAGCCTGCGCGCCTGCCGGTCAAGGGCGGGCCGGATTACTCCGCCGCCGCCGGTGCGTTCGCCAGCACGTCGATCTGCGCGGCGCAGCCCTTCTCCGCCAGCAGCGCCGCCACCGCGACCGGATCTTCCGGCACATCGCCAAGGAGGCGGGTGGTGATCTTCACCGTCTGGCCGACCGGGCTGGTGAAGCGGTAGGTCTGGCCATCGACCACCGGCATCGTCGCCACCGGCCACAGCTTGATCGCGCTGCCGGCGCGGAAGGTGACTTCGGCAGGGGTATTGTCCGCGCCGTAGAGCGTGCCGTTGCCGGTTTCGGCACGGTTCGGGCGCCACAGTACGACTTGCGCCGGATCAGCGATGCAGACAGTGCCGCCACGGCTGACGTCGACGTACCACACGTTATCGGGGCGGACGGCTTCGGTCGGCACTTCGGTATCGCCGCGCACGGCCCCGGTGCGGGTGCGTGCGCCGCCCCGTGCGATGAGCGCGGCAAGCGCGGTGTTGGCGCCGCCCGCAGCATCGCGGTTCACCGCGTTGTCGATACGGAAGCTGCCGGGACCGGAAAGGACGCGCGAGCCGGCCTGGTCGATCACCGTCACCAGATCGCCCGCCTTGAGCGTGACCGCCGCACCCGCCGGCAGCTTGCGCCCCATCGGATAGGCCGCTGCCGAAGGCCCGGTCGAGCGGATCACGACGGCCTGCGCATGGGCCACCACGCTCCAACCGAAGCTCGCGCCGATGAGGGCGGCGGCAGCCAGGAACTTGCCGGAGCGCGTGCGACTAGCCAAGGACATAACTCTCTCCATCATCCAGTTCCGCAAGGCGCCTCGCCAGATTGGCCAGCGCAGGATCCTTGTGGCCGCTTTCTTCGATTCGCGCTGTGAGCGCCTGCACACCTGCGCGGTTTCCGGCAGCATGCGCGGCGACAAGCTCCTCCGCAAGCGTGCGTGCCTCCGGCGCCGCATCGGGCACCGGCTCGAACACCTCGACCGGCGTTGCCCGCCCGCGCAGGCCCACCTTGCCCATCGGGCGGAAGCCCCAGTTGTTCGAAGCGTCCAGCCCGGATCGCTCCATCGCCTCGCGGCTGACGAGGATCGTCGTGTCGAGCGGCTTGTTCGCGCCTTCAAGACGGGCTGCGGTGTTCATCGCATCGCCAAGGGCGGTGTACTGGATGCGCCCATCACCGCCGAAGTTGCCGACGATCGCCTCGCCGAAATGGACGCCGACGCGCGTCCGTCCGATGGGGGGCACACCCGGCGGCGCATTGCGGCGAAACTCTTCGCCCGCGCGGTACATGGCGATGGCGGCCTTCACCGCCCGCGCCCCATCATCGGCATAGGCAATCGGCGCGCCCCAGAAGGCGACGACCGCATCGCCGACGAACTTGTCGAGCGTGCCGCCATGTTCGAGCACGACGGCAGAAAGCTTGTCGAGATATTCGTTGAGCAGCCGCGCGATCATTTCCGGTTCGACCGCGTGGGTCAGCTTGGTGAAGCCTTCAAGGTCGCTGAACAGGCAGAAGATTTCCCGCTTTTCACCATGCAGACGCAGACGCTCCGGGTTGCGCAGGATTTCGCTGGCGACCGACCGCGGCAGGTATTTGCCGAGCGCCCCTTGCGCAAATTCGCGCTGCGCCGCGTTGATCGCGCGCAGGGCCGAACTCACCGCGACATAGGCGATCAGCCAGCCTGCAGGCCAACCCACTGCGGGAAAGCCCAGCGTATCAAAGCCTGCGCGCGCGACGAGAAACGGGAACGCCGCGAACCCGGCCAGCTGCACAGCAACGCCAAGCGCCAGTTGCCAGGGCCGTGCGCGCGCTGCCGCTGTCGCCATGCCAAGCAGCACCGCAAGGAGCGCGCCGAGAGTCTGCGCCCAGCCCGGCACACTGCGCGGCAGGGCCTTGTCGAGCAGCTGCGCCAGCATCGAGGCATGGACTTCCACGCCGATCATCCGCGCATGGCCCCCTCGTGGATCAGCCGAGACGCCCGTCCGGCTCAGCGGTGTGTCGAACTGGTCGAAATCCGCAAAGTCGCCGCCGATCAGCACATAGCGGCCGCGAATCTCGTTCGCGACGAGCGGAGCAGTCGCAGGGTCTGCAAACATCTCGATCGGGATTTTCTCGAAGACGGCGCGATCATTCGCCGTCGGCAGGCGGTAGCGGATGGGGCCGGTGAAGCTCGAGAATTGGGGCGCGGCGTCGCTCGTGCCCTGCGTCAGCGCGTCGGACAGGAGCGGGGGCAGCCCGGGATACTTGCGCGGCCAGCGGCGGGCCACGCCGTCGATGTCTGTCACGAGAAGGATGCTGGCGGGCCGCGTCGTCTCCGTGGTGACGGCCTTGATATACCGCCGCAGGTCCTGCTCCTGCTCCCAGGTGATCGCCTCGGGGTTGGTCTTGTTGCTGGCAAAGGCGAGGTAAACCGGCGTCCGCATGCCGCGCAGCACGGCCTGGAGCAGCGGGTCGTCGTCCTGCGCGCTGTCCATCAGCACGTCGATCCCGATGCCCTTGGCGCCCATCCCCTCGATCTGGGCGAGCGCCTGCGCGAGCACGGTGCGGTCGACCGGGGAGATCTGCCCGGTCTTTCGGTTGGTATCGTCGGTATAGACGACAAGGACGATGCGCTTGTCGGTATCCGTGCGCGGCGCGAAACCGGCGGCGCGGACATCGTAGAGCGCGTTTTCCGCATCGCCCAGGATCGGCAGCTGCCAGCTGCGCACGGCGGTGAACAGCGCCAAAACGAGCAGCAAGATGGCGACAGCCAGTCGCTGCCAGCCAAGCTCGCGCAGCCCCTGCGTCAGGCTATGCCGCAGCGCCTGCACCGATCTGGCTTTGGAATCAGGCATCGCCAACCCCCTGCTTCGTGCAGTTGATTAGCGGACTAGTGCGCTGCTGACTATGCAGCAGCGCACCCAGTACCATCAGAA
>CANGJI010000047.1 GCA_947454135.1 Sphingomonadaceae bacterium
CCAGCCAGCGCCAGTCAGCCGATGCCGATCTGGCAGAGGCCGAGGCCCGCCGCGCCGCGCTCCCCGATCCTGCCGCCGGACGTGCTGCGGTCGAAGCCGAGCGGCAGAAGAACGACCGCGCCCGCGCCGCCTATCAGGCCGCAATGGCCGCCGTCGCCGCGCACGGGCAGGCGCTTGCGGTGGGCAAGGAGCGGCTGGTTGCGCTGCGCGGCGACATTCGCGGCTGGCAGGCCCGTGCCGGCGATGCCGCCCGACGCCTCGCCGCGATGGCCGGGCAGGCAGAGGATCTGGCCGAGGAGCGCGGCGTCGTCGCGGCAAAGCCCCCCGCCCTCGCCCGCGATCTGGAGGAAGCCGAGGCCCTGCGCGCGCGCTATGCGGCTGCGCTGGCCGAAGCGGAGACCACGCTGGCGCGCACCGAGGCCGAGGCCCGCACCGCCGAAACGGCCCTTGCCGCCGCCAACGAAGCGCTCGCCAGCGCCCGCGAGGCGCGCGCCGCGCTGGGCGCCAAGGCGGAAAACGAAGATCAGCGCCGGCAGGAAATGGCCGGCATCGCGGGCGAACGCTTCCAGTGCCCGCCCCCGCTGCTGCCCGAACGCATCGGCTTTCCCGGCAGCGATGTGTCTGCCGCGCCGGAGGAATCCGCCGCGCACGACCGCCTGATCGCCGAGCGCGAACGGCTGGGTCCGGTCAATCTCGTCGCCGCGACCGAACTGACCGAAGCCGAGGCCCAGCACATTGCCGTCGTCACCGAACAGGCCGAACTGACCGAGGCGGTCAACCGCCTGCGCGGCTCGATCGGCGCGCTCAACCGCGAAGGGCGCGAGCGGCTGCGCGCGGCTTTCGAGGCGGTCGACGCGCATTTCCGCCGCCTCTTTGCGCGCCTGTTCGGCGGCGGTGAGGCACACCTCGCGCTGGTCGATAGCGACGATCCGCTGGAGGCCGGGCTGGAGATCTTCGCCCAGCCGCCGGGCAAGCGGCTGCAATCGCTCACGCTGCTATCAGGCGGAGAGCAGGCGCTGACCGCTGTCGCGCTGATCTTCGCGCTGTTCCTCACCAATCCCGCGCCGATCTGCGTGCTCGACGAAGTCGACGCGCCGCTCGACGACGCCAATATCGAGCGCTTCTGCGGCCTGCTCGATGCCATGGCCGCCGAGACGACCACGCGCTACCTGATCGTGACGCACAACGCGGTGACGATGAGCCGGATGCACCGCCTGTTCGGCGTGACCATGGTGGAACGCGGCGTCTCGCGCCTCGTCAGTGTCGATCTCGGCGGGGCGGAGAGCCTGCTGGCGAACGCGCCGGTATAGCCTAATCCAGCACGAAGCGCGGGCCCGGCCCGGCGGCGGCGGCGCGGTCTTCCTTGTTGTAGAGCTGGCAGCGATCGAGGCTGAGGCAGCCGCAGCCGATGCATTCATCGAGCTTGTTGCGCGTGCGGGTGAGGAGCTGGATGCGCGTGTCGATCTCGCCGCGCAGTGAGCGGCTGATGCGCTGCCAATCGAGCACGGTCGGCGTGCGGCCATGGGGCAGCGAGGCCATTTCGCGCTCGATCTCGGTAAGCCCCAGCCCGAGCCGCTGGGCGATGAGGATGAAGCTGAGGCGGCGGATATCCGAACGCAGGAAGCGGCGCTGGTTGCCCCCGGTGCGGACCGAGGCGATCAGGCCACGATCCTCGTAGTAGCGGATGGCCGAGACGGCGAGCCCGGTGCGCTGTGCGAGCACCCCGATTGGCACCAGATCGTTGCGGCCCTTGGCCGGTTTGGCAAGCATCACGAATCCCCGGAGAAATTCCTTGACCTCAAGTCAGCTTGAGGTTGCATAAGAGATAGCGCGTAAATTAGCCTTGATGGAGTCAAAAATGGCACTGCCTGCCGCGCGTCTCGAACATGTGAACATCCGGGTCAGCGATCCTGACCGGACCGCTGCCTTCCTCGCCCGCCTATGCGGCTGGCACGAGCGCTGGCGCGGCCCGTCACAGCTCGGCGGATGGACCATCCACCTTGGCAGCGAAACCGATTATATCGCGCTATATCAGGGCGATGAGCCGCTTCCCGACAAGTTTGCCAAGGGCCAGCCGTTGCAGCACATCGGCCTGCTGGTCGATGATCTGGAGGCTGCCGAACAGGTTGTGATCGAAGCCGGACTCGAGCCGTTCAACCATATGGACTACGAGCCGGGACGCCGTTTCTATGTCTTCGATTGGGACGGGATCGAGTGGGAACTGGTCAGTTACAGCTGACTCGCCGCGCCCACGACCCAGCATGCGGCGGCCATCAGCGCGCCCGCGAATCGGTTTGAACGGAACCGCGCGAGCGCGCTGAGACCGTCTGCGGTATCGAGCGTAAGAGCCTGCCAGGCGAAGTGGAGTGCCACGGGCAGCAACGCGACAAGCGCCACCGCATCAGGCCGCACCAGCCAGATCGCGCCGGCCCAGCATGCTGCCGCCATCGCGTAGAGCCCGATGACCCCGGCGCGAACATGCCGCCCGAACGAGAGCGCGGAGGAGCCGATGCCGACCATCGCATCATCCTCGCGGTCCTGCAGGGCGTAGATCGTGTCATAGGCCATGCACCAGGCCCAGCATCCCGCGTAGAGCAGGCCAAGCGGTGCGAGCCGGCTGAACCCCGTCACCTCGATCCATCCGACCGGCGCTCCCCAGGTGAAGACGAGACCGAGCCACGCCTGCGGCCAGCCGGTGATGCGCTTCATGAAGGGATAGGCGGCGACGAGTCCGAGACTGCCCAGCGCCACGAGCTGCGCTTCCCAGCGCAATTGCAGCAGGACGACGAGGCCGACGCCGCACAAGGCGAAGAGCCAGCCCCACGCGACTTTCCTGGAAATAGCGCCGCTTGCAATGGGCCGCGCGGCGGTCCGCGCCACGCGCGCATCGAGATCGGCATCCACGATATCGTTGTAGACGCACCCTGCCCCGCGCATCGCGATGGAACCGAGCAGGAACCACGCCGCCATGCCCCATCGCCCGGTGCCGCCCGCGAGGAAAAGGCCCCAGGCGCAGGGCCAGAACAGCAGCCACCACCCGATCGGCCGATCGAACCGGGCGAGCAGCGCGAGATCGCGCAAGGTGGGCGGCAGCACGGTCAGCACGCCGCGATACTGGGTGTCGGGTACGATTTCCGGCGCGGCGGTCATATCCGCTGCATAGCCCCCGCGCCCGCAATCGGCTAGAGCCCGAGACATGGTTGCAACCCCCGCCTGGCCGCCGAAGTCCGCGCCCCGTCTGTTCGTACCCGGCCCGCTGGCCGAGGGAGCGCATGTACCGCTTGAAGGCGGGCAAGCGCACTACCTTGGCAAGGTCATGCGCGTGGGCCCCGGCGACGCGGTCATCCTGTGCGACGATCAGACCGGCGAGTGGCTCGCCGAAGTGAGCGCGGCGGGGAAGCGGGATGTCACACTGGCCGTCGTGCGGCGCCTGCGCGAGCGCGAGGCCGTGCCCGACTTCTGGCTCTGCGCGGCGCTGATCAAGAAGGACCGCTTCGACCTCGTGCTGGAAAAGGCGACCGAGCTTGGCGTCGGCGCGATCCACCCGGTAGTCACGCGGCGCTGCGTGGCGGACAAGCTCAATCCGGAGCGTGCGCGCACCATCGTGACGGAAGCGGCAGAGCAATGCGCCCGCACCGCGCTGCCCGCGCTGGCGGAGCCCGTGAAGCTGGAGGCCTTGCTGCGCGACTGGCCGACAGGACGGCAGCTGTTCTTCGCCGATGAGGAAGGCGGCGCGCCTGCCGCCGCTGCATTTGCCGCACATCAGGGGCCTGCCGCGCTGCTCATCGGGCCGGAAGGCGGCTTCGATGACACCGAGCGCGCCGCGATCCGCGCTCATCCTGCCGCGCTTGCGATCACGCTCGGCCCCCGCATTCTGCGTGCCGAAACCGCCGCGATTGGCGCAGCCGCGCTATGGATGGGAACCCGCGGAGATTGGGGCTGATGCGGTTCACGGCATGGCGCTATCCATGTTTTCGGCTGGCGCAGGGCCGCGCGGCACACTAACGCAGGCGCCATGAGCACGAGACAAGTTTCGAATCGCAACGATCCGGTCATCGAGAGCCGCGACCAGCTCGTCGAGCCGATGGCCAAGGGCGAAAAGCCGCGCGAAGCCTGGCGGATCGGCACCGAGCACGAGAAGTTCGTCTATCGCACCAAGGACCGCGCCGCGCCTTCCTACAGCGAACCGGGCGGCATCCGCGATCTGCTGCTTGCGCTGCAGGACTATGGCTGGACGACCATCGAGGAAGACAGCGACACCGGCCCCAACGTGATCGCGATGGGCGGTCCGGACGGCGCGGTGAGCCTCGAGCCCGCAGGCCAGCTCGAACTTTCCGGCGCGCCGCTCGAAAACCTGCACCAGACCTGCGCCGAAACCGGCCGCCACCTCGCGCAGGTCAAGACCATCGGTGACAAGCTCGGCCTTGCCTACCTCGGCATGGGTCTCTGGCCCGACAAGACCCGCGAAGAGCTGCCGATCATGCCCAAGGGCCGGTATGACATCATGCTGCGCCACATGCCGCGCGTCGGCACGATGGGCCTCGACATGATGCTGCGCACCTGCACCATCCAGACCAACCTCGATTATTCGAGCGAGGCGGACATGGTGCAGAAGTTCCGCGTTTCGCTGGCGCTGCAACCGCTTGCCACCGCGCTGTTCGCCAATTCGCCGTTCCTCGAAGGCAAGCCCAACGGCTACCTTTCCTATCGCAGCCACATCTGGACCGACACCGATCCGGCGCGGACGGGCATGCTCTCGTTCGTGTTCGACGAAGGCTTCGGCTACGAGCGCTATGTCGACTACATGCTCGACGTGCCGATGTACTTCGTGTTCCGGAACGGGCGCTACATCGATGCGGCAGGCCAGTCGTTCCGCGACTTCCTCGACGGCAAGCTGCCTGCCCTGCCCGGCGAGAAGCCGACGCGTTCGGACTGGATCGACCACCTCTCGACCGCCTTCCCCGAAGTGCGCCTCAAGAGCTTCCTTGAAATGCGCGGCGCCGATGGCGGTCCGTGGAACCGGATCTGCGCGCTGCCGGCGCTGTGGGTCGGCCTGCTCTACGATCAGACCGCGCTCGATGCAGCGTGGGATCTGGTGAAGGACTGGGACATGGACGGGCGCGAGCGCCTCCGCGCCAGCGTGCCCAAGCTGGGGCTCGATGCGCCGCTTCCGGGCGGCGGCAAGCTGCGGGATATTGCTGCGGAAGTGCTTTCGATCGCGCGCGGCGGGCTTGCGGCGCGCGGGAAGCTCAACGATGCGGGCGACAACGAGACGGGCTACCTCCATCCGCTCGACGAGATCGTCAGCACCGGCAAGACCCCGGCCGAGCGGTTGCTTGAGTTGTATCACGGCCCATGGGGCGGCAAGGTCGATCCGATTTACGAGGCAAAAAGCTTCTGACGGACTGAGGGAGAGGGGAACAACAATGATCATCGTGATGGGCAAGCTGCGCATCGACGCCGAGGCCATCGAGGCCGTCCTGCCCGCCGCGCGCAAGGTCGTCGCGGCGACGCAGCAGGAAGAGGGCTGCCTCCAGTACGATTATTCGCGCGACATCAGCGATCCCGAGGTGTTCCACATCACCGAGCGCTGGACGAGCCGCGAGGCGCTGGGCGCACACCTCAAGACGCCGCATGTCGCCGAGTGGATCGGAATCCTTTCGGGGCTCACGATGAAAGAGCGCCACATCAAGCTCTACGACACCGACGAAGGCGAGGACCTTTAAGCGATGCTCGTCATCATGGGCACCTTCCGGGTGGCGGCAGAGCACATCGAAGCGCTGCTGCCGCTGGCCCGCAAAGTGGCCGAGGCGACACGGGCGGAAGCAGGCTGCATCCAGTACAGCTATGCGCAGGACATTGACGATCCGGCGCTGTTCCATGTGGCCGAACGCTGGACGGACCGCCCGGCGCTGATGGCGCATGCGAAGTCCGCGCATATGGCCGAGTGGGTCGCCGCGCGCGCGGGCCTCGGGTTTCACGACCGCGTGATCAGGCTGTACGAAACGGACGAGGGCGAGGCGATCTAGTCGCCTGCTCAACTTTCGTGATTGCGAGCGTAACGAAGCAATGACGAAGGCGGGAGTGGTTACTCCGCCGGGTGCGCCGCGCTGATGACTGGCGGCTCAACGCGCGGGCGGTTGCGGTTCAGCATGCGGCCGATGCGGTTCAGCGTGCCTGTGACCAGACCATGCTCGGCCATCCACGCGTGGTATTCGCGGTACTTGGCATCCTCCGCGAGGAGATGCGCTTCCTCGGTCTTGGCGCGCCAGAAATAGACTGCGCTGACGAGGCCGAGGATCACCGTGTTGCGGATCGCATCAACCATCGAATGCGTGGTGGTGAGCCACGGCAGGGTCGACATCCACCAGAACGCGTTCTTGGAAAGATAAGCCGGGTGACGGGTGAAGGCGTAAGGCCCGTTCGTAAGCACGCCGCGATAGGTGAGGTTGGAAAAGCGCAGGCCGAACGCGACCGTGGCCCAGGCGTAGATGCCCGTGAGGAGCACCATGGCCGCGACCCAGATCCATTCGAGGGCCGGCATGCCCTGCAGCCAGAACGTCCATTCCGCGCCATTGGTGCGGTAATCCAGCACGCCGCCGCTGCCCATCAGGATGAATGGCGGATAGCAGATCAGCGCCGCGACCCAGCCGCCGAGATAGGGATTGGCGCTGCGGATCTGCGCATCGAGCGGCTTCATCGTGAGGAGATAGCCGACCATGGCGATCTGCACGTCGACGAGGAACATCGTCTCGATCAGCGCGTTGCCGAGCGCAAGCGGATCGCCCAGCACCGCCGCATAATTCATCTGCACGACATTGCCGAAGCCGCTCGGGATGATCGAGAACATGAAGGCGCAGAAGAAGCCCTTCACCGCCCACGCGCGCAGATGGTGCGCGACCTCCGCCTTGTCGTAAGTCTCGCGCCCGATCAGCATCGCGCCGAAATGCCACGAGGCATCGCGCGGATTGACCAGCACGCGGTCGAGCCACAGCACATAGGGGATCGCCGCGATGAACAGCAGCGGGGCGAGGCCGGAGATCACGTCCATCGCAAAGAGATATTGTCCGCGCCAGTACCACCGGCACAGGCAATAGACGAAGCCGAGCAGCGACCATGTCGCCCAGAGCCCGGCGACCTTGGTGATCGACACATCGACCACATCGCGAAGGGGGCGCGGATTGGCCCAGTCGATACCGGTCGAGGCGCGCAGGTGAACCTTGTCGACGAGAAGCGACCACAGGACCATCGGCAAACCGGAAAAGAACATGGCGGCCAGCGCCGCGTTCGGGCCGGCCAGCGAGGCATGCGGCCCCGGCAGCGCCAGCGCGTCGGCAATGCCTGCCCAGTTCCGGCACAGGATCACCCACAGCGCGAGGCCGACAAGGCCGAACAGGCCGACACCGGCCGAAACGTCGCTGGAGGGCCTGGACTGGGGAGCGCTCATGGCCCCGTCGTTAACAGGAACCTATGAGAAAAGCGTTGACGCCCCGGCAAGAACCGAGGCGCCGCAGCAGGCCGCCATCGCTTGGCAGACGGTCACTTGAACGCGTTGATATGCCCGCTGTCGTCGAGGACGTAGATCACGCCGCCGGCCACGACCGGCGCCAGGGTGACCGGCGCGCCGAGCTTCGCATGACGCTTCACCGCACCGTCGGTAACCGAAGCGGCGACGAGTTCGCCTTCCGAGTTCGCCATCCACAGGTGATCGCCCGCCAGCACCGGGCCGGTCCAGAAGATGCGGCCCTTCTTCTTCTTGACGCTGCGGTAGGGCTTCATCTGCGCGATCCAGCGCACCTTGCCGGTGGCCTTGGCGATGCACAGGAGCTTGGCCTCGTCGGTCAGCGTGAAGATCCAGTCCCCCGCAACCGCCGGGGTCGAGATGCCGGCAAGATTGAGTTCCCACACTCGCTGGCCGGTCACGAGTTCGTAGGCGGCCATGCGCCCGCCCTGACCGAGCGCGTAGACGCGGCCCCGCTCGACGATCGGATCGGCGTCGATATCGGTGAGCGTCGAGACCGAAGTCGCGATCGAGGTACGCGCCAGTGCGTCGGACCAAAGCTGGCGACCGTTTTCATACCGGTAGGCGACGAGTTCGCCCGAGCTGTAGCCCGCAACGATCGTGCCCTGCCCAGCCGCCGCAGCAGCGACGCCGAACACGCCGGTCTGCGCGACCGAGGCGGATTCGCTCCACAGTTGCGAGCCGTCAGCGACATTGAGCGCGATGATCTGGTTGTCCTGCGTCATCACATAGACGCCGCCGAACGCGATCGTCGGGCTGCCGCGCAGCGGACCCGCCGGCTTCACGCGCCAGATCACCTTGCCGTCCGCCGCATCGATGGCGGCAACTTCGCCGAGACCGGTGGTGATGAACACCTTGCCGTCGTTGTAAGCGGCGCCGCCGCCGAACACGGATGCCGTCGCCATGGGGAGACGGAAGGCGTCTTCCCATGCCTGATGTCCGGTCTTGGCGTCGAAGGCGTGAACGAGGCCCTCGGTATCCATGACATAGAGCTTGCCACCGCCGATGACGGGCGCTGCGGCAAGGCGCTGCTTGGGGCTGGAGCCGGCGATGCGCGCGGTCCACAGCTTGCGCGGTGCTTCCGCCAGCACGAGGTGGCCATAGGACTTGGATGCGGTGCCGCCCGCCTGTTCCCAATCGGAATTGGCTTCGGCAACCGGCAGGACGACGTCGAGCGCCGACATGCCCTCGTCCACCTTGGTGCCCGATTCGATCTTCGACAGAATCGGCACGCGGACGCCCACGGTCGGGGTCGACTTCGTCTTGCCCTTGGTGATCCCGCAGCCGCTCAGCGCCAACGCAACGACAACCATGGCGGAAACGGCAGTGCGCCGGATCAGTTTGGCTCCGGTCATATCCTCAATTCCCATCCCGCATATATCGTTACTGTGCTTCACTGCCGATGACGGCAGCAGCCGGATTGTCCACGGCATCGACACCGAGCTGCCCGGCAAGCTGACGGGTGCGCCGGCGCAGCGTATCGGGAACGGCCTTGTCCTTGGCGATCGAGGCGAGCAGTGCGCCCGCCGCTTCGGTCTTGTTCTGCTTGAGGTAAGCAAGCGCGACGAGTTCGCCCGCGCTGCCGAACCATGCCTTGCCCGGCACCGCAAGCGGCTTCAGCCGGTCGATCACGGTCTGCGGCGGCAGCTTGTCGAAATTGGCGGCAATCTCGCGGATCGTGGCAAGATCGCGGTAGGGGCCGGGCAAGGCGCCATCGGCAGCCACGGCGGCGAACTGCTTGGCAGCAGCATCAGCCTTGCCAGCCTGTTCGGCAATGCCGGCCTCGGTGATCTGCACGGCGGCGCGGTAGCCGGGATTGCCGGACTTCGCGAGCGGGTCCATCCCGTCCTTGGCGGTCTGGTTGCGGCCTGCCTGGAGCGCATCGAGCGCGGTCACGAACGTTTCGCTCTGCTGGTCGCGCAGACTTGCCTGATGATCGTTGTACCACAGCCAGCCGCCGAGGCCGAGGAGGCCGCCCACCACCAGCGCCAGAATCGGACGCCCGCGATTGAGCAGCAGGTTGCGCAGCTGATCCTCGCGCAGGGCATCGTCCACTTCCCGCAGGAAAGTTTCCTGCGCGGCGGCGTCCTTGCTGTTGCCGGGGGTATTGCCCGTCGGGCTATTCGGAGGACTGGTCGGAGTCAGGGCCAAGACTGCGCTTTCAGGTCGCTGGGTTAACGAATGCGGCTGTTTAGCAGGGGGGCCTGCCAATTCAACCGGTTTGACACGCTGATACTGTCCCGCAGCTTTACGGAAACGCCGGAAGCCCCAGTGCGGCCGCATAAATCGCCGCGTGACGCTGCGCCATGACGCCCTCGTCGAACTGGTCCCGCGCGCGCAGCTGGTTGGCCGCGCCGAGCTGGCGGCGAAGCGTTTCATCACTCGCCAAGCGCAGCAAGGCCGCCCCCAGCGCGGCCTCGTCACCCGGCGGGGTGATGAACGGCGCGTTCTCCGGCGCGACCATATCGGCCACGTCACCCACCGCAGGACTGGCCACCGCGAGCCCCGAAGCCATTGCTTCGACAACGGAAAGCGGAAACTGCTCGCTATCGGAGGAGAGCGCGAACAAATCGAACAGCGCAGTCGCTTCCGCCGGTTTCGCCACAAAGCCCGGCAAATGGACACGGTGCCCGATCTCGAGCTTCAACGCCTCGGCCATGATCGCCTCGCGCTCCGGCCCTTCGCCGACGATCACCAGTTGCCATTCCTCGGGCAGCGCGCGGAAGGCCCGTACCAGCCGGGGCAGTGCCTTGACCGGGCGGAGGCCGGCGAGCGTGCCCAGCCACTTTTCGCCCGGCCGCTTGACCACACGCGGCAATGCATCGGCGCGCACCCGCCTGGCCCTCGCGGGATCGTAGTCCTTCACCGGGATGCCGTTGGCGATGCGGTGGACCCGCGCGGCAGGCTGGTGCCATGCCTCGAGCGCCACGCGCTCCAGCCGCTGCGACGGGACGATCAGCGCGCTGGCCCGCGCGAGCGCAACGCGGCGATACCAGTTGCGCGTGGGCTTCAGCCGCTGCGCCTCGTCGGCGTTGAAGCCGTCCTCGTGGTGGATCAGCGGCGCCAGACCCATCGAGGGGGCAAACAGCGCATGGGCCATCGCCGCGTCCATCGCCCCCCAGTTGTAGGTGAGGATGAGATCGAAGCCCTGCATCGCGCGGGCCAGCGTCTGCAGGCGGCGCACGCCGAAGCGGCCCTGCAAGGACGGAAAGCCGAACGGGAAATGCACCGGAAGCCCCGGATTGATCTGCTCGCGCGCGCCCAGCGCCCCCGGCTGCGCGGAGACGATGCTGTGATCGACCGCCTTGCCGAAGCGGTTGATCAGGCTGGTGCTGCGCCGCTCCTTGCCGCCTGCATCGAACGTGGAATGCAGGTGCAGCAGATGGAGCCGCTTGCCGGACGTCTTGGCAATCATGGCCGTCTGCTCATGGTCTGGCGATCACGCCGCGCGGGCCAGCAGCCGCTGGATGGCGGCAATCGAAATATCCTCGTCGAGCGTCGGGCCGTGGCCCACCCCGGGCACGGTGACGAGTTCGGCCGACGGGGACCGCGCCGCCATGCGCGCTGCAACCTCGGCAGACAGAATATCCGAATGCGCCCCGCGCAGCACGAGCAGGGGGCGCGTGGCCAGCGCATCATAGAGCGACCACATCACCTCCGGCGCAGGGGCCGGACCCTGCTCCGCCTCGAACGGTTCGGCGATGTTCATGTCGTAATCGAAGACGATGCGCCCGCCGGTGCCGATCACCATGCAGCGCTTGGCCATGCGCAGCCAATCGGGCAGCTGCCACGCGGGATAGATCGCGCGATTGGTTTCCTGCAGCGCGCGTGCAGCGTGAACCCAGGTTTCGTAGCTGCGCCCCTGCCCGACATATTCGCGGATCCGCGCAAGGCCCGCAGGCTCGATCTCAGGGCCGACATCGTTGATCACCGCCGCAGCGATGCGGGCCGGGTTGGCCGCCGCGAGCATCATCGTCATCAGCCCGCCGAGCGAGGTGCCGATGGCGATGAAGCGCTCGATCCCTTCCGCCGCGAGCAGTGCCTCGACATCGGCGACGTAATGCGCCGGGGTGTAGGTCATCGGATCGCGGGCATAGTCGCTGTCCCCGCGCCCGCGCATGTCAGGGCAGATCACGCGCCATTCATTGGCCAGCCGCGCGGCCAGATCCTCGAAATCGCGGGCATTGCGGGTGAGCCCCGGCAGGCACAGCACCGGCGGACGCGCGGCGCTTCCCGCATAATCGCGGAAGTGCAGCTTGAGGCCGTCGCCGCTGGTCCAGCTGCGATCTTCCCAGCGCTTTTCTCCGCCTTTCAGCGCTTCTGCCATGCCTTGATCTGCCCGCGTTCCGCTCACGAAAAAAAAGGGGCGCGCTTGCACGCCGCCCGCTTCGCCCCCACTATCGCGCGATGCAGCCAAGCCCGCAAGACGCGATCTACCGCCCCTCACCTCGCATTCTCGATCTGGCCAGCTGGATCGGCGATCCGGTGGCCCCGGCAGACTTCCCCGAAACAAAGCTGCGCTTCCGCAACGACCGCGCCGCCGCAGAGGTGGGCCTTGAGGCTCTCACCGATGCGGAGTGGATCAGCCACATGGGCCGGTTCGCGCCCTTGCCGGACAACCTCCCCCACCCGCTGGCGCTGCGCTATCACGGCCACCAGTTCCAGACATACAACCCCGACCTCGGCGACGGGCGCGGGTTTCTCTACGCGCAGATGCTGGACGACCATGGCCGCCTCATGGACCTTGGCACCAAGGGATCGGGCCAGACGCCGTGGAGCCGGCAGGGCGATGGCCGACTGACCCTCAAAGGCGCAATGCGCGAGATCCTCGCGACCGAAATGCTGGGCGCGCTGGGGGTGAACACCAGCCGCACCTTCTCGGTGATCGAGACCGGCGAGGCGCTGTGGCGCGGGGACGAGCCTTCGCCCACCCGCTCGGCGGTCATGGTGCGGCTCAGCCACGGCCACATCCGCATCGGCACCTTCCAGCGCCTTGCCGCGCTGGACGAGGCGGACAACATGGCCCAGCTCGTCGGCTATTGCCTCGGGAACTTCCCCGGACCGGCAGGACCGCCGGATGCGAGCCCCGCTACCCGCCTGCTCCATCAGGTCGTCGAACGGATGGCCGACATGGCCGCGAGCTACATCGTGGCAGGCTTCGTCCACGGCGTGCTCAACACCGACAACATGAACGTGACGGGCGAGAGCTTCGATTATGGTCCGTGGCGCTGGTTGCCGCGCTGGGATCCCGCATTCACAGCCGCCTATTTCGACAGCAGCGGGCTCTATGCCTTCGGACGGCAGGTGCAGGCGATCCACTGGAACTGCGGCCAGCTCGCCGTTGCGCTGCGCACGCTGGAGGAAGCCCCGCCGCTGATCGCGGCGCTCAACACCTTCGAGGACCACTACCGCGCAGCGATGGCCCGGCGCTGGTGCTGGCGGCTTGGCGTGGTGGAACGCGGGATCGAGGCGGACACCGCGCTGATCGGGCTTTGCGAACAGGCCATGACCGAAAGCGGCGAAGGCCCGGATGCCTTCTTCTTCCGCTATCGAGGGGGCCGGGGCAATGCTCCCGGCGCGCTCGGCGACGCGCTCGCCGAGTATGAACCGCTGGCGGACACCCATCCCTACTGGAACGATCCTGCCCCGCAATCCATGCTGATCGACGAGGTCGAAGCGATCTGGGCGCCGATTGCCGAGAGCGACGACTGGTCGTTGCTGGAGGCCAAGATCGCCGCCCTGCGCCGCATGGGCGAAGCACACGGCGCGCCACCGCGCCCGGCAGGGCACACCTGAAACATACGCATTTGCGCGGTAGGGGTTTCTTGTCTGGTTACCACTACCATGCCATAGGCCTCACACTCCCGCGGCCCTGAGCGGCCCCAGAGGCAAGGCAGAGGAAGGCCAAGCGCAAACGTGTCCACCGGCGAACTCGTCTCTTTCGAACCAGCATCGGGTTCGGAACTGTGGCGTGGGCGGATCGGCGACGCCGATGACGTGGTGTCCCGGGCGCGCCGTGCCTGGCCGCTATGGGCCGCGCAGCCGCTTTCCACCCGCATCGAACTGCTGCGCCGCTTTGCCAATGAAGTCCGCAAGGAAGCCGGGAAGCTCGCCAACTCGATAGCCCGCGAAACCGGCAAGCCGCTGTGGGAAGCGCGCGGCGAAGTCGACAGCGTGATCGACAAGGTCGAAGCGTCGGTGCGCGCCTATGCCGAGCGCACCGCGCAGCGCAAACTCGACAGCGCGCTCAACGGCACCAGCGCCGTCCGCCACAAGCCGCATGGCGTACTCGCGGTGATCAGCCCATACAACATGCCCGCGCTGCTGCCCGCCGCGCAGATCATCCCGGCGCTGATTGCCGGCAATGTCGTGGTGTTCAAGCCATCGGAAAAGGCGCCCGCGACGGGCGAACTCCTTTCCCGCTGCTTCCACCGCGCCGGCATTTCGGCTGCCGTGGTGCAAGTGCTGTTCGGCGGCCCCGAGCAAGGTCAGGCGCTGGCGCTGCACGACAATGTCGATGGCGTGCTGTTCACCGGCTCGGCGCACGCCGGAGTCGCGATCAATCGCAAGCTCGCCTCGAATCCGGGCAAGCTCATTGCGCTCGAACTCGGCGGCAACAATCCGGTGGTGGTGTGGGATACACCCAAGATCGTCGATGCCGCCGCCATTGTCGTGCAATCGGCCTTCACCAGCGCGGGGCAGCGCTGCTCTTCGGCGCGGCGACTGATCGTGAAGTCCACGATGTACGACGCGGTGATCACCGAAGTGCGCCGACTGACCGAGCGGCTGATCGTCGGCGCTCCGTTCGACACGCCGACCCCGTTCATGGGCCCGGTGATCGACAATGCCGCCGCCGATGGCCTCACCGAAAGCTTCGTCTACCTGCTCTCGAACGGTGGCCGCGCGATCAAGCACATGACCCGCCTGCGCGAAGACCTGCCCTTCGTCAGCCCGGCCATCATCGACGTGACCAAGATCGACGAGCGGCCCGATGTCGAGCTGTTCGGACCGCTCCTGCAGGTCATTGCGGTCGATGATTTCGATGAAGCCATCGCCGAGGCCAACAACACCCGCTTCGGCCTTGTCGCGGCGCTGATCGGCGGCTCACCGCAGGACTACAACCGCTTCTGGGCCAATGTCCGCGCCGGAGTCGTCAACTGGAACCGGCCAACCATCGGCGAAACCGCCGCCGCGCCGTTTGGCGGGGTCGGCCTGTCCGGCAACAATCGCCCCGGCGGCTACTACACCGCCGATTCGTGCGCCTATCCGGTCTCGTCGGTCGAGATGGAGCAACCGCGCGCCACGATCGGCGTGGGGCTCAGGGATACCTGAAGCCTAGTTCTTCGGATCGGGCAGCGGCAGCGAGGGATCGGCGGGCCCTGCCGGGACGACCGCGAAATTGCGGTTGTTGGACTGCGAAAGATCGGGATCGACCATCAATTGGCCCTCGATCGCCGCCGTCATCACCGGATCATGCACCGGCCCTTCATCACCGCCACGCGCATGCGGCGCCTCGGCCGAACAGGCGGCCAGCGCGGCGACAAGGAACGCAAGCAGGGTGTGACGCAGGCTCATCCGCACCCCCTTTGCACCATGCGTGGTTAACCCAGCGTCACCAGATCTAATGGGAGCCATGTCATTTTGATGCTTGGTGGTGCGCGCCGGTGCTGCCATGGGCCGCGCCATGTCAGCAGCATCCTCCCGCCACAACGGTGCCGTCGCCGCCATCGCGACCTACACCTTCTGGGGGTTGCTGCCGATCTACTTCAAGCTGCTCGTTGCCGTTCCCGCGCCCGAGCTGCTGGCGTGGCGGATCATCTGCAGCATGCCGATCTGCCTCGCGATCATCGCGTTGCAGCGCCAGGGCGGAGCGCTTGTCGCCACCCTGCGCAACCGCGCCGTCCTGCTGCGCCTGACGATCAGCGCCGCGCTGACCGCCAGCAATTCGCTGATCTTCTTCATTGCGGTCGTCACCGGTCATGTCCTTGCGACCAGCCTCGGCTACTACCTCATGCCGCTGATCAATGTGCTGATCGGCACGGTCTTCCTGCATGAGCGGCTCAGCCGGATGCAGTGGGCCGCCGTGATCCTCGCCGCCACGGGCATCGCGCTCCTGGCCTTTGGCGAGGTCGACATGCTGCTCGTCTCCATCGCCCTCGGCGTGACGTACGCGCTCTACAGCTTCGCCCGGAAGGTCATCCCCGCCGGCGCGCTGGAAGCCGCGACCATCGAAACCGGGGTGAGCCTGTTTCCCGCCTTCGCGGTGGTCGGCTGGTATGCCTGGACCGGCAGCGGGGCGGGCGGCGGATCAAGCATGGCCGCTGGGTGGGAGACGGCGGTACTGCTGATGTTCGGCGGCCTGTTCACCGCGATCCCGCTGCTGCTGTTCGGCTATGCCGCGCGGCGGCTGACCTTGTCCGCCATGGGCTTTGCCCAGTTCATCACGCCCAGCATCGGCTTCCTGCTCGGCCACTTCCTGTGGGGCGAGCCGCTCGATGCCTCACGCACGATCTGCTTCGTGCTGATCTGGACTGCCCTCGCCCTGTTCAGCTGGGACATGTTCCATCAGGCGCGCATGAACGCACACACCAGGACGTCCGCCTAGGCGCGAAAACGCCAGCCCAGCGTCTCACCGGCGTGGAAGGGGACCACCATGGTCTCGCCCACGTCGATCTCGTCCGGCACGGTCACCGGCGCGCGCTCCAGCGTTACCGTGCCTTCGTTCAGCGGCAGGCGGTAGAAGCGCGGGCCGTGCTCGCTGGCAAAGCCTTCGAACTTGTCCAGCGCGCCTTCCTCCTCGAACACCTTGATGTAGCTTTCGAGCGCGAAGGGCGCGTTGAAGATGCCCGCGCAGCCGCAGGCTGCTTCCTTGAGGTGCTTGGCATGCGGCGCGCTGTCGGTGCCGAGGAAGAACTGCGGGCTGCCCGAAGTCGCCGCCTTGCGCAGCGCCAGCCGGTGATGCTCGCGCTTGGCGACCGGCAGGCAATAGGCGTGCGGGCGGATGCCGCCGACGAGCATGGCATTGCGGTTGATATGGAGATGCTGCGGCGTGATTGTCGCAGCAAGGTTCGCGCCCGCGCTTTCGACGAACTGTACCGCCTCGCTCGTCGTGACATGCTCGAACACCACGCGCAGGCCCGGCAGCGCCTTGACCAGCGGGATCAGCGTGCGCTCGATGAACACCGCCTCACGGTCGAAGATATCGACATGGTTGTCGGTCACCTCGCCGTGGATGAGGAGCGGCATGCCGATCTTCTCCATCCGCGCGAGGACCGGCATGATGTTCGCCACATCGGTCACGCCGTGGGCCGAGCCCGTCGTCGCATGGGCAGGATAGAGCTTGGCCGCGACGAACACGCCGGCGCTGTGACCGCGCTCGACCTCGTCCGGATCAGTGTGATCGGTGAGGTAGAGCGTCATCAGCGGCGTGAAGTCCGCGCCTTCAGGCATTGCCGCATTCAGGGCCGCCATGATCCGGTCCCGATAGGCGGAAACGCCCGCAACATCGGTCATCGGGGGTGAGAGATTGGGCATCACGATCGCCCGCGCGAACTGCCGCGCGGTGTGCGGCGCAACCCCGGCAAGCAGCGCACCATCGCGCAGGTGGACGTGCCAATCATCGGGGCGGCGGATCGTGATCGAGTGAGGTGCAGTCATGCCCTTCCCCTTAGGCCGGGACGTGCCTATCTGTCACGCATGAGCGCACCCCGTTTGACCAATCGCACCTTGGTGCGGGTTTCCCCACTCGACGACAGCGAAGACGTCGCCGCCTTCCTGCAAGGCCTGGTGACGAGTGACGTGAAGGGCCCCCTCCCCGTCTGGGCGGGCCTGCTCAGCCCGCAAGGCAAGGCGCTGTTCGATTTTCTGGTCTGGCAGGACGGGAAGGACTTGCTGCTCGATTGCGAGACCGCCGCGGCACCGGCCCTCGTCAGGCGCCTTTCCCTCTACCGCCTGCGCCGCCGCATCGCGATTGCGCAGGATTCGGCGCTTGGCGTCTACTGGGAGCCGCAGGGCGAGCCGACGGACCCGCGGCTTGCGGCGCTTGGCCATCGCTGGATCGCTCCCGCAAGCGCGGATGACACCCCTGCCGATGCCGCATGGCTGGCGCACCGACTCGCTCACGGGGTTCCGGAAGGTCTCGCCGAACTCGGCAGCGAGCAGACGCTCTGGCTCGAAACCAATGCGGTGGAGCTGAACGGCGTGAGCTTCACCAAGGGCTGCTATGTGGGGCAGGAAAACACCGCGCGGATGAACTGGCGGCAGAAGGTGAACCGGCGGCTGGTGGTGGTGCCGCTCGCCGCATCAGACCCGGCCCGCCAGCGCGCCGCTTATCCCGAGATCGGGCTTGCCGTCGATCACCGCAGGGTCGAGGATATTCCCGCTGACCTCGCGCCGGCGTGGATGGACCTCAGCCCGCCTGCGTAAGCTTGGCCTGCTCGGTCGCTGCATCGAGCATCTGCACGGCATAATCGCGCGCCGCCGTACGCGGCAGTTCCAGCGCCTGGCTCAGCGGGCCACCCATCTGCGCGTCACCCAGCGCCATCAACACAAGGGTCAGCGTCGTCCCGCGCATCGTGTCCGAACCGAATTCGTTGAGTTCGATCACAAGGTCGTGAATCACATCGACGATCGGATCGAGCGCATCCTCATTGCCCGTCAGCAGCATCCACGAAGCGAGCGCGCCTGCGCCTTCGCGGTCGAAGGCATCGAAGGTCAGGTCCACGACATCGCGAGGGCTGCCGATGCCCGAACGGCTGGCGATGACCGCCTCGCGAATCCCCACGCAGATCGTTTCCGCCAGATGCCGCGCGAGTTCCTTCTGGAGGCCCGAGGCCGAACCGAAATGGTGCAGGAGATTGGCATGGGTCCGCCCGATCCGGCCGGCGACGGCCTTCAGCGTCACCGCCTGCGGACCCGCTTCGATCAGCAGGGCACGCGCGGCTTCGAGGGCGGCAATACGGCTTTCTTCAGGACTGAGGCGCTTGCGAACGGACATCGTGCGGGTCGATTTTCCCCTTGCAGCGCGCGCCTACCCCCGCGCGCTGGAGCCTTGATGCCTAGAACTCCAGCGCGCGCGGGGCAAGAGGAACCGGGGGATCAGGCCGCGCGTCGCATCGGAACCTGATCGTCGCCGCCGCCATCACCATTGCCTGCCTCGCCGAGGCGGATGTGATAGACCACGCTCGTCACGACAGTGCCGCGCCCTTCGCTGCGGCGCGGCCGGTGTTCGCCGGTGGGCATGAAGCCCAGCTTGCGCAAAACCCGGCCCGATGCGGGATTGTCGAGGAAGTGGCTGGCCTCGACCCGGTCATGGCCCAAGGTCCGCGCGAGGCCGAGCACCGCCCGTGCAGCTTCGGTGGCAAAGCCCTGGCCCCAGTGATCGCGGGCGATCCAATAGCCGAGTTCGACTCCGCCCTGCTCGCCAGGCGCAATGCCGGCACAGCCGATGATCTGCGCTCCATCGGCGCCGGGCAGTGTCACCAGAAAATCAGGGTGGCGCGGGTTCTGTGCGCGATTGACGAACCAGCGCGCGTCTTCGGCCCGGTAAGGCCAGGGCGCGCGGGCAAGATTGCGCACAACGTCCGCATCGTCGATCACGCTGTGCAGTTCGGCCCAGTCTTCCGGCCAGGCGGGGCGCAGGAACAACCTTTCACTGCGAATGAACATCTTTCGTCTCCTCATCCGCCCCTCAAGTGCCTCCAGCCGCTAACCGGAGGAAATGACAGGCATATGGCGATCCGGATCCGTACGCGCCCTATTTGCGGCAGGAGGTTCCGGGGGTGAGGGAGACACGAAAAAAGGGAGACGGGCTGGCCCCTCTCCCTCGTCAAGCCGGCTCGTTCGAGCCGGCGGGGGCCATCCCATGAGGATGGCCCTGAATGACCATCCGGTTACTCTGCGGCCTCAGCCATCATGTCCACCGAGACGTACTTGCGACCAAGCTTGCCCGAGTGGAAACGCACCTTGCCTTCGGCGAGGGCGAACAGCGTGTGATCCTTGCCGATGCCGACATTGGCGCCCGGGTAGACCTTCGTGCCGCGCTGGCGAATGATGATGTTGCCGCCGATCACGTGCTGATCGCCGAACTTCTTGACGCCGAGGCGGCGGCCTGCCGAATCGCGACCGTTACGCGAAGAGCCGCCTGCTTTCTTGTGTGCCATTTCAGATTACTCCGAGAATCTTGCCGAGCGCCGCGATCAGGCGACGCTGAGGATGCGCAGCAGGGTCATCTGCTGGCGGTGGCCGTTGCGGCGACGATAGTTGTGCCGACGGCGCTTCTTGAACACGATCACCTTCTCGGACTTCGCCTGCGCGATGATCTCGGCCGAAACGGTCACGCCCTTGGCATCCGCGAGCACGCCTTCGTTCCCTGCAAGAAGGACGTCGGTCAGCGTGATCGTGTCGCCGGCTTCACCCGCCAGCTTCTCGACCGCGATCTTGTCTCCGGCGGCAACCCGATACTGCTTGCCGCCCGTGCGCACGATTGCGAACATGGTTCCTGCTATCCGTTTCAAGTGTCTGGCCGCCCGATGACTTGCGAATCGCACCCATCAGACAGCATGGCCGAATCTCCGCACGATTGCGGAGGCCCGGAAAGAGTGGCGCGGTTAATCGAACGGGGACCTCATGTCAACGCCGCAGGCTGGCGAAAAGCGAGCCTCGGGGGTCGAGCATGGCAGCGCTTCCCCGCTCACGCAAAAGACTCTATGGCCCTGGCATGGCTTTCATGTCCATCCGCATCGAGCATATTCGCCTTGTCGGGCCGCTGGCGATCCTGCTCGCACTTTGTGGCTGCAATGCGCAGCGCTCGCACTTTCCGTCGCTGGCGATCCGCCCCGCCGAACGCGCCTACAACGGCGGACAGACCTCGGCGCCCGCGCAGTCCACCGGCGAAGCGGCAAGCGCGCAGCTGATCGCGAAAGTCGCCGCCCTGCGCGAAGCGGCCCTTGCCGCCCATGCCCGCTTCACCGCGCAGCAGGGTGATGCGGCAAAGCTGGTGAACGCCGCCAAGGGCGCAGCGCCCGGCACCGAGGCGTGGAGCCGCGCCGCAATCGCGCTGGCCGGGCTCACCTCGGCGCGTGGGGAAGGCATGATCCCGCTTTCAGACCTCGACCGGTTGCAGATTGCCGCGACCGAGAAGGCAGCCATCGGTTCGGACGCAGACCTTGCCGCGATCACGCCTGCGCGGCGCGAAGTGGGCGACCTGCTCGCGGCCGAAGACCGCACGATCGCCGCACTCGGCAGTCAGCTGGGCAGCTAGCAGCTAGAGCCAGCGCGCGAGATCGCGGTGATCGTCGGCGCGCGGTTCGATCCAGCGCCAGCCAGCCGCCGTCTTCTCGCGCTTCCAGAACCAGCTCTGGCTCTTCAAGTGATCCATCGCGAAATCGGCCGCCGCAAAGGCATCCCGGCGGTGCCGCGCGGCAGCGGCGACCAGCACGATCGGATCGCCCGGACGCATCACGCCGAAGCGGTGGACGATAAGAAGACCATCGAGCGCCCAGCGCTTCGCGGTGGTGGCGGCAAGCGCTTCCATCCCCGGCAAGGTCATCGCGGCGTAGTGCTTGAGTTCCAGCGCCTCGACCGCCTGTACGCCGCCCTCGCAGCGCACTTGCCCGAGAAAGCTGACAATGCCGCCCGCCTCGGGGTGCGCAGCGGTGAAGGCGGCCAGTTCATCGGTGGGCGAGAAGTCCTCACCCAGAAGGCGCACGGCAGGCCCGGAAACTGCCACGTCAGCCCCCGCTGACCGGCGGCAGGAAGGCGAGTTCGTCCCCCTCCGCCAGCACGACCGCCTCGTTATCGCTCAGCAGCGACCCGTTGAGCGCCATGCGGACGCGTTCGCCCAGCAGTTCCACCGCCAGCGCGGGATCGAGCGCGGCGAGGACGAGTTCGAGCGGCGCTGGCGTCACGGCAAGTTCGCCCATGCCGGCGATGTCTTCCAGCCGGCCAAGAAACACGAGCTTTGCCGGCATCTCAGCCGCCCGTCATCGACATGTGGCGCGCCAGAGCAGGCGCAGCACCGGGCTTGTCGATCACGAAGCCGTGGCGTTCCGGCTTTTCTCCCATGGCGCGGGCGAATGCTTCGGCGAGTGCGGCCTCCGGGTTCTCCGAGCGCAGCGCGGCGCGCAGGTCGACCTTGCCCTCGCCGCCGAGGCACATGAACAGCTGGCCGGTGGCGGTGACGCGCACGCGGTTGCAGCCTTCGCAGAAGTTGCCGGTCAGCGGCGTAATGAAGCCCAGCCGTCCACCCGTCTCGGCAATATCGACATAGCGCGCCGGTCCGCCGGTACGCGCATCGCTCGCCGTCAGCGTCCAGCGCTGCTCGAGATCGCGGCGAACGGCATCGAGCGGAAGGTAGTGATCGAACCGGTCGCCCTCGATCTCGCCAAGCGGCATGACCTCGATCAGCGTGACCGAATGGCCTTCGCCGTGCGCCCAGGCGATAAGGTCGGGCAGTTCGTGCTCGTTGATGCCCTTGAGCGCCACGGCATTGAGCTTGATCCTGATCCCTGCCGCCTTGGCTGCGGCAATGCCTTCGAGCACCTGCGGCAGGCTGTCGCGCCGGGTCAGCTCGGCAAACTTCGCGCGGTCCATCGTATCGAGCGAGACGTTGATTCGCTTTACCCCGGCGGCCGCCAGATCCTCGGCAAATTCGGCGAGGCGCGTGCCGTTGGTGGTCAATGTCAGCTCGTCGAGGCTGCCATCATCGATCTTGCGACCGAGCGCGCGGACCAGCTGCATCATGTCACGGCGCACGAGCGGTTCGCCGCCGGTCAGCCGGATCTTGCGCACGCCGCGGGCAATGAAGGCGAGCGCCACTTCGTGCAGTTCTTCGAGCGTCAGCACTTCGGCGCGTGGCAGGAAGGTCATGCGCTCGGGCATGCAGTAGGAACAGCGCAGATCGCAGCGGTCGGTCAACGAAAGCCGCAAGTAGGTTATGCGGCGCGCGAAGCGGTCAACCAGAGGCGATACGGGGCTGTTCATGTCTCTAGGTATACGAAGTCCCGCGCAAAAGATTCAAGGTGCGCGCCCCCATCAACAAAAATAGTCTGGCCGGTGACGGCATGCGCCTGCGCCAGGAAGACGACCGCATCGGCGATTTCGCCGGGGCTCGCCAACCGTTCAAGCGGCATCAGCGCAGTGAGGCGCAGCCATTGCTCCTCGGTGTAGTCCGGTGTCGGCAGGGTGAGCCCCGGCGCGACGGCATTGACCCGGACGCGCGGCGCAAGACTGCGCGCCAGCGTGCGCACGGCGGCATGGAGCGCCTGCTTGGAAAGCGTGTAGCTCAGCTGGTCCGGCACCGGATTGAGCACCCGCTGGTCGAGAATATGGACGACCGCAGCCTCGCCCTGAGCAAGCTCGGCCAGCGCCCGCGTGAGCAATACCGGCGCGGTCAGGTTCACCGCCAGATGCTCGTCGAGCATTGCGCCCGTCACTGTCGCCGCAGAGTCCTCGCGAAACAGCGCCGCGCAGTTGACGAGCAGCGTGGGCGCCCGGCCGGCCAGCGCCATGGCCTCGGCGGGCAGGCGGCTCACCGCCGTAGCATCGGAGAGGTCTGCCGCCAGCGGATGAACCGCCGCCCCCAGGCGTTCGAGTTCATCGGCGAAGGTGCGGTCGAAAGTTGCCGCACTGTGCGCGTGGAGAGCAAGGTCATACCCTGCCGTGGCGAGCGCGCGGGCGATTGCCGCACCGATGCGCCGCCATCCCCCGGTAACCAGCGCAAGCGGACGGGCAGGCGCATGAGCAGGCTGAGCCGCCATGCTCAGTCGCGCCGATGCCGGGTAAGCGTCATGCCGATTTCCTCACCGCGCTCGCTGATCGCCAGCTTGACGATCTTCACTGTGACACGCTCAACGCGCCTGTCCTGGAGGAACAGCGTCTCGCATATGTGGTCTGCCACCGATTCGATCAGCTGGAAATGGACGCCTTTGGGCAAGCCTTCGGTCGCGGCGTGCTTGAGGTCCATGTAGTTCTTGCTCGCTGTCAGCGGGCAATCCGGGGTGTAGCGGTCCTGCGGGGCCAGCGCCGCGATGATCGAGATGCGCAGCGGCTGCGGGCGCCCGGTCTCCTCCGAGTAGATCCCGGTGAGAACATCGGTCTCGATGTTGGCGACTTCAAGGATGAGGCTATCGTTCACGGGGCGCGCCTCTGACACCCCGCCGCCCCCTTGTCCAGTGTGGGGCCGCCCCAGATTTGCTTATGTTCCGGGGTTGGACCAGCGCGCGAAGATCGCGGTGGGGAGGATGCGGCCATTCTCACCATCCTCGCGGATCGCAAGATCACCGTGCTCCACTGTGCCCGGCAGCCCTGCCAGCGCTTCGGCCAGCAGCCCGCCGATGGCGAGCGAGGACATGCGGACGGCATAGACGGTGAGGAACAGGAACCGGCTTTCGGCATCGAGCAGCCGCGCGCAATCGGCGATCAGCGCGGGGAGGTTCTCCTCCAGCCGCCAGACTTCGCCATCCGGCCCGCGTCCGAACTTGGGCGGATCGAGGATGATTCCGGCATAGCGCCGCCCGCGCCGCACTTCGCGTGCGGCAAACTTGGCGGCATCGTCGACGATCCAGCGCACTGGCCGGTCCTCCAGCCCCGCGACCGCCGCATTGGCCCGCGCCTGTGCCACGGCCTTCTTCGAGGCATCGACATGCGTCACCGGGCCAAAGCGCGAAAGCGCCATGGTGCCGACGCCGGTATAGCCGAACATGTTGAGCGTCGCGGCCTCTGCCTTGCCCTCCAGCTGCTCGCCCATCCAGTCCCACACCGGGGCCATGTCGGGGAAGAAGCCGAGGTGCCGGAAAGGCGTGCACTGCGCGGTAAAGCCGATCCCGCGCCATGCCAGCGGCCAGCCTTCGCGCGGCACGGGCTGTGCGTAAGTCCAGCGCCCGCCGCCGTCCTCGTCGGAACCCGGCACGAATTCGCCGTGGGCATCCCAGACCGCCTGCCGCGGTGCCCACATCGCCTGCGGCTCGGGCCGGATGAAGCGATAGGGGCCGTAGCGCTCAAGCTTGCGCCCGTCGCCACTGTCGATGAGGCCGAACTGATCCCAGCCCGGCCCGATCATCAGCTTGGCCTGAAGGTCGAGCTTGGCCACCTCAGCCGGCTCGGGGTGTCGCGCGCTCGGCGATCCATGCGGCGATGGTGTCGTAATCGCCGGGCAGGCGCGTATAGGCTTCCTCGCGCTCGAACAGATCGCCCACGCGCGCCGGCAAGCCGGGCCGCACGCCCGTCGCGCGCTCAACGGCATCACCGAACTTGGCCGGATGCGCGGTTGCCAGCGTCACCACCGGGACGTCGGCGGAAAGGCCGGCCGCGACTCGCGCGGCATGCAGACCGATCGCGGTGTGGGGATCGAGCACTTCGGCGCAGGATTCGTAGGCCCAGCGCATCGCCTTGGCCATCTGAGCCGCATCCGCCCGCGCGCTGGTGAACAGGGCGGCCGACGCCTCGCGCTGCGCATTGGTCAGCTGCATCGCCTTGGTGCTCTCGAACTGCTTCATCTGCGCAAGGATCGCCGCGCCATCGCGCCCGCCCGCATCATAGAGCAGCCGCTCGAAGTTCGAAGAGACCTGAATGTCCATCGAAGGTGCCGCAGTCGGCGTCACCGTGCCGGCCGAATAGTCGCCGGTGGAGAGCGCGCGGTGCAGAATATCGTTGATGTTGGTGGCGACGATCAGCTGTTCGATGGGGAGTCCCATTTGCGCAGCGACATAGCCGGCGAAGACATCGCCGAAATTGCCGGTGGGCACCGAAAATGCCACCCGGCGCTGCGGCGCGCCCAGTTGCAGCGCGGCGGCGAAATAATAGACCACCTGCGCCATCAGCCGCGCCCAGTTGATCGAATTGACTGCGGCAATGCCGAAGCGGCTGGTCATCGCGCCATCGTTGAACATGCGCTTCACCATCGCCTGCGCATCGTCAAAGCTGCCGTCGATGGCGATGTTGTGGACGTTGGGCGCGAGCACCGTGGTCATCTGCCGCCGCTGCACATCGGAGACGCGGCCATGCGGGTGGAGCATGAAGATATCGACCTTGGCGCGGCCCGCCACCGCATCGATCGCCGCCGAGCCGGTATCGCCCGAGGTTGCGCCAACGATGGTCAGGTGATCGTCGCGCCTGGAAAGGAATTCCTCGAACAGCAGGCCAAGCAATTGCAGCGCCACGTCCTTGAACGCCAGCGTCGGTCCGTGGAACAGCTCGAGCAGCCACTGGCGCTCGTCGAGCTGGACCAGCGGCGTGACGGCGGCATGGGAGAAGCGGCCATAGGCCTCGCGCGTCAGCTCCAGCAGACGCTCCGGCGCGATGCAGTCACCCACGAAAGGCTGCATGACCTTCTGGGCGAGCTCCGCATAAGGCAGCCCCGCCATCGCGGCGATTTCGTCTTTGGTGAACGTCGGCCAGCGCTCGGGCACATAGAGCCCGCCATCCGAGGCGAGGCCGGCGAGGGTCACGCCCTCGAAATCGAGCGAGGGCGCCTGGCCCCGGGTGCTGACGTACTTCATGGGCACGCCGGTTAGCCGCAGGGGGCGCGGGGTGCAAGGATTTGGGGACTTGTGCGGCGCGGGTTGCAGATTTGGCATCTCGCCGCCGCCCCATGCCAACCTTCGTCATCCCCGCGCCCACTCCCCCTCTCGTCATCCCCGCGAAGGCGGGGATCCAGAGCGGCCACAGCGTTCCCTCGCGCTGGATCCCCGCCTGCGCGGGGATGACGAGACTTGAAGGAAGCCGTTCGTGTCGAGCGAAGTCGAGACACCACACGCCGCGCTTGGTGTCTCGACTTCGCTCG